>NZ_JAMYPA010000003.1:0-370737 GCF_040320105.1 Mesorhizobium sp. M0778 | reverse complement strand
AGGACGGGAGACCGTCCAGCTCTTCAGGGACTGGAAACGCGTTCATCGCGTCGATGACCGTCTTGCCTTTCCAACTCGGCAGGACCTTCGCAACCTCGCGATGTTCCCCGAACGGGACCGCCAAGATGATTGTGTCGGCCTCGAGTGCATCCCGCAGCGACTTGGCGACGACCGTGGGTCCAATCGCCCGAGCCTGCGGCGCCAGCGCCTCGGGCGGCCGGCGGCTCGCGACGGTCACGTCGATGTTTTTACGGGCGAAGGCGTGGGCGAGGGCCTGGCCTATCTTACCGAATCCTACAATTGCGTAGCTCATAATGCTTCTCCGATCCGTGTTGGTATTGATTCCCCGGCCTTCAACGGCGCTGGGTTATTCGTTCCGCTGTGTGGCGACCTTTGCGTGGTCGTTCCACCATGGACACGCTAGTTCCCGCCGGTCAGCCGCTTCCCGCGATCCGGCGCGATTTCAGATGGCCGAGAAGCCGCCATCGACAGACAACTCCACCCCATTCACGAAGCTCGAATCGTCGGAAGCAAGAAACAGCGCGGCCGTCGCAATTTCCTCAGGACGCCCCATCTTTCCCCGCGGGATCAGGGATTCGAACATCCGCTTCCCCTCCTCGTCGAGAACTTGGTCCTGCATCGGTGTGGCGATCGGCCCCGGGTGCAGCACGTTCACCCGGATATTCCTTCCCTTCAGCTCGTTGAGCCACCCGCGTGCGAATGCGTGCAACGCCGCCTTGCTCGCCGCATACACGCTGTAACCAGGAAAACCTTTCACCGAAGCAACTGATCCGGTCATGAAGATCGATCCGCCATCGTTGAACAGCGGCAACGCCTTTTGCACCGTGAACAGCGTGCCGCGCGTATTCAGGCCGAAGGTCGCATCGAAATGCTGCTCGGTAATCTCGCCCAGTGGGACGGCTTCGCCCGTGCCGGCGCTCGCATACAGGACGTCGATCTTGCCCTTTTCCCGCTTGACTGTATCGAACAGGCGGTCGAGGTCATCGAGATTGGCCGCATCGCCGCGCACGCCGGTCACGTTCCGGCCGATCAGCTTGACGGCCTCGTCCAGCGCCTCCTGTCTCCGGCCCGTGATGAAAACATAGGCGCCTTCTTCAACGAACCGCTTGGCGCTCGCCAGCGCCATGCCGCTCGATCCACCCGTGATGACTGCAACCTTACCCTCAAGCTTTCCCATGACTTCTCCTTTCGTGGTGTCGGGACAGCATCTGCCTCCGAGAACCTCGAAATGGGTCCGCCGGCGTCAGGTGTTGAGTGCGGAAGCGCGCACATCGGTGGTGCGAACTCGATCCGGCTGGACGACTGAGGCCAGCCGCGACGATCGGCGTCCGCCGTTCGAAATTGGGCCGCGCTCGTCGACATAGGCTATGATGACCGCCCGTACTGCTGTTCGATGTGTTAAATACGGGCTTTGGAAGGCGCACCGCGCGGTGCCGGATTGCACCATGATCGACTGGGATGACGTTCGCTACTTTCTTGCCGTCTCGCGCGGAGGCTCCGTGCGGGCTGCCGCCGAGCGCCTCGGTGTGAACCACTCGACCGTGCTGCGACGCGTCGCCCAGCTCGAGGAACGCCTCGGGGTGCACATGTTCGAAAAGCTGCCTTCGGGCTACCGCCTGACGGCTGCGGGCGAGGAGGTCCTCGAGTTCGCGGACCAGATGGAAGTGTCGTCGCACCTGCTGGAGACGCGCGTCTTCGGGCGCGACCAGAGCGTGCGCGGGCTTCTGCGGGTGACGCTGGCACCGCCCCTCGCGACACACCTGCTCATGCCGGATTTCGCCGATTTCGCGCGTCTGCATCCGGACATCGAGATGGAAATCTTGTCGTCCGGCGAGCTGGCAAATCTGACCAACCGGGAGGCCGACGTCGCGATCCGCGTCGTCTACGACCGCAAAACCCTGCCGCTCAATCTTCACGGCCTGAAGGGACCGGAGCTGTTCGGCGGCGTCTACATGTCTCGCGATCGACTAGCCGCGTGGCGTGCGGGCGCGCCTGATCCCATCCGGTGGATCGTCATAAGCATTCATGGCATCCCGGATTGGGCCAGCGAGGGTGAGGTTCGTACCACGGGGGTTCCGTTCAGGACCACGGACGGCGAGGCGCAGATCGTTGCAGTACGGCAAGGGCTCGGGATGACGACACTGCCGTGCTTCGTCGGAGATGCCGACCCCCTACTGGTGAGGGTGCCGGGCACCGACCTGCACATGTACGGAACGCTCTGGCTTCTCACACAGGGGGAGACACGCAAGACGAAGCGCGTGCGGCTCTTCACCGAGTTCGTATCCCGCAGGCTCGCCGCGTACGCGCCGCTTCTCGCGGGACGGTCCTTATCGCGTGACTGACGCGCGGCAGGTAGCCGATGGCGCTGTCTCGAACGTACCGCTGTATCAACTTACGCAGCCCGATGTAAATCTCGGGACGGACTCTGGTTGTAGACTGCCTCGTGACCGTCTTTTTCGTCTTAACGGTTGAAGATAGAAGAGTATCCCTGCCACGGGCGATGCGCGGAAAGCGACGCTGTGACCGGCAGGTGTCACAGCTTTCCTACTCCGGTGTGCTGGCTTTTTTTCTGCGCCGAATAGTGTGCGACTGCGCAACGGCCATTTTCAACTCGGGTGTGATCTCCAACGGCGCATTCTCTGCCCCATGTGGGTTCTGTAGCCCCTGGACCTGGACGGTCGGAAATGGGAGTTCGATGCCCTGCTCTTTGAAGACTTGGCGGAGGCGTACATAGAATTTGCGTTTCATACCGAAGGCGCCTCCCGGTTTGGTTGTGGCCTTGACCCTCAATACGATGCCGTATTCGCCGAACTCCTGTACGCCCTGCATCTTGATCGGGTCGAGCACCCAGTGTTTGAACTCGGGATCTTCCGCCAGTTCGAGGCCGATCCGCTTGATCAGCTTGCGAGCGAAGTCGATATCGGTGTCATAACCAACGGTGATGTTGAATTTGTCGATAACCCAGTCACGACTCTGGTTCTGGACTGCCCCGAGTTCACCGAAAGGTATCGTGAACAGCGGACCACGATGGTGGCGCAGCTTCACCGAGCGCAGCGAAAAGCTTTCCACAGTACCCTTGTAATTGCCCGATGAAATGTATTCGCCGACACGGAACGCATCATCGAGCAGGAAAAACACGCCTGAAATGACGTCCTTGACGATGGTTTGTGCCCCAAAGCCCACGGCGACGCCGACGACGCCAGCGCCGGCGATCAGCGGGCCGATCTGGATACCCAGCGAGGCGAGCATCATAAGCACCGCCATCACGATGATCGATGCGAGCAGAATGTTCTGGAGGATCGGCAAGAGCGTGTGCAGCCGCGCCTGCTGCGGATCGAGGACCGGGACATCCTCGTCGCTGATCACAGGGTGCGGTGTTTCGATGCCCAGCTTTCGTTCGATCAAAGCTTTGATGATCGACCAGCCGAAATCGGCTGCTAGGGCAATGACCACGACATTGACCAAGCCGCGCAATATGAACGTCGTCGTCGTATCGCTGTCCCGCATGGATTGCATGTCCAGACCCCAGACACGTGCGAGAAAGTAAGCCGCCGCCAAGATGAAAATCATTCGGATTGCGCGATCGATGACAGCGATCGTCACCGCCGGGATCGTAGGCCGGCCGACATCTTCCGAACCTGGTCGCAGAACGAAATTAACCCCGCGCTGCGTCATCACGATTGCAAAAGGCAGGAAGAATGCGGCGAAGGTAAACCAGAAGTATGTATAAAGGCCGGCGATGCGCTGCAGGAACAGGACGACGAAATAAGCAGTCAATAGCCATGTCGCTTCCGTGTGACCGATGTGGCGCGCACCGTCTCGCTGCGTTCTTGGCCGACGCCAAACCGCGAGCAGCAGGAGCACCAGCAGCACGAAGTCGGCGCCCAGTGACAGGACCATCATTCCGTCCTGATCGATGCCGAGACCTGGCAAGAGGATAAACGCGGCGCCGAAGAAGGCGAAGACGCCGACGATCCGGGGTAGCCAATAGGACCAATGGTCAGCCGCTTCGTTGGTGATCGGCAAAGCACGAACCTCGACGGCATTCTCGACATTCATGAAGGAAGGGACGAGCATGGCCATGACGTACATGCGCACACCCCATGTAACGACTGCCGCCATCAGAAATGTCAGTACAATCTCGCGGATAAGCATTGGCCAGTCGAACAACATGAACGCGCCGGCGCTGCCCAGTGCGAAAGAGACGATCAGCATGCTGGAATAAAGCATGCGACCACCAATCTTCTTGGCTCGCCCAATCGGCGTATCCTTCGGTTGCGCGATAATCCAAAGACGAAATGGACGGGTGAACTTGAACGTTGCCCAAGTGAGTGCCAGGCCGGCAGCGATGAACATCGCAATCAGCACAAATACGGCGGCTGACCCCTTGCTGGACATATCCTCCATCGTCTCTGCCCGAACGCGCGCGAACTGGCCTGGCAGCAAGGGCAAAGTTCGCACGATTCTTTCGATATGATGCCTGATCCCATCAAGCGTCGAGGATGCCATCGTATTCATCTGGCCGGGTGCGGCCACGGCGCCGGACGATGCGTCGGTCGGCGAAGCTCCTGTCTCGGCAGGCGCTCCCGTTGACCCGGCGTCCTGATTTCGCTGTTCGGCCACCCAGGCCTTCACTGATGGATCGTCGAGAAGCTCGAGCAGCTGTTTGACCCTTTCAGGCGGGGCGGTCGCCGGCGCCTGCGCCTGTGCCTGACCTGTCAACAAAAGGGCGATCCCAAAGACGAGCGGCCTGGCAATCAGGGCAAACATCGCAGTCAGGTCTCCGAGACGCCGTGCCAGGCGCGCCAGGTTCCTGGCCCCCAATCGTCGAATGATGCGTGGCATCGTGCTGTTAACCTTCCGGTCAGATCGGCTAGCAACGACATCTATGTCCGTTGTTGCCCTACCTTGAAGAAACCGATGTTGCGGTGCAAGACGTCATCGTTTCGACCCAGACCGTTACGCCGGGTACTTCGCGGTGTCTACTTAGCCGCCGGGGGAGGGCATTCCGACCTAGGCCCAGCCTCCAGCCGTTATATGAACTGCGCATCCGTGATGCTGGGCGTAAAAGACCCGGCACCAGGATCCCCCAGGCCAGAACGCGTATGCCGCGGTGGGCATCGCCGACCGAGGCTATGTGATGGAAACTGGGCGCATGACCGTGCAGGGAAGAACGATGGCGACGTCAGATATCAGGATCCGATTTCCCCCGGGAGCCGCCACATTCGCACACGACCTGTACCACGCAATTCCGTTTCCGCGAGTGGGTCGCAAGCAAAATTTGGTCCAAGCAGTTTGTGAGTTGCATCCGAAATACGGATTTCATCGGGCTCCGCGGACGTTTGGATACGTGCGGCGAGATTAACGGTGTCGCCCCATAGGTCATAGGCAAACCGCCTTGTGCCTATGACGCCCGCCACGATTGGTCCTGAGTGAATTCCAATTCTGAGTCTTATCGGTTCTCCTGCGAAGCGTTCGAGCTTAACCGCCTTCCGCAGTTCAAGTGCATAGTGCGCAAGGGCTTCCGCATGATCGGATCGCGCGGCGGGCAGGCCAGCGACCACCATCACACAATCGCCGATTGTCTTGATCTTTTCGCAGCCGTATCGCTCCGAGAGCAGATCCGCCGCCTTGAAGAAGTAATTTAAAATAGCGAGCGTCGTCACGGCTCCGACGTTCCGCGCTCTTTCCGTAAAACCGACGATGTCGGCAAAAAGCACACTCACCTCTGCGTAGTTGTCTGCAATTTCTTCGTGCGCTTTTAGCCGCTCCGCGATAGACGCCGGAAGAATGTTGAGGAGCAGGGCTTCGGCGCGCTGGTATTCACGCGACAATCCCTCTTGGCTCGCCCTCAACGCCTCGTTCATCGATTGTAATTTCTCGTTGAGTTGACGCTCCCTCTCTTGCAGGAGCGTCATTTCATAAGCCTTCTGTTGAAGTCGCTGCCTATTGTCGCGTTCGGCAGTGGCGTCAAGAAAGAGCAGCCACACGCAGGCATTGTCAGCAAAAAGATGGAGGTCCGCGACACGCCCGCTGGGCAGTTCGACC
This sequence comes from Mesorhizobium sp. M0778, assembly GCF_040320105.1. Classification (NCBI taxonomy): domain Bacteria; kingdom Pseudomonadati; phylum Pseudomonadota; class Alphaproteobacteria; order Hyphomicrobiales; family Phyllobacteriaceae; genus Mesorhizobium; species Mesorhizobium sp. M0778. Next base: position 364,668 of record NZ_JAMYPA010000003.1, on the reverse strand, counting down.
ATGGCCATATGATATGGAAGCTCCGGGCAGGGCAGCAAACCTTCCATGAATTCAAGCTGCTCGGCAACAGGCTTACCTATGCGAACTGATGAGAGTCCGTAATGTTTAACGTTGCCGCCCTTCGCAGCTATGCAAAGCTGGGCGTCGATTTTCAGATATGCGACGGAGCGCTCGTTGTAGAAGAAATCGTAAATCCAGCTTCTGACTTCTCTTGGCAATTCATGCATGGTCTATTTTGCGACCATCGAAGCAAGCTGACGAAACGCATCATCAACATGTTCACCCGAAAGCGCACTTGTTAGATAGATTTGCCATCCAAGTTGCCTCAGTTCGTTAATTTCACTATCCGATATTGCCCACCGATCGGCCAGATCGGATTTGTTGAGCAGCAATACAAACGGCATAGCGCCGAATTCAGCCTCGGCCCGCTCGCGCAACGTGAGCGCCACGGCGAGAGTGGCGGCGCGGGTTCCATCGACGACAAGCACGAGCCCGCTCGCACCTCGCACATAGCTGACGCGGAATGAGCCGATATCGTCTTCGCCGGCCAAATCCCACAAAATCAGATCCACGGTTTTGTCCGGGAATGCGACACTCTTCTTGTCGATTTTCACTCCCACCGTGGTCAAGTAGGTTTCTGAAAAGATGCTTTGCACAAACCTGCGAACCAGACTCGTCTTTCCGACAGCGAACCCGCCCAACATGCAGATCTTCTTTTGCAATTTCCTGGGCTCCGCCCTAGTGGAAGTTTACCGTAACCGAAACTCTGCGGTTGGCGGAGTTCCCCGTTCGGCTATTTTCAATCTCCGCTGGCTCAAAGGTGCCCGCGCCGCGAACCAAGAGCAACTCCGGATCGACGCCGCGCTTCTTGAGAAGCGCACGAACTGTTTCCGCGCGCGCGGCGCTGATCGACAATTTGGCCGTTTCACGGCCCGTCTCGTCCGAATGGCCGGTCAACATGAACTGTGCTGTCACGCCTGCGTTGCGGGCGTCCTTGGCCAATTGCTTCAACTGATTCGCCAAATTGTCGAGAACCGGCAGTTGCTCTGGTCCCGGTACAGCCTTGCCAGAATCGAAGAAAATGTTGACCGCTTGAATAGCCTCCCTCGAATGAGTGAGTTGCGGAGGGGTCAACTCACGCAGCTCGGAGATTTCTAGAGAGAGTCCGTCCGCGGACAGCTGTTGGGCGGCGACCCGCGCCCGATCTATCCATGCGGCAGGAGCCTCACCCTGGGCAACAATGCGATCCTTGATGATCATAAGCCGAACCGATTTCGGCGGAGCCAGCGACGCCATCAGCCGCTTCAGCACGAACTTCGGATCAAGGCTTTGATAGAATTGCCACTGTGAATGAACGCGAGCAGGATCGACCCCTGTTCCGGACAGCAGAGCCTGCGGGTTGGCGGCCTGCGGGTCTCTCAGGCCGGAAATATAGAAATGTCCGCCCCTCGCCGTTTGTTGGGCGACGATGATTCCCGCTTGGGCCTCCAGTCGCGACACATAAGTCTGCCAGTGCTCCGCCGCGCGTGCTTCGGGGCTCACATCACGAACCTTGGAGATGTCGAATTCCGGTCCGCCTGCCGAAAGCTGTCGGGCCGCTGCGCGCGCCCGATCTATCCAGGTGTCGGGAGCCTCACCCTCGGCAACGATGCGGTCCTCGACGATCGAAAGCCGAACTGATTTCGGCGGGGTCAGCGACACCATCAGCCGCTTCAGGACGAACTTCGGATCAAGGCTCTGATAGAATTGCCACTGCGAATGAACGCGGGCGGGATCGACCTCCGTTCCGGACAGCAGAGCCTGCGGGTCGGCGGCAAGCGGGTCTCTCAGGCCGGAAATATAGAAATGTCCGCCCCTCGCCGTTTGTTGGACGACGATGATTCCCGGTTGGGCCTCCAGTCGCGACACATAAGTCTGCCAGTGCTCCGCCGCGCGTGCTTCGGGGCTCACATCACGAACTCTGGAGATGTCGAATTCCGGTCCGCCTGCCGAAAGCTGTCGGGCCGCTGCGCGTGCGCGATCTATCCAGGTGTCGGGAGCCTCACCCTCGGCAACGATGCGATGATCGACGATCGAAAGTCGTACTGAATCCGGCGGAACCAGCGACGCCGTTAGCCGCTTCAACACGAACTCCGGATCAAGACTCTGATAGAATTGCCAGCGTGAATGAACGCGGGTTGGATCGACCTGCGTTCCGGCCAACAGCGACTGCGGGTCGGCGGCAAGCGGGTCTCTCAGGCCGGCAATATAGAATTGGCCATCGCGCACCTTTTGTTCGGCAACGATGATGCCCGGCTGGGTCCCCAGGCGCGACACATACGCCTGCCAGCGTTGCCCGGATTGCCAGGAAAGAAAGAACCAACCGCCTGCGGGAATCAAAACCAGCAGGACTGCAGCCACTACCAGCCACGGAAATCCCTGGTTTGATTCCTCCTGCTTCAGTTCAACGCAGGTCTGCAACTGCGTCTCTACGCCGGCCAACTGCGAACTGTCGCCGTCAAACTGCTCTAGAGCCTGTGAGTATTCATCATGGATGCGAAGCAATACATCGCGAATTATTTCATGTAATTCCTCCGGCGGATTTCCCCGGATCACCGCAACCAGGGTCGCAAACGGTCCAACTTCCGACCAGAGACGAAGCTCCCCGAAACGAATAGTGTCCAGGCCGCTCTGTTCTTTCTCGTTAAATGAGTCTTTTACAAAATCCTGAATTGCACTAAGCATCGAAGAGATCAGTTGAGGATCTTCGCTGGTTGCGTTTTCGGCAGTTACATGCTTGATCAAAAGCCCGGAATTGCGGTGAATGAGAAAGGCGTGTTCTACACGATAGACAAGAGAATGCCTGAGAACAACTTCTGAGAAGCTTGCCCCCGTTCTCCAAGCTTCAAATCTCCACTTGAGCCCATGCCAAGTAAATATATGTCTTAAAGTTTCATTCAGCGACTGAAAGGTTTGGTCGATCTTTTCGCCGATCGACTTGCGAATAGCCGGCAGAAACACCGGGTATAATATATCCGTCAGCGTGCGCGGGCTTTTCTGGATGGACCGTTGCACAGCCCTCTCGACAGCCGGCGCAAGGGCCTCTCCGAGTTGCGCATGAAGCGCACGTGCGGCTGCACTGGGGAGAACGCTCCCCAGTGCAGCCGCAAGCTGCTCGGGTTCGTCGAGCAGGTGCGTAACTCGTGAAAGCTCCGAAATTTCGCGACCGACCAGCAACTGGCGAAGCGTTTCCATGCGAGGATCGGCGGTTGGGATTCCGTCGAGACGCGCACGATAGTCCGGATCAACGTTCCGGGCAATTTCGATCAAAAGGCGAGCCAGAGCCTCGCGATCAATCTCTGTATCGTTCGAAGCTGCTCTTTGAGGAAGGCTGATTGGGTCGACGGTCGACGTCAAGTTCCGATCAACTCACTTTCCAGGTACGCTCCGAGTTGCTCTTGCTGCCGACGGGATCCTGATTTAGACATTTTGCAACCTCGACAAACAGGCCAGCCAAAAGATTTCGGTCGGTCTTGACATTGCCGAGATCGGAAAACATTTTCTCCATCAGCATCTGAATGCTTTCATTCTTTTGCTTGATTTCCTCACGCAGCAAATGGTCGTTTCGATTTATCCGGTCCGCAACTTCGCGCTCAAGCTCGCTCAACTGATCCGACAACGCGCGCACCTGCTTTTCAAGCGCCTGATTTTGCTCGCGAAGATTCCGGTCAATCTCCTTGTCGGCGTCGGCTCGCGCGTCTTTTTCGTTCCGCAATTGCGCGGCAAGCGAGTCGACCTGCTTCTTTGCATTTGACTCGTACATTTCAAGATTGCGCTTGGCCTCGGATTCGACATCCTTGAAGCGCTGCAAGACCCGTTCTTCAAGCTTGGAAAAGCGGCGGTCATAGTCCTGCATCTGGTTGCCGAACAGCAGATCACGTATCTTGTCGACACCTACAGCGTCGCCGGGGGCCCCGCTCTCGCGAGCCTGGCCCGCCACGAAGGTCAGCCCGTTTCCGTCTGCATTACTTATCAGATTTGCGTCCGCTTTATTTGCCGAAGAAGCGGTACTCGAAGATTCCTTGGCCATCCCATGCCCCTTCTTTTGAACATTGTCACAGCGCTAATTTAGCAACTGATAAACATGTCAGCAAAATAGCCGACCCGCAAGCCGGAATCTTCTCGGCTTAAGTCGTTTCGTGCGTCCCCATTCGGGTAGATTTGGACATGCGGCTCGATCCGGATCAGCTTACGCTCGCGTCTCGCCCGCGATCATCTTTTTGCAGATGAAATGCGGGAAAGGAAATGCCGCGGCGCATCGGCCTCAGTCTAAGCCGTCGGGCATGCGCGCTTGCCATTCGGCCTGTCTTCAAGTCTTTTTCGCCTGCCTCTAATTCGCCCCGATCTTGACAGGGCAGTGCTGCCAGCCGATGCCGTCATCCGGTTTTGACATTCGCCGACTCTTGCCGAAGAAAACGAAAGCTCGATGATCCAGGACAATGCTACCGCAAGGCGGTGTGGTACCGATGCTCAATGCCGAGCAAACCGTCGGCGCAACGCTTGTCGGCATCCGCCGGCAGACCTACCAGATACTGGATATAGTCGTGGTAGACGATGGGTCGATGGACTGATCGGCGTCGATTGTGACGGCCTATGCCGAGAAAGATCGACGCATCTTGTTCTACCTTCGAACCGGGCGCGAGTAAGACGGCGTGGCGCCTAATCCCTTGGTTTCAATCGTGGTTCCTGCGCACAACGCGGAGGTAACGCTGGCGCGCGCACTCGATTGCCTTCTCGATCAGGAAATAATGGACTGGGAGGCGATCATCGTCGACGACGCCTCCACGGACCGCACCCCCGCGATCATCGCCGGTTATGTGGAGCACGATGCCCGATTTCGGACGTTAAGCTCTTGCGCGTACAGCGCCGCCGGCGCGCGCAATAGCGGGATTTCGACAGCGCGCGGCCACTGGCTCATGTTTTTGGATGCGGACGATTGGGTGGATGCCAGCTTCCTTGCGAAAATGCTGGCCGCACTTGAAGCAGCGCCCGATGCGGTCGCCGCCTATTGCGGTTCTCGGCGCGTGATGCCCGATGGCGAACTCACCCCGTCGAGCATCGCAACGGAGGTTGCGATCCAGCCCTTCGAGACATTCGCCCGCCGGTGTGCCATCGCCATTCACGCGCTGCTGGTCGACCGGGAGACAATTGTCGAGTTGGCCGGTTTCGATGTGTCGCTGCGCACCTGCGAGGACTGGGATCTGTGGCAGCGCCTCGCACGTCTAGGCAAAAATTGGGTGATGGTCGACGCGCCGCTCGCTTTCCATCGGGTCAGCCCCAACTCGCTCAGCCGCAATTCGACGCAGATGCTGGCAGATGCGGAAATCGTGATCGCCCGCGGTTTTTCTGCTGATCCCAGGGTCAAACACCCAGCATCGGGTCACGCCAATGGAGCAATCGAGGCGAACGGCCGCACCGCTTCCGAAGCACTCGCGTGGTTCGCGTTGTGGAACGCCGCATCGGATTGCGGCTGCGGCTCGCGCTCGATCAACCCGCAGTCCCTGCGCGCGCTCCCGCCAGGACGTAAGTGGGCGCGTGAGATCGCCAAGGTGGTCTTCGATGGCCTTATGGTAGGAAGCCTATCGGTGCCAGCGCAATTGGCTGCCAAGTGGGACAGGTTCGGCGGCTCCCTCACCGAATTGATCATCGAACTCGGCAAGGTCTGGGACGATCCCGTAGCGGGTCGCCGCGTCCAGTATCACCTCGAGCAAATGCTTCTCGACTTCGACGATCTTGCCGCGCCGCGCAAACTGGCGCGGACACTCGGCATTCGCGTCGACGCTCGAAATCCGACCTCGATCGAGCTTCCGGAAGGAATCGATCAAATTTATGCTTATCTGATGATGGATGGCCAGATCGAGGCTTTCGTACAGTTCGGCGTACTCGGGAAAGTGACAAGGCGTCATTGGACTGAGTTGATCCTGAATTTCGTGCCCCCTGAGCGGCTTATGCACAGTGCCGCGCCGCTTGCGAGGCGATCACCTGTACATGCACCGCAAAAGGGCGTCGGTGCCGACAAGTCAGACATGTTTGCAGCCGAGGCATTGTTGTCCATAGCGGGACGCCGGTCTGATCGGGACAGCCATTTCGGCAAACTCGCGGGATTGGCCGCGGAAGCGCAGGCGCTGGTTGGGTCGAGCGCCGAAACTAAAGAGCCTCTTGCAGCGCCGCGCCGTGCACGGGCCGCGGATGGGCACGACAATGATCGCACGTCTTTCTGGAATCGCCATTTCGCGACCGAGGATCCCTGGAACTACGGCTCGCCCTATGAGCAGGAAAAATATGAGCGGCAGCTCGAAATTTTGCCTGTCGGTCCCATCGGACGGGCGCTTGAGCTGGGCTGCGCGGAGGGCCACTTCACGCGTCAGCTGGCGCCGCGGGTGGGCCATTTGACCGCAACCGACATCTCCGCCGTAGCCATCGGGCGGGCGCGCGCGCGATGCGGCGATCAGCCGAACGTTGAGTTCGGCGTACTGGATTTCTCCGCCGACACGCTGCCGGGTGAGATGGATCTGATCGTCTGTTCGGAAGTGCTCTACTACCTGGATGATCTCGCCGAGTTGCGGCGCATCGCCAAAAAACTCGTTGAGGCGTTGGCGCCTGGCGGCAGTTTCATCAGCGCACACGCGTTCGTGCTACGTGACAATATCGAAAGGACGGGCTTCGACTGGAACACATTCGGTGCACAAGCGATCTCAGAGACGCTGGCAGCGACCGACGGCCTCGTCCTCGAGCAATCGATCCAGACCGAGCTCTACCGCATAGACCGCTTCCGCCGCCTGTCACCAGGCGACGTGGCGACGGAACCGATGATTGATCACGTGCCAATCCGCGCGCCCGTCGAAATCGGGGTCGCGCGGAAAATCGTCTGGGGCGGGGCGCGGGCCTTGCGCCGCGACGTCGCACGTAGCGAGCGGCGACAGCGTATCCCTGTCCTCATGTATCACAGCGTCTCCGATGAAGGTCCAGCCGCGCTCGCCCGTTTTCGGCTCACGCCCGCCGCATTCGCCAGCCAGATGGCATGGCTGCGCGCCAATGGCTTTCACGCGATTAGGTCCGAGCAGCTGGAATGGTTCATCGCCAACCGTCAGCCTTTCGTTGGCCGCCCAGTGCTCATCACCTTCGATGACGGCTTCCAGAACTTTGCCGACCATGCCTGGCCGACCTTGCGCGCGAACGACCTGACCGCGGAAGTGTTCCTGGTGACGGACCTGGTGGGTGAAAGTGCACAGTGGGACGCCTACAGTGGCCCGCCGACGCAGCTTATGGACGCCAGGACAGTGCGACGCCTCGCCGGCGAAGGTGCGTTCTTCGGAAGCCATCTGGCGACGCATCGCGCGATCGATGGTCTGTCGAGCTCTGACTTGGCCGCCGAACTCCTGCGCTCTCGTATGTTCATCGAACGGTGGACCGGTCGGCCAACCACGGCGTTCGCGGCACCCTTCTCGGTCACCGACCGACGGCTTGGCAGGCTGGCCAAGGAGTGCGGCTATCGGATCGGCTTCGGCGGCAGACACGGGCCGGCGGACCTCGATTGCGATCCCATCGACCTTCCGCGGATCGAGATTCGCGGGGATCGCTCGCTCGATTACTTTGTTGCCCGTATCGAGGCCGTGCTCGAATGAACGGTGAGCTTGTCAGTGTCATCATTCCCGCTCACAATGCGCAAGATACAATCGACGAGACGCTCCGCAGCTGCGCGCTCTTTCGAGATTGTTGTTGTTTACGACAGCGTTCTGACGGTTGGAAGGGGTGCTGTCGCAGCCACCCCACGATACAGGAGCCATCCACAGAGGACATCGCTAGTCCAGAGGCGACAGAAAGCATTGCCAGGACCGTACATTCTGGCTCGTCGAGGCCAATGTTAGATTTGTAACAAATTGGTTCCGCTTTTTGTTCAGTGCCGCGCCCGTTTACCTCGTTCGCAAGTCTATTGGGCCACTTGGGACACGGCTGACATCAGCTCCTGCGGGCTTGGCGCCCCAAACATGTATCGCCCGCCCTCTGGAACCTCCGTGAAGCTCCAGCGGACGATCCCCTGCCGATCCAGTAGGAACTGACCGACCAGTTGTCCGTGTCCCGTTGCCATCATCTGCTCGTCGGCTTCGGTCAGTTCGTAATGGTCCCTCTTATTAAGGATTTCGCTGGCCGCAATGGGGTCCATAGGACCGGGCAACTCGCCTGGTATATCGACCCGCATATCCTTTGCCGCTGCCATCGAGACCTTGTACGGCCAGTTCGTCTCGTTTTGGGTGAATTCGAGATTGGGCAGTCCAAAAGCACGATGTGAAGCGCGTTCAGGGTCGGAGGCCGCAAGCAGATTCGGCATCGGATGGTAGCGGAAATAGAGACGCGCCCGTTCGATTGGCGTGTTGACCACCGTCAGGCTCTCCACGCCCTTTTCGCGCAGCTCCGGATCAAGCCGCGCCTGGGCGGCGATATGGCGCCGGCAAAACGCACAATGCAGACCTCGAAACAGGCCGACCAGCACCGGCTTTTGGCCGCGAAAGTCGTCAAGCGCGATCTTGCCTTCCTGGGTAATGGCGTCGAGTATCAAGTTCGGCGCACGGTCGCCCGGTTGAAGCGGTACCAAGTCACTACGCGCGGACATTTTCCACCTCCAACCCCGGCTAGTCGAGAAAAGGCAGCACCACAAGCGCTTCCGGGTCGAGCCCGTGCTGGGCGCATATACCCTGCGCCAGGGAAAAGTAGCGTTCGGCCTCGGCCAGATTGTCGAGGTCGAGATTAAGCGTTGCAAGACCATCATAGCACGGAAACAGCAGTTGGGGTTCGCCCGTTTCGCGGGCTACGTCCAGTGCTTCGTGGAACAAGCCAACCGCCAGCTCCGGACGCCCGTTGCACTGGTGGATCTGCCCAAGCACGATCAACGGCACCGGCAGGTGCTCGCGCTGGTCGAGCGCCCGGTCGATCTCGATGGCCTTCTCGGCAGCAGGTACGCCCTCCGTTGGACAGCGATCCGTGAAAGTACAACAAGCGACCGCCAGATTGGCGAGGAGGCGCGCCTGGAAACCCAAATCACCAATATGGCGCGCCACTTCAAGACCGCGCCGACAGACCTCCATCGCGTGCGCCGGATCGATGGTCGTGTAAAGCACGCCGAGATTGGTGTAGCCGCGGCAGGCCGCGCCCAGTAGACCGGCGGCTTCGGCCAATTCAATGCTATGCTCAACCTGACGCACGGCCTCACGGTTTCGCCCAAGGCGAGCCAGCGCAACAGCCTTGGTATTGAGTGCCTCGGCGGTCACAAGGGTGGCATCACGCCCTACCTCGGAGACATGCTCCGTTGTCAGAGTGCGTACGCAATCCAGCGCCGCGTCTGCCCATTTTGCCGCGAGAGCGTGATCTCCGCTACGGAACGCCTGTCGGCCACGTTCTTGCCAGAGATGCGCCTGCTCGATCGGGGCATCCGCTCCATCGAGGAGCGCTGCCGCTTCAGCATAGCGGGATTCTGCGTCGTCCCGCTTGCCGACGTCCCAGAGCAGCCGACCGATCTTGCGTAAAACTCGCGCCGACGCGACGCGATTGGCCGACTCGCGGTATACCTGCAACACCGTTTCGTAATGGTGGTGCGCGATCTCGCGGCGGCCTGCCGGGCCGCTCAAATCGGCAATGCGCTCTGCAATTGCCAGTTTGAGCGGTGTTTGCCCGATCGCGCCCAACGCAGTCAGTGCTCGCTCGTAGAAACGAAGGGCGTCGTCGTTGGCGTATATCATGCGAGCGCGATCGCCCGCCGCCTGCAGGTAATGCGCGCCCTTCTCCCGCTCGGCGCTCTGTGCGAAATGATGACCGAGCACGGTCAAATCCTCGAGCCGCTCCGGCTTGTCGCCGCACAGTTGCTCCAAGGCAGCTCCGACCCGCCCGTGGATGTCGGTCCGCCGTTGCAGGAGTAGATTCTGGTAGATCACGTCCTGCAGCAATGTTTGCGTAAAGCGGTAGCTTTGCGACGAGACCGAGCCTGATCCGGCAACTTCCTCGATGATTTCCGCATCGCAAAGCAGTTCGCAGCCGGCTTCGAGCCGGCCGGGGTCGGTTGTCACAGTTTTCAGAAGTGTGGCATCGAAGCGCGGGCCGATTACCGCGGCCTCCTGGGCCAACCGGCGCACCTCTTGGGGCAGCCGGTCGACGCGGGCAAGCAACATTGCCTGGATAGTGGCGGGGATGCCGGTTGCGACTTCGCCTGCCACAGTCCGCCATCGCTGGCCCTCTCGCATCAGTACACCGCGATCGATAAGGCCGCGAACGATCTCCTCTAAAAAAAGGGGGTTGCCGCCCGCGCGCTCGAGAATCTGGTCGAGAAGCCCTCCTGCGGAGTTTACCCAGCTCTCGCCGAAAAGCGCCGCCAGCAGGCTGCGTCCGTCATCACTGCTGAGCGGCGGAAGCCTGAGCGCTGTGTGACTGACCCGACTTGAGTCGAGCTGGTCGTTATCCGGCGCCGGACGATGCGTGACCAGCAACATCAACCGCGTGCGCTCCAACCTGTCCATCACGAAACGTAGTGCCTCAAGCGACACGGCGTCGGCCCAGTGCAGGTCTTCGACGACAATCAACAGCGGCGACAACGCAAGCCGCCGTTCGATGATTGTGCGGACTGCGTAGAGAATTTGCCGCCGCAGCTGCTCGGGTTCGACATGCTGCAAGGTGGCATCGGGGTCGCCAAGGCCGAGCACATGGTAGAGCAAAGGCATCAGCCGCTTCGCCTCCTCGCCCTGCAGGCCGAGATCGGTAAGCAAGCCTGCGAGCTTCCCCCGCATTTCGTCCCCATTGTCGTTTTGCATCATCCCGGCAGCGCTGCGCACCACTGCGCCCAAGGCGCCAAATGATTGTTCGCCCAGCGGTGAGCACGTGGCCAGCCGCACGGCGACGTTGCGAAAACGATCCTCGTCGCCGACGCGGGCGACGAACTCCTTCACCAGCCGCGATTTCCCGATACCGGCTTCTCCGACGAGGCGGACGAGTTGGGCCGAGCCGCTGCACGCCTGGTCAAGGCTCGCCATCATTCTACTGAGCTCCGCACCACGACCTATTATCGGCGCACTGAGGCCGAGCGCCTCGAGCCCACGCGCTGCACGCGGCGTCGCAAGCGGTGCATCCAGTCGATGGACGAGCACACTGCCAGCCTTGCCGCGAAACACGACATCACCCAGCGACTCGTAAGAGAAGGCATGCCGGGTCAGTCTGTGAGTGAGCTCGCCTACCAGCACCTCACCCGGTGCGGCCAGCGATTGCAGGCGTTGCGCCGTATTCACTGTGTCGCCGGTCACCGAATAGGATTTGGCGGTGCCGATGCCCAATCCGCCAGTAACGACCGGACCAGTGTTTATGCCGATGTGGAGCAACAGAGGCGAGCCGGAGTGGGGGGTGCTTTCGCCGAGCCGCGCCGTCCGGGCGATCATGTCGAGAGCGGCGCGAAGCGCACGTTCGGGATCGTCCTCATGCGCGACCGGCGCACCGAACAACGCGAGCAGTGCATCGCCGATGAATTTGTCGACGAAACCACCAAAGTTTCGCACGGCCGCCGTCAATTCCTTGAACAGTTTGTTCTGCAGCGCTTGCATGACCTCGGGGTCGAGCTGCTCGCTGAGCGTCGTGAAGCCGCAAAGGTCGGCGAACAGGACCGTTACCGTCCGGCGATCGGCGTCAGAGAAGGGATGCAGCCCTTCTTCGCTTTCGATGTCCGGAAGCATCGATGGAGTTCGAGAAGGCGGCACAATGGTCCGGCTTGGTGTCGGAGCAGGCCGTTCGACGACTTTTGCGGGCGCACCGACGTTTGCCCCACATTTCGGACAAAACTCGAAATCAGGTGCGCAGGGGTAGCCGCAACTGGCGCATGGCACGGGCTGGCGCCTGCCACACCTCGGACAGAAGGCGTAACCGCCCTCAACCTCGAAACCGCAGCCCGAGCAGTCCATCGAACAAGACCTCACTAGAGGCCGTCCCGGCGTGACCTCGCCACGCACTTCACGGCCAGGCTATTCGCAAGGATGCACCGATAGTCGTCGACCGGCAAGCGGCAGCGCAAATGGGCATCGAGCGATCAGTGTGGGTCCGGTGGCAGAGCGCTGCGGGCAGGCATTGTTGAAGGCGCAATAGTTGTCGGATCCGCGAACGCCGCCGAGACAGCCGCGCTTGCCGAAGGGGCTGTCGGCTCTGACGGGATTGGCGTAAGCTACAGTTAAGGGGGTGCACACATGCACCGCATCATCGCCATGGCGATCTTAGTTCTCGCGGCCGCGTTCAGCTCCGCGCGGGCGGAGGTGCTGATTGGGGTTTCATCTGCGATGACGGGACGGCTCGCCTGGTTCGGCGAGCAGGCGCAGCGTGGCGCCGAGATGGCCGTGGCCGACATCAATGCGACGGGTGGCGTACTCGGCCAGCAGATGAGGCTCATCACGGCCGACGACTTCTGTGATCCCGAGCAAGCGGTCGCCGCAGCCCAGAAACTGGTGGGTGATGGTGTGGTGCTCGTCGTCGGGCACTACTGCTCTGGAGCCTCGATCCCAGCATCGAAGGTGTACGAGGCGGCGGGCGTTTTGCAGATTTCACCAGGATCAACCAATCCGCTGTTGACTGAACAAGGCCGCGCCAACGTTTTTCGAGTCATTGGTCGCGACGACACGCAGGGGATCGTGGCCGGCAACTACCTGGCCGAGCATTGGAGCAACAGCAAGATTGCGATCCTTCATGACGGCACCACTTATGGAAAGGGTCTTGCTGACGAGACTCGAAAACAGCTGAACAAGCGCGGCGTAGTCGAAGCGATCTACGAGGAATACACACCCGCGAAGAACGACTATTCGGCCGAGATCGCTGCGCTAGAGGCTGCGAACATCGCCGTGGCATATGTCGGCGGATATCATGCCGAGGTCGCACTCATGGTTCGCGCTGCGCGCGACCGCGGCTACACGGTTCAGCTAGTCTCAGGCGATGGCATGGCGACCGAGGAATTTGCTTTGATCGCCGGCCCCGCGGCTGAGGGTACCCTCTTCACGTTCCCCGCGGACGCTCGCCGAAATCCCGAAGCCGCCTCGGTCGTCGAGCGGTTCCGGGCTGAAAACTTCGAGCCCGCAGGCTACACGCTGCTCAGTTACGCCGCCGTCCAGGCCTGGTCGCAGGCAGTGGACAAGGCCGGCTCACTAGAGCTCCAAGCCGTGATAGCGGCGCTGCGCGGCAATCAATTTGATACTGTGTTGGGCCGTATCGACTTTGACAACAAGGGCGATCTCACGAGCCAAAACTGGGTATGGTACGTCTGGCGAGGTGGAGAGTACGTGCCGGTCGAATAAGGACCGCCGATGCCGTCGCCGCTTGAGACAGCTGATGGAGATCGAGTTAGCTGGACCGTTCAGAGCTATGTGTCGCCGTTATGCTTGAACGCTTCGGCATACGTGGCCGTCTGTTGCTCGCTTTTTTCGGCATCAGCACCTTCGCCGTACTCGCGACAGCGGCCGCTCTCTATGCCTTCCTCCAGGTAGGAGAGGTCGTCGACCGCATCACCAAGGATCGGGTACCGTTGGCGCTCGCGTCCCTCCAGCTGTCGCGCCAGGCAGAGCGGGTAGCCGCCTCTGCGCCCGCCGTACTTACTTCGACCAGCAAAGCTCAGCACGGCGAGGTTTCCGCCGCGGTCGGGGTCGAGATGACGCGCCTCGAGGAACTGCTTGCCGCACTCAAAGGTGCCACGCTTAGCACGGCGGTGGTGGCTGAGATCGAGGCTGCAGTTCTTGGTCTGCGGCGCAACCTCAACGCCCTCGACGACCTTGTTGTCGCCCGCCTCACAGTGGTGGCGCGCAAAGAAGAACTGTTACGCCGCTTGTCGGCTACGACAAATGCAAGCCAGCGTCTTGTGGCGCCCGGTATCCTCGTGATGAATTCCAAGCTCCAGCAATGGCAGGCGGTTACAGCCGACACGTCGCTCGCGCCGGATCGCGGTGCGGCGGCGGCGGCCGACCTGGTCCAGGCAATTGCGGCCTACATTCCGCAGCAGAAAGCGCAGCAGGAGATATCGGCGGTCAATGACGTGCTGGTCAAGACGACGGACGCGCCAACGCCAGACGATCTGACGTTGATCCTGTTTCCGCTGCGCCGGTCGCTCGCCGTTCTCGACACGGTTTCCACCGAGATCGACGAGAGGCTGCGAACCCGTTTCCAACAGCGGGTCGGCGAGTTCAAGGCATTGATCGACGGCGGGAACAGCATCCCGAAGGCGCGCAAGGACGAGCTAGCAGTGCTCGCAGAGGGCGAAAAGCTTCTGGCCGAAAACAATCGGCTGTCGCGCAGTCTCACCGCTGCCGTCGATCGCCTGGTCGCCGCGGCAGACCGCGAGATCACCGCGTCCGGTCTCGAAGCCGCGACGGTCCAGCGCTACGGTACCGGAGTTGTCCTTGGCTCCGCCTTTCTCACCCTCTTGAGTTCCGTTCTGGTTGTCTGGCTCTATGTCGACCGTAGCCTTCTCGCCCGTCTGGGAGAGGTGAGCCAAAGCATGTTCGCAATCGCCGGCGGCGATCTTCGTGCGCCGCTGCCTGCCGCGGGCCGCGACGAGATCGGCCGGATGGCCGAAGCGCTTAGGCTCTTCCGGGACACCGCAGTCGAGGTCGAGGAAAAGAACCTGCGCGATGTCGCTGAGGCGCGCCAACGGCTCATCGATGCGATCGAGAGTATCTCCGAGGGATTCGCGCTGTACGACGGGGAGGACCGGCTTGTCCTCAGCAATAGCCGCTACCGCGAACTGCTCTACAGCGACCTTGCGATCGAACTGATGCCCGGCACGACATTCGAGCACATTATTCGCCGATCCGCTGAGCGCGGCTACATCAAGGATGCCGAGGGGCGGCTCGAGGAATGGGTCGCCGAGCGGCTCTCCCGGCACCGCAACCCAGGCGAACCGTGGGTGCAGCGGCGAGGCGACGGGCGATGGATCATGATAAGCGAGCGGCGGATCACCGCCGGCGGCACGGTCGCGGTCTATTCGGACATCACTGAGCTGAAGCAACGAGAGGAGAACCTCGCAGAGAAATCCACGGCTCTCGAGGCGCTTTCCAACAAGCTGGCCAAATACCTGGCGCCGCAAGTGTACAGCTCGATATTCGCCGGCCGCCAAGACGTTAGAATCGCCAGCCAGCGGAAGAAACTGACAATATGCTTCTCCGATATCGCCGGCTTTACCGAGACCACTGACAAAATGGAATCCGAGGATCTCACCCAGCTCCTCAATCACTATCTGACGGAAATGTCGAAAATTGCTTCGGATCACGGCGCGACGATCGACAAATATGTCGGCGACGCGATCCTGATGTTTTTCGGCGACCCTGAGACGCGCGGCGTCAAGGAGGACGCGCTGGCGTGTGTGCAGATGGCTCTCACCATGCAAAAGCGGATGAGCGAACTTGCCGAAATCTGGCGTGACATTGGAATTGAGACACCGCTGCGCTGCCGCATCGGCATCCATACCGACTACTGCACTGTCGGTAACTTCGGCAGCGAGGACCGGATGGATTACACGATAATCGGCGGCGCCGTGAATCTCGCCTCGCGCCTGGAACAGGAGGCGCCACCGGGGACCGTCCTCATTTCCTACGAGACGTTTGCGCAAGTGAAGAACACGATCGACTGTGAGGAGATGGGGCATGTCCAGGTCAAGGGGATCGCCTATCCCGTCGCCACCTACCGCGTCATCGATCTGAAGGCCAATCTAGCCGGCGCTTGTCACGCCGTTCGAACCGAGCTGCCGCACTTCAGGCTGGAACTTGAACCGGAGCTGATGTCCGCTGACGAGCGTGACGATGCCGCCACTGCGCTTCGAGACGCGCTGGATCGGCTTTCCCACAAGCCCGGGCAGTAGGGCTTGGTTCACAACGACCCTTCCATGGACGCAAGGAGTAGGATGTGGGACGCAGCTTATTGGCGCTGTCGATGCGAAGGCCACAGAACGGTCGCGGTCAGTCTTTGAACTCGGGCGGAACGTCCGCATCGGAGCCGAGACTTAACATTCACGGCATCACTGGCAAGGTCCGGATATGGCGCAAGTTGCCCGTTCCGGGGCGCCGCCTTAAACGGCAAAGTTTGACCCAGAGCGGCCGCTCGGCGTGACAGTGTCGAACGTCCGAAAGCATGATAGAGCAGTCATTGCCGATTTCGAACTCGCTGTGGACGGGTTCCGCAAGGCCGGTGTCGTGCAATGACAGGTGAGGCCATGTCAGGTCAGGCCTTGAACTGCAGACGGCTCTCAGGCAAGCCATATGACTGTCGAGGCGGAAGCCGTCGTCGAAATCCCAAAACGCATCAGCGTCAAGGAAAGCGGCCGGACCAGACGCCAGAGGCTCACCGATAGTCGCCGTCGCTTGCGGTTGCTCACCAGAAAATCAACCTGAAATAAGGCTTGAAGTGAGGCTCAGGTCGGCTTGATCTCTGCCCGGCCGATCTTGCGCCATCGGGCGTTTTCGCGAACCAGTTTCAGGTCGTCGGTCGTCTCGGCAAATGTCCGCAAACGGTATTGTCGGAGCAGGTCCGGGAAGAGCGCCCCTTCCGGCAGGCCGGCAAGCTGCTCCCGGACCGAGATCTTTTCATCGATGACCCGCATGCCCCAGGCATTTTCCCGAACCTGCAGCTCAGCGGCCAGATCGCGCTCTTCCGGCGCGTTTTCGTCTAGCACGGCCAGAAGGATCGAGTGGAAAAGCGCTACATAGCCAATCTGTCTCAGGCCGCCCACGACCCGCACGCGCGGCAATATGGCAAGGACGAGGAACGTCAGGAACAAGTTCGGCAGCAGCACGCCGTCCAGCAGCCCCTGCTTGAGATGCAGCCGCTCGAACGGGATTAAAAGACCATGCGGCCTGTCAGGCTCGATCAGGTGCCCGTTCTCGAGGACGAGCTTGCGCACGCGCTCCTCGCGGATGCCCCAGAAATAGTCCGTGGCATTGGGCAGGAATCTGCCAAACGGGCTCGATGCGGCCTCTTGCAAGGCATGTTCGAGACGCTGGCGTCTTGCGGGTTCAATGAGCAGCCTGGAAAGAAGGCTGCCGTCATGTTCTAGATGCCGTGCCATGGCAGCCGCGGCGAGCCGATCATCGATGAAAACCGGCAGGGCCATGCCGGCACGATCCCAATTGGCGACCAGATCCTCGTTGAGGGCTGTCAGCGCATCGGCGGCGGTTCCAAACACCTTGTCCTGGCTGGCAAGCAGTGTGCCCAGCCAGCGGCTGGCATCCGTTTCATCGCCCACCGCCTCAAGCGCGCGCTTGTTGAGGGAAACGGGACCGGCCACGCAGGCGCTTTTGCGGCACAGTTTGTGGCGCCCGATGCCAAACAGGTTGACCTTGTCGTCGCCGACATCGAGCCATCCCGGCCCCTCCCGGCCAATTGTCTCCATGGTCATCGTCGTTCCCATGAAGCCGAAGAAGGCCGACAGCCCGTTTTCGACCGCGCCGAGCCAGGCAAGCAGGAGGGCATCGAAGGTGATCCGGTCCATCAGAAGCAGGCAGTGCAGGCCGGACTGAATCACCGGTCTGTACTCGAACTCGTCGAGGGTCTTGCCGATCTCGTCAGGCTGCATCATCACACCAAGGCGCTGATGCAAGACTTCGCGCAGGATCGATCGGGCAGCGATCGCCGGGGCCGATGCAGGCCTTGCCACCGGCCGCCACAGATGGCGGGCGTAATCGGAAACCGGTGCATTCCAGTTCTGCTCGATGTCGCGCACGACCTCCGGGCAGAGCAGCGACAGCACAGCCAGAATTTCCACCGGAGGCGTAGGCGTTGGGTCAAGGACGGCGGTCATTGGTCCCGTCTAGCCGCTTGCGGTGCAAACGCCAAGGGAGACCAGACTTGCTGGATGCGGCCGGCCCACACATAGATCGTCAACTCGATCAAGATGGTGTGAGCCGAAATGACCGTCTCCTACGGAGTTCTCCATAAGCAACCGCCTGTTCGCCGACTCGGCACGAATTGTTAGGTTGGCTAAACAGTTAAGGCCAAACCAGCGGATCTTAAAACCGCAGGCGGGCCATGCTCAGGAGGTCGTGGTACTGCCCGTCGGTAAAGCCGGCCTTCACATGCCGGCCTTCGACCTCAAAGCCGTGGCTTTTGTAGAGACGGAGGGCGGGTTCGTTGTCGGCATAGACGGTCAATTCGACCCGCTTCAGGGCGCGCCAGTTGTCGGCTACGTCAAGCAGCGCGCCAAGTATGGCGGAGCCGATACCTTTGCCGACAAAGGCATCGTCAAGGCCGATATTGATCTCGCCGATATGCGAACGGCGCGGCGAACCCTGCACGACCAGGCTGCCATGGCCGACGACCTTGCCGTCCAGCTCGGCAACGATCCAGGTGGTTTCCTGGCCGGACTTGGCGATACGCCGCGCCACCTGCTCCACCATCTCGAAAGGCATCCTGAGCGTGCCCCAGCGGAAGCCCGGCATGTTGAAGATAGCGCAAAGCGCCTCCGCATCGCTTGGCCGGACGGACCGGAGCTGCGGCTGGATTTTCTCGGAGGGTGGCGAGGTCGTGCTGGTCATGGCGTTCCCGGCGAAGGCAATCGGCCCGGTACGATGCACCGGACGTCACCTGAAAATCCAGCCGTCTCTGCAACCTATGATGCCGATTGCGAGCTAAAATACCGGGAGGCGGCGTAGAGTTTGAAGACGCCGCTGATGCCGATCCAGCCGAAAAGGACGAGCCAGCACAATGTCCCGGTCGCTGTCCAGTCGATCCGGTGCACCGCAGCGTCGGTGATGGCGACGCCGAGGATGGCAAGCAGGCCAACCAGAAACTGCGCCAAGCCGAGCACCAGCAGTTCCTCGCGCGGCGCGCTTCTCCAGACCAGATATATACCGCCCGCACCGGCGAGGAAGACGGCGCTGTAGACCTGAGCGTGGAAGGCATCGATCGGCCATGGCCAGATGCCACTGAATGTCAGGGGAAACAGCAACAGGCCGACGCCATAGAGCCCAAGGATCGCGGATTCCGCCGGCATGTAGCCGCGCCATGCGGGATTTAAGGTCACGCCTTTTGCAGAAGGACGGGCCCTGGCCCGCCACAGGAACAGCCCGGATACCGCGACCGAAGCAAGATAGACCAAAAACCACAGCCAGGGCCCTTTGCGCTCGAAGTTGAAATAACCGAGATTGATGAACGAAGCCACCGACACGATGACGGTGAAGATGAAGGCCATGACGAGCACGAGCCTGCCGGGCGACCAGCGATTCCAGACCAGCAGCGCCGCCATCACGACCATTTCGGCGGTGTAGAAGCCACCGAGGAAGCGCGCATTGAACGGCGTGACGGCCCAAGGCCAGCCCGGTTTGACCAGAACAGGCACGAAAAACAGGCCGGCGCCTACGATCAGGACGATGATGACCACCGCAGAGAAAAGGCGCAGGGCCGCGGGAAATGGCGGGTTGTTGGATGTCGGCATGGGAGAAAATCCCAAAGATGAATGCTCCATGGACCATCATAGTGCTGCTTGCGGCCGGTGAAAATCCGCCGAATGGAAATTGGACGGTCACCAGGCTTATCCATTCGAATGGCCGTACGATCTGTTTCGAAGTAAGATGGAGCACTCGGACCAAAGACCGGTCCGGTCAACCCGCCTCGGGGCGCATTTTCCGGAACCTGCACGATGAACGAAGCTCAGGATCTGTTCTCGCTTCTGCGACAATCGGCCGATGTCGATCCACAGGCGATCGACGCGATCAAGCGAACCATCGCGGAGGGCGAGGACCGCGAACTTTGCCGCATCAATGCGCCAGCCTTCGCCAGCAAGCATGGCCTCGACGAGGAGCGCGCCATAAGCGCCTTTCTCCATGCGGCGCGGGTGGGCATCTTCGACATTTCCTGGAATGTTCTGTGCCCCGGCTGTGGCGGCGTGCTCGACACCAACGCCACGCTGAAAACCCTGCAGAAGGACGAATACACCTGCGCGCTGTGCTCCGAGGGCTATTCGCCCACCCTCGACGAGATGGTCGAGGTGACATTCACCGTCAGTCCCCGCGTGCGCAGGATTGCCGCCCACAATCCACACGAATTGCCGGTGGCGGAATATTTCCGCCAGATCTACTGGGCGTCCGGCGTCGATCTGCCGGAAGAGGATTTCGCGGAAAAGATGGAAGCGTTCTCGCTGGAGGATATCGAGCTTGCGCCCGGTGAAAAGGCGGTTCTGCCCATACAGCTTCCGTCCGAATTCATCATCGTCTTCGAGCCGGTCACCCATTCAGCGCAGTTCATCGACGGGAAGGGCGAACCAACAAAGGAGCGCCGGAGCCTCTCTTTGGCCTTCGACCGCGACCATGTCCAGAACCAGACGCTGGAGATGCAACCCGGCCCGTTGCGCATTTCGCTGGAAAACAGGACCGACACCCGCGTGCTGCCGACGGTCTTCATAGCCGGCCAGGCATTGCATGATTTCCTGGGAAAACGCCGGCCCTTCCTGACCGCCAAGCGCCTGCTCACCAACCAGACATTCCGCGATCTCTATCGCACGGATACACTCGACATTAACCAGCGCCTGAAGATCACCAGCCTGACGTTCCTGTTCACCGACCTGCGCGGATCGACCGAGCTTTACGAGCGGGTGGGCGACCTTTCAGCCTTCGATCTCGTGCGCGTGCATTTCCAGGTTCTGCACGAGATCGTCGCAGCGGAGGCAGGCGCGGTAGTGAAGACGATCGGTGATGCGGTGATGGCGACCTTCGTGACGCCTGATCGTGCGATTGCTGCCGCCCTCAGGATGCGCGATGCCATGCGTACGCTCAACGACAAGAGCGGGCGCGAGGATCTGCTGCTCAAGATCGGAGTCCACGCCGGCCCCTGCATTGCTGTGTCTATGAACGACCGACAGGACTATTTCGGCCAGACGGTCAACATTGCTTCGCGGGTCCAGAACCTTGCCAACGCACAGGCGATCTTCGCCACTCGGGCGGTGGTCGACGACAATCTCACCGCCGATCTGTTGCACAGGAAGGCGCTGACGCCCGTGCCCCACGAGGTCTCGCTGCGCGGCATTGAGCGGGAGATAGCAGTATATACGATCCCCTGAAGGCTTGGCCCCTGAAGATTTGGATCGTCTCGGCCCCTCACACGCGCCTACAGATAAAATAACGATCGGCGGGCACCGAAGGCGGCGGCGGGAGGCGTTGCAACTGCGGATGATCTAACGGCATGCCGCTGACCGCGATGCCGCCGACGCGAAGCAGGCGCGCGGTCAGATCGGGAAGCCAGGTAAGGGTCACTGCATCGCGATCTTCATAGCCAGTGCCGATGTCGGCATGAACAAGAGCGGCGTCGATGCCAATGAACCTGCTCGCGGTCTCGCGTATTTCGCCGAGCACGAGATTTTCCGCTTCGGGAATTGAGCTGGCGTGTGCGGCAAGTGCGCGGTCGAACGCTACGATCCGGCGTCCGGGCAGGCGCTCGCGCAGATGGTGGAACGTCCGGCCATTGCCGAGGCCGAGCTCGAGCACAGGCCCCTCCATTTTCGCCACCTCGGCGCAGACATGATCGAGTATGTCGCGCTGTGCGGTCATCCTCCGGATGAAACTGTCGAGGCGACTCATGTGCGATTGTATGTCCTGAACCAGTCCACGAAATCAACTGCCCCCGACCAGAGCGTTTCGCGGCTGAAACCCGACGCCGACGTGTTAAACCCAGATCGAGTCTTGCCGAGGCGAACGATGAACATTGCAACAAGCGAACAGGCCGCTGACAAGGACCATACCGGGTCGAGTCGGCGGCACGGCGCGCGGCGGAATAGCGATCTCACTTGTAGGGGTCTGCGGCGTCCCGCAAGCCGTCGCCGAGGAAGTTGAACGCCAAGATGACGAGAATGACGGGGAGCATCGGCAAAAGCAGCCATGGATAGAACGCGATGACGCTGACGCTGCGCGCCTCGGTGAGCAGGATGCCCCAGCTGGTTATCGGCGCCCTCAGGCCGAGCCCGAGGAAGCTCAGCGCCGTCTCGCCCAGGATCATGCCGGGTATGGAGATCGTCGCCGTCGCGATCAGATGCGACATGAAGCCGGGAATGAGATGCCGCCCGATGATGCGGCTGCTTCTGGCGCCCATCAATTGCGCGGCCAGAACGTAATCCTCCTCGCGCAAGGCTAGAAGCTTTGAACGCACGGCCCGCGCCAGTCCGGTCCAGTCGAGCAGCCCGAGGATGACGGTGATGCCGAAATAGATCAGGATCGGACTCCAGGTTATCGGCATGATCGCCGCCAGTGCCAGCCATAGCGGAATGCTGGGGATCGATTGCAGAACTTCGATTATCCGTTGAACGATCAGGTCGAAGATACCGCCGTGATAGCCGGCCAGTCCGCCGATGACAATGCCGAGCAGGAAGCTGAAACTGATGCCGACGAGGCCGATTGTCAGTGAAATGCGTGCACCATAGATGATGCGCGAGAGCACATCGCGCCCCAGCCTGTCAGTGCCCGCCAGAAAGAGCTGGCCGTTTTCGGCAGGACAGACAAAATGCCTGTCACCTTCGATCAGGCCCCAGAACCGGTAACTGTCGCCCTTGCAGAAGAAACGGATCCGCTGAACATCATCCTGTTTCTCGATGTAGTTCCGCTTGAGCGTGTCCATATCCAGCGTCATCTGACGGCCATAGACGAACGGCCCGACGAGCTGGCCGTTGTGGAACAGGTGCACCCGCTGCGGCGGTGAATAGATGTAGTCCATGTTGCGCGTGTGCAGATTGTAGGGCGCCAGGAACTCGCAGATCAGTATCCCGAAATAAAGCGCCGCCAGGAATATGCCGGATATGACGGCAAGCCGGTGCTTCCGGAATTTCCACCACATCAGCCGCAACTGCGACGCCTGAAAGACCTTCGACTGCTCCGGCGTCATCACCTCGACCGACTGCAGGTCAAAGGGCGCGATGGAAACGTAGTGTTGCAGTGGGGCACCCGGAGCGGGCAGCGGCGATTGCGTGTTCATTTGGTGCTGCCGCCTTGCAAACGAATTCGCGGATCAAGTAGCGCCAGCGCCAGGTCGGAAATCAGGACGCCGATGACCGTCAGGAAGGCGAGGAACATCAGGAACGACCCTGCCAGATACATGTCCTGGCTTTGGAGCGCCTTGATCAGCATCGGCCCGGTCGTTTCCAAAGACAGCACGATCGCCGTGATTTCGGCGCCGGAGATGATGGCCGGCAGGATAGAGCCGATGTCTGAAATGAAGAAATTGAGCGCCATGCGCAGCGGATATTTGACCAGCGCCCTGAAGGGATGAAGGCCTTTGGCGCGCGCGGTCACGACATATTGCTTATGTAGCTCATCGAGCAGATTGGCGCGCAGCCGCCGGATCATACTTGCCGTGCCCCCGGTGCCGATGATCAAGACCGGGATCCAGAGATGGGCGAGGATCGACTTCGCCTTGGCCCAGCTCATCGGCTCGCCGAGATATTGCTGGTCCATGAGATGGCCGATGGACGTGCCGAACCAGATGTTGGCGAAATACATCAGGATCAGCGCCAGCATGAAGTTCGGAATGGCAAGGCCGAGAAGGCCGAACAAAGTCAGGCCGTAGTCGCCCCAGCTGTATTGATGCGTGGCGGAGTACATGCCGATCGGAAAGGCTATGAGCCAGGTAAAGATGATCGTGACGAAGGAAACCAGCACGGTCAGCCACATTCGGTCCCCGACGACGTCGCGAACCGGCAGCTCATATTCGAAGGAATAGCCGAAATCGCCGTGCAGCATCCCGCCGACCCAGTAGAAGTAGCGAATGACCGGTGGCTGGTCGAAACCATATTCCTTGCGCATCATCTCGATGCGATCGGAATCCACCGCTTCGCCCTGAGCCCGAAGCTCGGCAACATAGCTGTCGAAATAGTCGCCTGGTGGAAGTTCGATGATCGTGAACACCAGTGCCGATATGACCAGCAGCGTTGGAACCATCACGGCGATGCGCCAGACAAAATATCGAAGCACGCTCAGGACTCTCCAAGCCAGAATGTATCCGGCATGTAGACACCGAAATAGGCGGTCGGGTCGTAGCCGTAGAGCGCCTTGTCAGGCAGATTGCGCAGCCGCGAGGACGCCAGAATCGGCTGATGCGTTCCGTTCACCGTGCCGATCGAAAACACCTGATCGGTATAGATCGACAGCATTGAATTCCAGATTTCGGCGCGCTCCGTGGCTTCGGTCGATGCGTTCCAGCGCTTGAGTAAAGCCATCAACTCGACCACAGGCGGAAGATCGGGCGCTTCACCTACCTTGCCATGAGACAAGTAGTGAGCACCCCAGAGCGGCCATTGCAGCTGGTCGTCGACGGTGGGGGCCAGTTGGTACGGGTTCATGTCGGCGGTCGGTACGCCATTGTCGATGCCCGACCACATCGACATCACGATCTGGCCACCAAGCGCGCGGCTGCGGAAGATGTCGCGCTGCGAAGTCCGGATGAACAGGGCGATGCCGATCTTGCGCCAGTGATCGGTGATGAGCTCGAGCGCGTCGGTTTCCAGCGTGCTTTCGCCGGCCGTTTCCACTACGAGCTGCGCCGGGCGTCCGTCGGGAAGTATCCGCAGGCCGTCATCGTCACGCGCCTGAAGCCCGACCTCGTCGAGCAGGGCATTGGCCTGGTCGGGATCATGGGCGACCCAGGCTTTCGCGAATTCCGGCCGGTAGAGCGGGCTCTCCGGCAGGACCGTATCGGCACTTTCCTGCGCCAATCCGTAGAACACAGCCAAATTGATCTCGCGCCTGTCCACAGCGAGCGAAAGTGCGCGGCGCACTCGCACGTCACGAAAAAGGCCACGCCACACCTGGTCGGCACAATTCAGATTGGGCAGCAGCGCCAGCCGCGAACCCTGTGTGCGTTTCCAGAGATGCATCTTCACAGGGTAGCGCTTCTCCGCGTCTTTCAGGAAGGAGTAATCGCTGAAGTCAATTCCCATACATTGCAGGTCGCTCTCGCCCGCACCGGTCTTGGCGGAGATGATCGCCGACGAGCTGACATTCATGACGATCCGGTCAACATAGGGCAGTTGCCGGCCATTCTCGTCTATTCGATGAAAGAACGGGTTGCGCTCGAAGACGAATTGCTCGGCCGGCGGCTTGGTCCGGTTCTGCCAGGGATCGAGCGTCGGCAGTTCCGGGTTCTCCGGGCGATACTGCCGCGACATGCGGATATGCAGGAGCGTCCATTTCTGGGCCCGGTTCTCCTTCATTAGGCCGGCGAGCCGGAATGGATCCTGGTATTTCTTGTGGAACTGCTTGAGATAGGCGGCTGGCAGAACAAGCGATATCGGCGAAGCAGCGGCGAGCTTGGGCAGGAAGTCGGGATTGGGCGCATCCCAACTATAGCGGACCGTCGACGGATCGACGATCTCGAAGCGTGGCGGCTTGCCATCCGCCAGCAGGGCCGGGGCGAGCCCGCCTTGCGAAAGCTCATCGTTCAGCCAGACATCTTCCCAGCAATAGCGAAAATCCTCCGGCGTCAGCAGGCTACCGTCAGACCATTTATGTCCTTCCCGTATCTTGAAAGTGAAGACACGATCATCCGCTACATCGAAACTTTCGAGAATGTCGGCTTGCAAGTTAAGCTTTTCGTCATAGCCGACCAGGCGAGCGTACCCGTAGATCGTCATCATCCGGATATCTTTCTGGCTGCCGATGATCGTGCGCAGCGTGCCGCCATACTGGCCGGGCTGCCGACCCATCGCAGCGAGATTCAATGCGCGCGGGCGCTTGGGCAGGCGTTCGGCGAGGGCCGGCAGCGCCCTGGCCTTCAGCTGCGGCTGAAGAAATTCCGGCTCCAGATCGCCGGCGCGCAACGTGCCCGGCAGAAATGCCGAAGCCATGAGCCCAAAGACGGTGCGCCGGCTGATCAATGGCGTAGCTCGCTGACATCGGCCGAACGTCGGGCCAGCACGAGGTGGCCGCCGCCAAGATCGAGCGGCAACAGCATATCCTCGTCGCCCTCGTCGCGGAATTGCGGTCCCCATGCGCTGGTGTCGGAAGCGCCGCTGAGCTTCAGCGTCTTGAAATCCATCGGCCTGTCGAGATCGGGGAAAGGTACTGCGGCGACCAGTGAGCGCGTGTAGGGGTGGATAGGTTTCCTAAGCAGAATTTCGCGCGGCGCGAGCTCGACGATACGCCCGCCGCACATCACCGCGATGCGGTCTGCCATGTAGTCCACCACCGCCAGGTTGTGGGATATGAACAGGTAGGTCAGGCCCAGTTCCTTCTGCAGGTCCTTCAGAAGGTTCAGAATCTGCGCCTGGACAGAGACATCGAGTGCCGAAACCGGCTCGTCGCAGATCAGGAGTTCAGGTCCCAGCGCCAACGCGCGCGCGATGCCGATACGCTGACGCTGCCCGCCGGAGAAACTGTGCGGATAACGCTTTATGAAGCGCGGATCGAGCCCGATTGCCTGCATCAGGCTCTTGACCGTGGCGAGTCGGGACGCGGCATTGCCACGTTGATGGATTTCCAGCGGCTCGCTCAAGATGTTCTCCACCGTCATGCGAGGTGAAAGCGACGAAACCGGGTCCTGGAAGACCATCTGGATTTTCGCGCGCAGCAGGCGCAGGGCGTCTCCCTCGGCTTCCAAGACGTCGATCGGACCATCGCGGCCGTTGAAGATCACAGAGCCGCCGCTAGGGGTGACAGCCCGCATGAGGATCTTGCTGACCGTGGTTTTGCCGGAGCCGCTTTCGCCGACAAGACCCAGGCACTCACCCCGCCTGATATCGAAGCTCACGCCGTCCACGGCGCGAACAGGGGTTTGATGATCTCCGCCGAACCATCCGGACTTGCGGATCGTGAAGGTCTTTGTCAGATCGCTGACCGACAGCAGGATGTCGTCCGGCCCCTTCGATGCCAGCGCCGTCTGCTTGCCGAGCAGGTTCCCGACATTCACCGGCACCTCGCGGAGCGCCTTTAGCCTTTCGCCAGGCTTCAGGTCGAAATGCGGAACGGCTGCCATCAGGCCCTTCAGGTAAGGGTGACCTGGCCGGCGGAATATCGCCTCCACAGGTCCCGCTTCCATGATCTCGCCATGGTACATGACCACCACCTCGTCGGCGACATTGGCGACCACGCCAAGGTCGTGCGTGATCAGCAGCATCGCCATGTTCAGCTTCGTCTGAAGCTCGCGCAGCAATTGCAGGATTTGCGCCTGGATGGTGACGTCCAACGCCGTCGTCGGCTCGTCGGCGATCAACAGGGCGGGCCGGCAGATAAGCGCCATGGCGATCATTGCGCGTTGACGCAATCCTCCCGAAAGTTCAAAGGGATACATGTCATAGGCGCGCTTGGGGTTGGGAAAGCCGACAAGGCCGAGCATTTCCTTGGTCAGCGCCTTGCGCTCCACCCGAGCCATGGGCGTATGAATCTGCAGGGATTCGCTGACCTGATTGCCAATCGTGTGCAACGGCGACAGCGATGTCATCGGCTCCTGAAAGATCTTGCCGATGCGGCTGCCTCTCAACGCCCGGATTTCGGGTCCGTCACGCGGCATTTGCAGGATATCCTGCGTCGTGCCGGGCTTTTCAGGATCGGAAAACAGGATACGGCCGCGGACATGGGCTGTGTTCGGCAAAATGCCCATAACTGCCTGGCTGAGAACCGATTTTCCGGAACCGGACTCGCCCACAAGCGCGGTAACCTTGCCGGGCAGGACGCGAAGATTTGCACGCCTGACGGCATGCAACGGTCCCCCTATAATGGCAAAAGAGATGCCAACATCCTCGATCCGCAGCAGATCAACGCTCGAATTCATTCTCACACCAGCCCCACTCTGGCGGCCTGCCGGTCGGCAGGCCCAGAAAAGCGAGACTAGCGCATTGCCAGCCTAGAGCAACTTGGATTCGAAACGGTCGCCAGTTCCCCGGCGGAACCGGCGACCGGACTGCATACCAAAGGCGTTCGGATCAGATCGTGACGGTTACTGGAGCTTCCTCGGGTCGCCCGCCGACAGCCGCGCGGCATCGCGATGAAGCAGCATGACCTGCTCGGCGTCCGATATTCGGTCGTAAATCGGCTCCAGCGCACCGTCTTCATCGAGTGCAAGAGCACCCGACAAATCGGGTGAAAGCACCGTCAGCTTCTGCTTGATGCCCGCCAGTTCCTCCTTGCCGAGCGTCAGCCAGTTGTTGGCGCTGCAATAGCCGGCGAAATCTTCGCTGGCGAGAACGCTGTGCGAATATTTCTTGGTCAGGGTCTGAAGGCGCTGGACCTCGTTTACAGCCGAGCCGAAGACAGAGAATGTGAGCCGGTCGGAAAGCCCGACATTGCCGAACATCACATTGCCGACATGCAGGCCGATACCGAATTTAATGTCGCCCAACCGCTGCTCCTTTCTGCGCAGATTGAGATCCATCATGCGCCCGGTGGCCTTGTGCGCTGCCGCAAGGGCAGCCCGGCAGGCGATCTCGGACTGCGCACGGTGCCTTTCGCAAGGGTAGACGGCAATGAAGCCATCCCCCAGGAAACTCATGATCTGCCCGCCTCTGCGATTGAAAGGTGCAGCAATGGCATCGAAAAACTGATTCAGCGTATCGATATAGATTTCGCGGCCGGAGGTTTCGGCAAGCCTTGTCGACCCGCGCATATCGGCCATGACCAGTGCAGCCCGGATTGTGTCGCCCTCGCCGCGCTTGATCTGGCCGTCCAGCACCCGCCTGCCGGCGTCGCCGCCGAGATAAGTGGTCATCATGTTGTCGGCGAGCTTGGTGAGCACCGCCATCTTGGTTGCGATAGCGAGATGGTTCTGGATCCGCAGCAGCGCCGAAATCATGTTGTCACTGAAGCCTGCAGCACTGTCGGTGGACCAAGACCCGATCATGCCCTGACTGGTGTTGCCGCTGAAGGGATGGACGAAAGCCATGTAATCGGTGACGCCCATAAGCTTGAGGTCATCGAAAACAGGAAATTCAGACGGCACCGACGGGTCGAGCCGGCGCCGCAGATGGTCGAGTTTGTGGCTGAGCAGATGGTAGTATGGGCTGGTCAGGAATCTGTCGGAAGGAACGCCGTCGTCATGACGGAAGCCTTCTACTTCCAAGCCCTGGCCGCGAAGCCAGGTGAAGCCAAGCGCGTCATAAAGCGGATGAAGCATCGAAAAGCTCAAATGCACCCGCCTCAGCGGCAGGCCGGCAGCAGCCAGCCGTTCACAAAAGCCCTTTACCAATGTTTCCAGGTCGTCGCCCGCCAGCGCCGATTGGGTCAGCCAATCGGCAACCTTATCCATGAGAATGGCAGAAATTTCTGCTTGCGCTGTGCTCATGCTATCTCGAAATCTCCTTGATCCGCCACAAATTCGCCGGCTCGGACGCCGTCAGGCCTTCACCACCGTCTCTCGGGTTAGCCCGAGGCGGCCAAAAACATTGCGTGTGTCGACGATCAGAAGAGCGTGATCCGCGATCGCCTGATAGTCAATCGCGTCGTGGTCGGTTGCAACGACGACAGCATCGAAATCCTTCAAGGCCGCCTCGGTCAATTCGACCGAGCGACGCCCCTTGATCGCCATATGCTCCCGTGTGGTCGGGATCTCCGTAACATGCGGATCGTGGAATTCCGCCTTGCCGCCCCATTCCTCGATGAGTTCAATGAGCCGCAATGAGGGGCTTTCGCGGATGTCGGGCACATTCTTCTTATAGGCGAGCCCGATGATGAGAATGCGCGAGCGGCTGAGCGCCTTGCCGCAGCGCCGGTCCAGCGCCTTCGCCAGTTCATCGACCACATGACGCGGCATCGCCGTGTTGATCTCTGCCGCCAGCTCGATGAAGCGGGTCGGCAGTTCATATTCGCGCGCCTTCCACGTCAGGTAGAAGGGATCGATCGGAACGCAGTGGCCGCCAAGTCCGGGGCCGGGATAGAAAGGCATGTAGCCGAAGGGCTTGCTCTTTGCCGCCTCGATCACCTCCCAGATGTCTATGCCCATCGCACCGAGCACGACCTTCAACTCGTTGACCAGGGCTATGTTGACCGAGCGGAAGATGTTTTCCGTCAGCTTGACCGCCTCGGCGGTCGCCGTGGTGGAAACCGGAACAACGGTCTTGACCACGCCCTGGTAGAAAGCCTGAACGAGTGTCGCCGCTTCAATGCCGTCGCCTGCCACGATCTTGGGGATCGTCGCGACTTCAAAGCTTCGGTTGCCGGGATCCTCGCGTTCGGGCGAGAAGCCGAGGAAGAAATCTATCTTCGACCGCAAGCCGGTTTCTTCCAGTATGGGCTTGATCACGTCGTCGGTGGTGCCGGGATAGGTGGTCGATTCCAGCACGATCAGCTGGCCGAGACGCAGATGCTTCGCGATGGTGCCTGCCGTGTTCCTGACAAAGGAGAGGTCCGGCTCACGGTTTTTCGTCAGCGGTGTCGGAACGCAGATGATGATGACATCGCAGACGGCCAGTTCAGCAAAATCCGCAGTGGCGCGGAACCGTCCGCTCGCCACCTGGCCGGCAAGGGCTGTCGAGGTCACCGCCTCGATATAGGATTGGCCGTTGTTCAGGCTCTCGACCTTCTGGGCTTCGACGTCGAAGCCGGAAACCGGGAAGCCGGCGCGTGCGATCGCAACCGCCAGCGGCAGCCCGACATACCCCAGTCCGATCACGCCGACTTGCGCGGCGCGCGTCGAAATCCGGTTCAGAAGACGGTCATATGTCGATCGTGAGGCGTCCAAAAATCTGCTTTCCCTTAATTCGGACAGACCGTCCGCTTCCATGGCGAGGCTCACTTGGTCCCAAGAACCCCGAGGCATATTGCGGAAAATCGATGTCCGCAAGCTGTCAGACCGGCACCT
This sequence comes from Mesorhizobium sp. M0778, assembly GCF_040320105.1. Lineage (NCBI taxonomy): Bacteria > Pseudomonadati > Pseudomonadota > Alphaproteobacteria > Hyphomicrobiales > Phyllobacteriaceae > Mesorhizobium > Mesorhizobium sp. M0778. The sequence continues at coordinate 333,876 of NZ_JAMYPA010000003.1, read as the reverse complement.
TCGCCTTCAGGCTTGCTGCAGCCATCGCATAGCCGCCGGCGGCGCCATCGATGAAATGAACGTGATCGCGCTGCAGCGGCGAGGCGACGAGGCATGTCATCAAGGCCGATTTCTGGCGGTGCAGGCCATAGTTGCAGATGCCCGCCTCTTCCGCCTGTTTCAGCCGGTTCTCGATCCGTTGCAACACATCCGCGTCAACGTCGATGGTCATCTTCAAGCCGTCGTCGAACTTCCGGAAATCCGAATTGCTGGCCACGTCGCGTTTGTAGATCTTCGGATCGAATTTGCCGATCGTCCAGCCATATCTATCGGTAACAGCCGTAAGCGTCATCAGGAACACTATCCACAGCTTCGACAGCCATCGCCGTCCTGCCGGCGCCGTGGCGCGCGCCTCGATATCGAGGCCGGCGGGCAGCAAACTGTAGTCCGGTCCGTTCACCGGCACCGGGTGGCCATCGCGTTCCTGCCTGCCGGCAAGGGCGATGATGTCGGAAACCAGAAACTGAAAATCGCGCACGTCGCGCGACGCCCCCGGTATGGCTATGATCGAGACGATTTCGCCATGCCGGGCTTCGATCGGGTTCCAGCGGCACGAGAGGCCGGTCAGATCCGGCCGCGCGCCGGCCGGCGCAGGATCGATGCGGTAGCGCCCCGCTTTCATCTCGGCTTCCGCCCAACTGCCGCCACCGCCGGCGAACATGGCATAGAAGACCGCTTCGGAGGCCTGGAACCTCGCCACGCGAACGTCGAGGCCTTGCGCTCTGATATCCTTTATCGGCACGATTGCGGCACGCAAGGTCAGGTCGAGTTCGTCCGCCACCCATCTCTGGACAGCCGCCAGCGCGTTGCGGGTGATCTCCAGCGCCGAGCCGGGAAATGCCACGAGCGCGCCGTCGCCGCCGAAGACAAAGGGAAGATCTTGCCGACCCAGCGCATTGAGCAGCGCCGAAATGACGCTGGCACCGGCCATATTGACGGTTTTATAGCGCCCAGCCCCGATCGCCTTGGTCGAGCCGACGATGTCGGCGGTGGCCAGCGCCCAGCCATCGGGGAGAGGCCGATAGTTATCGATATCGGCAACGCTTTCGAACTTTGCGAAGACCGGCAGGGAAGCGACAAACGGATCGGACGCGGCAGCTGTTTCCATGAGCATCAGATAGCACATTCCACTGCTTGAAGGTGAAGTCGATCATGCTTCGAAATTGACTTGCGCAGGCTTTCCGATGATAGGGTCCGGCGATGCGAATTGCCTTCTACGCGCCGCTGAAGTCGCCCAATCATCCCGTTGCCTCCGGCGACCGCCAGATGGCACGGATGCTGGTCAAGGCGCTGGAGCATGGAGGGCATAGCGTCGAACTAGCATCCGAATTACGCTTCTATCTACGCGAACCGGATTCGAAAAGTTTCGACGCGCTCAAGATCGAGGCCCGGGAGGAAGCCGCGCGGCTGGCAAGGCTTTGGGATCGTGACGGCAAGCCCGGTCTGTGGTTCACCTATCATCCCTATTACAAGGCGCCCGACCTGATCGGGCCCGAGCTGGCGTTGGCCTTTGGTGTCCCCTATGTGACAGCGGAAGCCTCCTATTCGAGGCGGCGCAACACCGGTTTGTGGGCCGATACGCAAGCGTTGGTGGCGCGAGCCGTCGAACAGGCAGCGCTGAACATCTGCTTCACGCAAAGGGATCGTCAGGGACTGGCAGATGCGATTCCCGACGCCGCTTTCGGCATGCTTTCGCCCTTCATCGACACATCGGTATTCCGGGAAACGCCGGCACGGAGTTGTCCGACGCGCCTCGTTACCGTCGCCATGATGCGCCCGGGCGACAAAGTCGAAAGCTATCGCATGCTGGCGCAAGCGCTCGGTCCGATCGGCCATCTGCCCTGGACCATGTCGGTCGTCGGGGATGGGCCTGCCCGTGACGAGGTCAAAGCGCAATTCGCCGGCTTGCCCGCCGACCGTATCGAATGGCTTGGCGCGATTGAGCCAGCCGCCGTGCCGGATGTCCTCTACAGTGGGGGAATTTACGTCTGGCCGGGTTGCGGCGAGGCCTATGGCGTTGCCTATCTTGAAGCACAGGCCGCCGGCCTTCCGGTGGTGGCTCAGGACATCGCCGGCGTGCCGGAGGTCGTGCGGGATGGCCAGACCGGGTTTCTCACCCCGCCGGGCGATGTTGCGGCGTTCGCTTCTGCCATTGAAAGGCTTCTGGCCCGTAACGACGAAAGAACCATCATGGCCGCGGAAGCCAGACGTTTCATCCTCGAAGAACGTTCCCTCGGTGCTGCAGTGGCGCGGCTGGCCGAACTCCTTGCGAAGATCCCGGTTTCATGACACCCGATCAGATCTGGCAGCCCTTGGTGGAAGAACTGGCGTGCCGGCAACGGGCAGACCGCAAGGCAGAGTTCTGGCTGCGCGACGATGACGCCGTGGGTCCGACGCCTGCGCTTGATCGGCTGCTCGACCTCACCGGTGAATTCGCGGTTCCGGTGACTCTGGCCGTCATTCCGGCCCTGACTGATGAGAAGCTTGCCGTCCGGCTTGACGAGGCGCCGCATGCCACGGTCGCCATCCATGGCTGGGCGCACCGAAATCATGCGCCCGAGGACCAGAAAAAGCAGGAGCTCGGCGCGCATCGGCCACGCGAGGCGGTGCTCAATGATCTGGCTCGCGGGCTGTCGCACGTAACCGGCCTGCACGGCGCACGTACCGTTCCGATGCTGGTGCCACCCTGGAACAGGATTGACGCCGGCTTGGTATCCGACCTTGGATCGATAGGATTTGCGGCATTGTCGGTCTATGGGCCGCCGAGGCGCGCTTCACTGGCGGTCATCAACAGCAATGTCGACATCATGGATTGGCATGGCACGCGCGGCTGCCGCGATCACGGCCTATTGGTTCAAGCTATCATCGCGCAATTGCAGCATGCATTCGATGGCGGCGAACCGGTCGGTCTGCTCACCCACCATCTCGTACATGATGAATCGGCCTGGCTTTTCCTCGAACGGCTGTTCACCGTCACCGCACGGACTGAAGCCTGCGCATGGCTTCCGATCAGGACATTGATCGAGCGCAGCGCCGGTAGAGCAATTCCAGGAAAAGTGTGAACGGTTTTCCGTCCGGAATTGCGTCAAAACAAAGAGATAGAGCGCTTCGCCGTTTCTGTGAAACGGTGAAGCGCTCTAGAGGAAAATAGCTCAGCGCTTTTTGCGCAATGAGACTGGAAGTTTGAGCGTCTGGCCATCCCGCGCGGCAAAAGCGCCGGTAAACCTGTCCTTGGCCAGTTTCTCGATCTTGTCCAGTTCCTTGTCGGTGCGTGTCGGATCGTGGTGAAACAGCGCAAGCCCCCGCGCACCGGCCGCCTCACAGAGCTTGACGCCCTGTTGCCATGTCGAGTGCCCGTAACCGCGGCGGCGTTCCATTTCCTCCTCGGTGTAGGTGCAATCGTAAATGACGAGGTCGGCATCTTCGATCAGGCCGAGCACCGTCTGATCGAGTTTGTCCGGCTCGTGCTCAGTGTCTGTGATCACCGCCACGACGCGGCCGCCCCATTCGACCCGGTAGCCTATGCAGCCGCCCGGATGGATAAGACTGCCGGTTCGGACCACCACCCCTTCGCGCGGGCGAAGCACGTCTCCGGATACGAAATCGCGATAGTCGAGGCTTGCCTTGCTGATCTCCAGTTTCACCGGAAACCACGGCGGCCGCATGAACTCATCGACCATCTGCCGGGTCGTCATGTGTCCTGCAAGATGCCCGGACCAAAGCGTAACCTTGGCGCCCCGGTCATAGATCGGCGCAAAAGACGGCAGCCCGATGATGTGATCGTAATGGCAATGGGTGAAAAGCAGGTCGAAATCGGTAACGCCCAACGCCTGAAGCGCCGCGCCGGCAGGCCGTAGGCCAGAGCCTGCGTCGAACAGAAGCGTATGCTTACCGCATCGCATCTCGACGCAGATTGAGTTGCCGCCATAGCGAGAGAATTCTGGCCCTGATACCGAAATGCTGCCGCGGACACCCCAAAACCTGACCAGGAAAACGTTGTCGTCCATGCTACCCCTTCGCCCATCATATCCAAACAACTGCTGCTAGGCGAGACAGGCTTTCTCCGGGTGATCTTCTCAGCGAGAGGACAGTGCCGTCACGACGGCGAGGATCGAGCGCACGTCCTTCGTTTATTTGGCGCTTCGTGCGTCGATCAGATCCGCGGTCGTATGGCTTAGGCGATCGGCAAGAACCCGCAATATCTCGATGGTCATTTCCGGGAACTCCCTCATAAGCCTCAGGAAATGATCCTTGCGGATTCTCAGGACTTCCAGCGGACTTGCCGCTCTGACGGTGGCAGTGCGGGAGCTGTTGCACAATATGGCGATCTCGCCAACGATCGAATTTGGCTCCAGTTCGGCAACTTTTATCGGTCCGCTGTCGGAATCGACAAGAATATCCGCCCTGCCTGAAAGGATGACATAGGCGGCGTCTCCCTCGTCGCCCTGCCGGAAAAGGATCTGGCCGGCGCTGTAGCTCACACGATCGGATGTGAACGCAAGCAGCTTGAGCTTTGTCGGCTCGATGGCAGAGAACAAGGGAACGCGTTGCAGCATTCCAACTTCATCCTTGAGCAGCATTGTCGCAAACCTTCCCAAAATTCGCGTTTGCCAGACTAGAGCAACGGACGCCCAGATGGAATCAATTCTCTTTCCGGGATGGCGAGACGAACCACGCGAAAGGTGGCGAGCCCGATGTCGTGCACCGGCAGAATGATCCCATCTGAATGTCCGTTGCTCTATGACAGCAGTTCCTTGAAGATACCGTTCCCTGCCAAAAGTGTCTCGTGTGTTCCGTCTTCCGCCAATTGACCCGAGTCGAAGACGATAACGCGATCGAACATCATCGCCATTGCCGGATTCGTCACGACCCACACAATTGCCGGCGAATGGCCGTCGCGCCTGGCTTCCTCGAGCACGTTTCGCAGCACCTTATCCTGCATGCGCTGGTCGAGCGCCGAAAGCGGCCGGTTGAGAATGAGAAAATCGGGACGCTTGAGCAGGGCCCGGGCAACATCGAGCTTCTGTCGCTGTCCACCGGTCAGCCGCCTGCCGCCGGAGCCGACGTTGAAGTCCAGGCCGACATCCAGAAGTTCGGCATAAAGCCCCAGTTCGTCAAGAATGTCATAGACGATGGAGCGTATGCGGTCCGGCGCGTCGGGATGGTTGTTGCCCACACGCCCGAACAGGACGTTATCCATGACGGTGGCCGCGGCAATGTATTTGGCAGGATCATACCGTTCGACCGCATTTTGCAGTTCGGGCGGCAGGTTTTCATAGAACTGGCTGCGTGCAGCGACGATCTTGCTCATCAGCTCCTCGCTCAGCAGGCCGAAGCGGTGCCGGGGCTCGATGTAGGCAAAGCTCAAGGTGACGATCATGGCGCGATCGTTCTCCGAAACCGCCTCGTGAGGACGGTTCTTGAGCCGTTGCAGCAAGGTTTCGTAGGCGGGTATCTCCTCGGCGCTCATGAAGGCGAGCTGCTGGAAGAACTGGTGATCGGGCGGCAGGTCGGCAAACAGCTCGATCGCCTGTTTGGCGATCTCCAAGCCCATTTCGTAGAGCGTGCGGTCGAGGCCGGCTTGCCTCAGCACAGAAGCAAAATAGGGATTGGCCGCCAGGGCCCTGTCGGCCAGTTCGGGGCCGGCGGCAGCGCCGAAGAGCAGGTTTTGGCCGATCGTTGCTTCCTTGTTGTAGGCGCCCGGTTCGAAAGGAACCACCAGTCCGCTCAGCCCCTCTTGCTCCAGCCGGGTTCGCAGCGCCGCACGCAGTTCAACGATCCGCCTGGCAAGTTCCGTGTGACGCGTGAGGTCGGCCGAAGAGCGCAAGCCAAGATCCAGAATGTCGCGCGACAGAACAACCGCGTCGAGCACCCGGCGCACGGCTTCAAAGAGGTCGTGCGGGCCGGTAGCCCCGGCGGAAGCATAGTTGATCCAGTCGCTGTGGATATCGAGATCCGGATTGCCCGACCGGCGCGCCTCGTGGATATTCCAGCGGTGCTGGTCTGCCGCGGCACCGTCATAAGGCACCGATGTCAGCGGCGCATGCTTCAACCCGTAGAGCAGGTTGTCGCGGAGGCTTGCCTGGAACAGGAAAACATCCGACGAGGCATAGGACATGCGCCGGCCGGTCACTGCCTCGGGAAGTTCAAGCAGGTCGTCGGTGCCCGAAGCGACCCTTCCGCTGTCCGGCCAGTTCAGCCGCGCGAAGGCTTCTGCAAGCGCCTCCGCTCCACCTGTTGCGGTACTGACCAGCGCCACCGTCTCACCCGGCTTGACCTGGAGGGAGATACGGTTGAGGAGCATTGCACCGCCATCGTCTGCTATAGACAGATTGATCGCCGATAGGGGATTGGTCATCGGATCAGGATCGTCGATCGTCAATGCCCCGATTTTCGGCGCGATGAGACCCTCGACGGTGAACTGTTCAACGACCTGTTGATATTTGACCTGGACATCCTGCCGATCCTGATCCCAGTCGATCAGTTCCTTCATCGGTCCGGGCAGGTCCTTGTAGGCGCCGATCACGGCCACGAGCTGGCCGACGTCCAGCCTCCCCTGGATGACCAGATACCCGCCGATCATATAGAACAGAAAGGGCGTGAGCTGCGCGAGAAAATTGTTGAGGAACTTCACCATGAATTTCCATTGGTAAAGATCGAAGCGGATCTTGAAGATGAGCCCGAGCCGGGCAGCTATGTCGGCGCGCTCGTAGTTTGATGTATCGTGGACGTGAACCGCGCCGATGCCGTCGACGATTTCGCCAACCCGGCCCGAAAGCGCGCGCGCCGTCAACTGCCGTTGGCGCCCGAGCACGATCAGCCGCCGCCGCATTCGCGGGATGAGTACGATCTGGATCACCACGATCACGACCGCTATCATTCCGAGCCAGACGTTCTGGATCATGATGAATAGCATGGCCGTCAGCGCCTGGCCGCCGAGCAGTACCGGCTGCAGGAAGGCGTCGCCGATGAAGCCGCCCAGCGGCTCTACCTCGTCCTTCACCATGGTCGCCACTTCGGCGGATTTCACCCGCTTGAAGTAGACCGGCGGAAAACGCAGCACACGGTCCACCAGATCGAAGCGGATACGTCGCAGCATGCGTTCGCCGAGGCGGCCCTTGTAGGTGTTGATGTAGAATTTGAACAGGCCGTTGATGACGACTAGCAAGAGGAACACAAGGCTAAGGGCAAACAGGGTCTCCTTGCGGTCGAGCTGAAAACCGGAGAAGAACTGGACCTCTCCAATGAACGGCAGGTTATAGTGTAGCCTCATGAATGGCTGGGTCGCGCCCGGTTGCTCGAAGCCCCTACCTTGGATCGGGCCGTTGACGATCAGCTTCGGCAGGTCGAAGGACATGAAATACGGGACCATCGAAAGCACGACGATCATCAATATCCAGAGCTGCTGCTTCTTGGTGTGCGTCCAGATATAGCGGGCTAGGCTGGGTTCCATATGCGACTGCGGACCCTTCAGTTGAAAGGATGCAGGATGTAAACGCACCTGCTGGCGAATGGCGTATCGGCAATTTCTTCGTCGCCAACGACAAAGTCGAAGCTGCAGTGCACGGACATTGTCCTGCGCTCAACGATGCAAGGAACCTGCGAGGCGGCGCGAGCCAGTTCCGGCGCATGGTCGATGACAACGACATGGGCATTGTTGATCAGCGAAGAAGGCAGCTGGCCAGACGGTTCGCGGCTTCCGCAGGGCTTTGGCGAATAGCCGAGCAGCACGAGGCCGCAGCTGCGCGGCTGGTGCTGGCGGATGGACGCCGATGATCCGGACAGATGCAACAGGTTCTCTCCGGCACCGGGCAATAGCCAAGCGGCTTGCAGCATAATCACGTCCGCGGAATCAAACAGTCTTGCGGGAGGCAAGATTGCGTTGTGTCGCCCGAAATCCCAACATACAAGACAAATATGATGGATGTCACGCAACCACGCAATGCCGGTATGGACTGGCGCGAGCAAGCCTTGGACCTCACGCGGGGAATTGCTGCTTATGTCAACTGCCCTCTCGTGGCAGGGCTGGCGCGCGTCGTCACCAAGCATCCGAAGGCCGATATCGCCAACGCCTTCAACCACAAGCAGGTCGCCTGCAAGATGTGGGCGCTCGACAGGCTGTTCGAAAGCTGCGGCGGCCGGTTCGGGCGCATATGGGTTCTGGGTGGATGGTACGGCGTATTGCCGGCAATGCTTTTCAACGACGCCCGCTTCGACATCGCGGCGGTCGATAGCATCGACATCGATCCCGAAGTCGCGCCGGTCGCCCGGACCCTCAACCGGGAAGCCGGCGACCGGTTCCGGGCGCTAACGGCAGATATGTACGCACTCGACTATGCGGCCGTCCGGCCCGACCTGATAGTCAATACGAGCTGCGAACACATAGCCGATCTGCGCGCCTGGCTTGCTCTGCTTCCGCGGGGCACAAATGTACTGCTGCAATCGAACGATTATTTCAGCGAGCCGACGCACATCAACTGCGTGGCTTCACTTGCAACCTTCGAAGCAATGGCGGCGCTACGGGAGGTGCGGTTCTCCGGCGAACTGCCGACAAAAAATTATACGCGCTTCATGCTGATTGGAACTGTTTAATGTATTTCGCCCAAAAGTGCGTAGCGGTTTTCGGACAACGACATGCATAAAACAGGACTTGAAGCGCGTCGCACGAAACTCACCAGACGCGACGTGCGTTAGTCCTACTGAGTCAGTAACGCAGTAGGACTAGGATCTATCGTCTGTTTGATCATGAGCTTTTCCGAAACCGGGCTCCACTTTTAGGGACCATGTTCGATACCGCTCGTGCAGGATTTGCGCGGAGCGACGCGCGCCTTCCAGATCGAGACGATGCGCGGATGGCGTCGGTCTCACAAGCGCCTGTTCGATCGCTTGCGCCAAACCTTCAGGCGTTAGGTCCTTTTCCATCAGCACCGTTGCAAGACCGAGTTCTTCGAGCATCAGGGCGCGAACCGTCTGTTCGGTTTCCCCGCCGGCTGCAAATGGAACGAGCAGGGAGCGACAACCCGCGCGCAGGACATCGCAGACCGTGTTGTAACCCGCCTGCGAGACTGACAGGCGGGCGCCTGTCAGCAGGCTGGCGAAATCCTCGCGGAACCGGAAGATGGACAGGCCCGGCGTGGCATCGCGTGCGATCGCGTCAAATTCGTCTTTCGGCAGGTTTGGGCCGGTGATCAAACACCATTTCCGAGCGTTGTTGGCATTCCGCGCCGCTGCGATCGTGGAGCTGACAAGGCTCTTTCCGGCAGCCCCGCCGCCAACCGACACCAGAACGTCGAAGCGCTCGGAGGCCGCGGGTGAGGGCGGCGCGGCAACGAGCCCTGTGTAGGTGACCTCGGCCCTGATCGTCCCAGCCAGCGGAAATGTCTTGTCGATGGTTGCGAAAGCCGGATCGCCGTGGACCATAACAAGGTCGAAATGCCTGTTGATGAGATCGACCGTTTCCTCGTTTCGGCCCGGCTTGACGCGCTCCTGAAGGATGTCACGGACGGACGTCGCCAGCAGCGGTCTGGGCGACGTCGCGTCGATGGCCTCGATCAGCGGCAAGAGTTCGAAACGCATCTGTCGGCGTCCAAATGGAAACGCCTCGAGAATGACGATATCAGGCCTGCAATCCCGGAATGCCTGCAGCAGCATCTCTGAACGCCATTTCTTGAAATCATCGTCGATCGGGTTGCCCTCCAGGTCGACAAGTCCGGAAAATCCTTCATCACCGGAGGTGACAGGTGGCAGGATTACAGATTTTACACCGAGTCCCGGAAACCCGGCGATCGGCGCTCCGCCGGTCACGACGGTCACGTCAAACCCGTCATCGACCAGAGCCGCCGCAATGCGGCTGGCGCGCGCAAGATGGCCGATGCCGAGCAGGTGCTGGACATAGAAGAAAGCGCGCAGCCGCTTCATTCGGCGGCCCGCCACTCCCGCTCGAACAGTTCCTTGAGCTGTCCAATGCTTGCCATATGATCGAAATTGCCGCGCACGCGCCGCTCTGCGGCGTCGCCGAGGCGGGCGCGCAGTACGGGATCACGGATCAGGCGCTCCAGCGCCTGTGCCAGGGCAATTGGGTTTTCCGTCGGAACCAGCAGCCCGGTTTCATCCGGCGATAAAAGCTCCGGCACGCCGGAAATATCGGTCGACACGCAGGCAAGCCGCTGGCTGGCCGCCTCCACCAGAACATTCGGCAGACCGTCACGATCGCCATTTGCGGTGATCCTGCAGGCCAGGGCGAAGATGTCGGCGCGGCGGTAGTGCTCAAGCACTTCCTCCTGCGCAAGCGCGCCTTTCCAAGAGACGCGACCATCCAGTCCGAGCTTTTGCGCCAGCGCCTTGAACCGCTCCAGTTCCTCGCCGCCGCCGATATGCTCGAAACGCCACGCCAAATCACCGGGCAACAGGGCAAGGGCCTGCAGCAACGTATCGTAACCTTTCTTTTCAACGGCGCGCCCGACACTCAGAACGACAACCGGTTCGTCCGGCGCCGAGCCGTCATGCTGCTTTCGCGCCTCGCCGAAACTGCCGAAGCGATCAAGGTCGAGCCCATGATAGCTCAGATGTATAGACGAGTTGCCGTTAGCGAGTTTTTTCAGACGGTCGAAGCCGGTTTTCGTGCAGGTGACCGTCCAGCGCGCCGAGGAAAGCTTGCCGGCCAGATCCCAGTCCGCCGAAGTCCAGATGTCCTTGGCATGGGCCGAGCAGGTCCAGGGCAGGCCACGAAGCTGGCTGGCATAGCGCGTCACCGATGCCGGTGTGTGCGCGAAATGTGCATGCAGCCAGCCCGCGTCTTCCGGCCATTCGGCCGCCAGCACGAGCGCTTGCCCGAAGCGGCGCGCGCGATTGCGCGTAAAGTCGTGGGGGAGATCGGCAGCCAGCGATCCGAGCGTGCGCCAGAAGCACGGCCGCAGCAGATAGGCAAACAGCGAGCGAAGCACGCGCAGCGGCTCTTCATGCAGATATTCCGGCAGATAATGGACCGGCGCTTTGATCTCGTCATGCACGGGGTGGCGTTTTTCGTCGGTCGGCCGCCTGAGCGCGACGAGTATCAGGTCGAACCCTGCACGCTCCAGACCGAGCAATTCCTGCGCGATGAAGGTTTCGGACAGCCGCGGATAGCCCTTCAGAACCACGACGATCTTGCGATGTCGCAACTCAGGTCATTCCTTCAATGACCGAAAGGTGATGGCCGGCCCGCCGGTCGAGCAGTTCCGCGACGATTTCGGAAATATGAGGCAGCCCTTCCAGCGTCAGATGCGGATTGCTCTGTGATGGGTGGGGCCGGTCCGGCAGCGCCACCAGTGCATCGGCAAACCGCTGGGAATCCTTGGCTTCCTCCGGCAAAAGCATCTCGATGAGGCCAAGTTCGGCTGCGCGCCGAGCGCGGATCAGTTGTTCCTGGCGGGGCTCGACGCGCGGCACGATCAGCGCCGGCTTGTCGAAAGACAGTATCTCGCAATAGGTGTTGTAACCGCCCATCGCCACTACCGCCTTGGCGCCGGCAATCAGGTCTTCCATGCGGTTGTCGAACTCGATGATCTTGATGTAGGGGATCTTGGACCCCTTCTTGAGCAGCTTGTTGCGCTTGCGCGCCGGCATGTAAGGCCCAAGCACGATCAGGGCCCTATGCTGCAATTGCGGATCCTGCTGATAGGCATCGATGACGTCGTGGATCAGTTCGGCGCCGTCACCGCCGCCACCGGTGGTAACGAGGATATAGTCGCCCTCGGGCCGGTGGCCGGGCAACTCGTTCCGCTGCAGGCTCCGTTGCAGGAAACCGACGAACCTCATCTTTGCCCTGACAGCCGGCGGCACATCCAAGCCGGTCAACGGATCGTAGAAATCCGGCGGGCCATAGGCCCAGACCTTGTCGTAGAACAGGCCTATCTTGCGCATCACATCCCTGCGTGCCCACTCTGCTTCGAGCAGATGCGGCGCATCCATTACCTCGCGCAGGCCAAGCACGAGAGTGGTGCCCCGCGTCTTGAGGTAGGACAGCGTGTCCTCGATCTCACCGCGCAGGCCGAGCGGTTCCTTGTCGACGATGAAGATATCCGGCCGGAAGGTCTCAGCTGTATGGCGGATGATCGACTGGCGCATCCTTAGCGTCTCATGCAGATCGATGTCCTTTTCCAGCGAGGTGTATTCGCCGTTGCGCAGCTTGATGACGCTGGGGATCTTCACGAAGTCGACACGGGCGCGGTAGTCGAAGGCGCCAGCGATAGTCGCACCCGAAATGATAAGCACCTGAAGTCCGCGGAAATCCTCGACCAGCGAATGCGCGATAGTCCGGCAGCGCTGCAAATGGCCGAGCCCGAACGTGTCGTGGCTGTACATGAGAATTCGAGCGTTTTCTGCGTGCTGGGTCATTGTTGAACGTCTCTTAGAATTCTCGCTTTGAGGACCGTGAGCGACCCGCCGGCTTCGAAACCATCCTGGTTTTGAAACATGAGGCCGCGATTTTCAATTTGTATTACTTCTGTGGAATGCCTGTCAGATAACTTTCTGATTGCCTGAGTCCGAAACTAGATGGATTGGCGAATATCGCCTCGGCGGGAGCGGGTCGAGACTCCCTGTTGTTGTTTTGGGATGGATCGAAGGGGAAAGCGGTGTCCAAAAGATCGGCAGAAGTCATCGCTCTTGATTCCAATAAGGCCTCTCCGAACTTGATTGGTTTCCGAGCGGTGAAAGCGAATTCCGCTATCCTGCGCATATAGTCAATTGCTTGATCGGTATACGAAAGGACAGGGTCACCGGGCGTCGCACGGCGCATGTTGTTGTAGAACTCATTTCGCGCGCCATTGCTCTCGGTCTTGGGGGACCAAAAGTGCTGCCCATCAATCTCTTGACGGGCGGTCTGATTATGATTCACCGACCAGAACTGAGCCATCTATCGCCCAAGCTAGCCGGAATTTCGGCAGGAATCGAGTGGACGCCAGCGCTCACAACACACCGCCTGCGGCAGAGTGTGTGCAACACCGGTTACTTGTCGATCGCTATGGCCTCTGGCTAATGCCTTAGCTGGGGCGGTGACGGTCCTTTTTGAGACGACCTGAGCGCGTCGCCGAACGTCGCGAGGTGCGAAAATCACTCGATTGGTCCCGATAGTTGGCGAAACCTCAATGAGTTTGATGATTGGCCTCGTAGGTTCACAGAGGGCGGCGACGATCTCGTCGGGGTTCTCTTCCGCCTAGTTGAAGATCCAGGCTGCCGACCGGGAGATCGACGACTTCATCACCGTCGCACGCTCGCGCCTAGCGTGACGAGAAGCTCGTCCAGTTGCTCGAACGTCTCGCCCATCGCATCCGCCGCCCCGGTGCCGGCAGCGTCGAGAGCTTCCTTTGAGGGATAGAGCTCGTGCATGACCAGCAGCGTCTTGCCACCTTTTTCCTCGAAGGTCACCGTGGTGATGGGTCCACCGTCACCACCTTCGTCATTGGTCCAGACGAGGCGCGAGTGCGGTGTCACTTCGATATACCTACCGAAGAACTCGTCAGGGTTTGAGGCATCGTGGCCGAATACCAAACGGTACCTGCCCCCGACACGAACATCCATCTCGCAGGAACGCAGGAACATGCCCATCGACTTCGGTGCCCACCACCGCATGAACAGCTCGGGCTTGGTCCAAGCCTCGAACATGGTGCGTGCCGGCGCGTCAAAGGTTCGCGTAACGACCAGCTCCCGGTCGGACTTCCGTTCCACCATCGTGCGGTTCTGCATGGGGGTGGGCTCACTAGCTCTTGTTTCGTCCATCGACTTTCTCCTTCCGTTTCAATTCCTCGACAACCTTGTCCAACTCGTTGAAGCGTGCGTCCCAGAGCTGGCGGTGCCTCTCGATCCATGCCGCCTCTTCCTCCAGTGCGCGTAGGCCAAGCTTGCAGGTCCGCACGCGCCCAACCTTCTCCGTGGTGACGAGCCCCGCCTTCTCCAAGATGCCGACGTGCTTCTTCATGCCCGTGAGGGTCATGTGGAACTTTTCGGCAAGGTCCGTGATCGAGGCGTCTGCTCGTCCGAGTTGCTCCAAAACGCCGCGCCGGGTGGCGTCCGAGAGCGCGGCGAATGAGGCATCGAGGTGGGGCATTAAATACTGAACCATATGGTTCAGTATTTAACAGACGGGCTGGCGGCGTGCAAGCGGAGGCCGAGTGGGCTGCGTTGCCGGCCGCCCCTTCTGGAAATCGCAAGCGATTAGCGGATGTTCAAGTCGGAGCAGGGTCGGTGAGGAAGGGCATGATGTCCACGCCGTCTCCTGGGAAGACGGTGAAATGCGGGTGGTTCTCGAACAGGCGGGCGGCGGCATCGATGGTATCGGCCTCGACGACAATATAGCCGCAGAAAGGGTTCACGGCGTCGGCGATGCCGTCCCTGGTAACGCGCCTCGTCTTACCGACCATGCCGCCGCGATCGGGGAAAAATGCGGCATTTCTCTCCTCCCAGTCCGCCCACAGCTGTAAGCCGACGGCATCAATCGTATCCTGCTCGGGCTTAGGCAGGCTGCGAAAGCGGGCGAGGTCTTCGGGCTTCATGGTGTAGACGGCAAGAAAGCGGGGCATGCGGCGGTTTTTTCTTCGTGCTGGCAGAAGCATGCTAGCTTAGACTCCTGGTGGGCCCAAGTCACTGCGCATTACCACCCTTTGGCGCTCCGTATCTTTCAGTCCGAAATGATGACCCGAGGCTAAGGTTGGCCATCTATTTTGAACGCTGACCTGGGCGGGCGGAACTGCTCCACCACCAGATCAACACGCACATCAAGCGTCATCCTCGCTGTTAAGCGCAGGCCGAAAGTAGTGTCGACGCCACAAACTCGCGATTCTCTAAAGAACAGAATCACCGAGCAGCAGGCGCGACCCGACCTCCACGATAGACCTGATAGCCGGCAGCAGCTCCTGCCCCAACGAGGTCAGCTCATATTCCACCGTCGGCGGCGAGGTCGCCATCACGTTGCGACCGAGGACGCCGCGCTCCTCGAGATCCCGCAGTCTGCTGGTCAGTACCTTCGCCGAAACGGCTGGGATATCGCGGCGGAGTTCCGAGAACCGACGCGGGCCTTCGCTCAGGGACCAGAGCACCTCGGGTGTCCAGCAGCCGCCAAGCAGCGCCATGCATCTCGACATGGGGCAGCCGGGGGGAGCCTTCACCTTCTTTCGCGCCTTGAGAACCATCGCACACCCTTCTCGAGGAGTTTCCAGTTGGTTACCGGAAAATGGCGGTAACCGCAAGATACGTGGTTTCCAATGGTAACGATGGCCGCTATTCGAAGGCTCTCCAATCACACAACCACGAAATGGACTGAACGATGTATGCAATAACTGGAGCAACGGGACAGCTTGGCCGTCTCGTGATCGAGGCACTGCTGAAGACCATTCCCGCCGACCGGATCGTCGCGGCGGTTCGCAATCCGGCAAAGGCCAGCGATCTGGCGGAGCTCGGTGTGATCGTAAGGGAGGCGGACTACGACCGTCCCGACACGCTCGCCCCGGCCTTCGCCGGCGTCCAGAAACTGCTACTGATTTCGTCGACCGAGGTCAGCGGCCGCCTGCCGCAGCATCGGGCGGTGATCGAGGCAACCCAACGCGCCGGAGTTTCGCTGATCGCTTACACCAGCATGCTGCATGCCGACACGTCTTCCGCAACGCTCGCAATCGAGCACCGGCAGACGGAGGAGGTCATCGCGGACTCGGGCGTTCCCGCCGTCATCCTGCGCAATGGCTGGTACACCGAGAACCATCTGCTGGCGCTTCCGGCGGCTCTGGAGCACGGCGCCTTCGTCGGCGCCGCGAAAGACGGGCGTTTCTCGTCCGCAGCGCGGCGGGACTATGCCGAGGCCGCAGCCGTGGTGCTGACGACCGACGACCATGCGGGAAAGACGTACGAGCTCGCCGCAGACCAAGCCTTTACGCTCGCCGAGCTTGCGGCGGAGGTCTCGCGGCAGTCGGGCAAGGCTATCGCCTACAACGATTTTTCCCAAGCCGCCTATCAGGATGTGTTGGCGGGGGCCGGGCTGCCGGCCGACCTCGCTGCGCTTCTGGCCGATACCGACGCCGCAGCCTCACGCGGAGCGTTGTTCGATGACGGAGGCGTCCTCGGGCGGCTGATCGGTCGTCCGACCACTTCGATGCAAAGCCTCGTCGCGGCCGCATTGCGCGGTTGAAGGCTGGGCTCAGCGACTTGAGGATGCGGTCTTTCTCGTAATGAGACCAATCAGCTTATCGATTTTCTCGGCCGGGTTCTCCTTTCGTCGCGCCGAGGCGGTTAAGCAGATTAAACGTGATCCTGCCGACATCGTTCATGGCGCCTGCGGCTGGCAGCGCGCCGCACCAGGCAACCGAGCTTGCCGAAAAGATCAAGCCGCCTGCTGCGAGCTTTCGCAGGGTCATTTCGGCGCAGCGGCGGGCGATGCGTTGCGTATCCCCGCCCTCGCACCAGCGCGTCGGATCCTGGAAGAAGCTGTCGGGAAATCCCGTCGCACGCGCGATCACGACGGTGTCCGCGGATGTGCCGAGGGCTGGATCCGTCGCATCCACTTCGTAGCCCGCGGCACCGCCCAGCACGATGCCGTCCGAACCGAAGGTCGCATTTTCAACGCCTTCGAACAGCCATGCGCATCCTGCTTCATGGCTTTCGTCAGTGCGCGTGAAGGGGCGTGCGCCTTCGAATCCCATCAGTGAGATCGCGCCACCGATCAGCGAGAATTCGCCGCGGCCACGGGAGCGGAGATAGCCGCCTGGTTCGTTGGTGATCGACAGCGCTTGTTCGGCGACCGGGCCGTCCCACGTGCGGCCGGCCTCCAGCGGCGAGCGCCGCAGCTCCATCAGATCGTCCTTGAAAGCCACAGTGGCGGCGAAGCCGTTTCCGCCGAGATAGGCGATGCTGCCGCCTTCGGCCACAAACTGCCGCAGCGCCTGCTCCATCTCGATCGACATATATTCGGGATGACTGCCGGTGACGACCGCTTGGTGTCCACGCAGACCGTCTATACCGCATTCGTGCAAATCATGATCGGTCATGACGTCAAACACGATTCCATTGTCGTGGCAGAATCGGAGGAAGTGCAGATCGACCGGCAAATTGTGTGGGCAGCCGCAGAGGGGATAATCGTAATCGTCCCTGAGCGTCACTTTCGGCTTTTTGTAGGAGCAGATAGAAACGCCGCTAAGGTCGGAGTGGTAGTCGTAAAGAGACTTCAGATTGTTGGCGACCGCGAAGCGATGTCCCCGGTCGTCGCTTTTCCATTCATAAAGATGATCTGGGAGATATTCGTCCGCATAAGCGAGATAGGTGGCCGTCGGCACGAGATACAACAGCGGCGACGAAACCTGTGATGAGGTGACGAAGAACACCACGCGTTCGTAGCTATCCTCCCATTCGATCTGGAACGCGTAGACGCCTGGGCGTGCGTTTTCAGGGATTGTCACGCAGTGCGATGCCGGCCACTCAAGCGGGCCGATGTCGTCGTCGTGGCAATGGATAGCGTCGTAGTGCGACGGCACGAAGCGAGGTTCGAAGCTCGATCCGTCCCAGCGTGCCGAAGTCATGCAGAAGGCTGGCTGATTGATCACATCGAGGAGCAGCGGATCTGCTCTGCCCGACGACAGGATCGGCTGCGTTGGTAACAGCGTCGGGAAATCCCAGGCAATGGTCCCCTGCGGTGTCTCGAGCCGGATCGCGGCAAATTTCGCGTTGAGGGTAGGTTCGTGGTGAGTAGCACTTGCGCCGAAATGGATGCCGTGCGCTTGAAGGTTCCGCGCAGGGCTGCCAAAACCTTCACGAAGTTCGTAAGGCGCGAGGAGATCATGCGATTTGATCCGCAGACGCGGCTGCTCCTGCCGCAGATCCAACTCGACAGTGAGCCACACACCAGTTGGCGCCTTCCTCTCGACAAAGGTTTCGCCGCCGATTTCCAGGGCAAATGCGCCGTCGCGGAGGCGCAGCCCGAGGGCGCCTGCTTCCAGGATCGTACGCGCACCTCCGTTGCGCGTGAGGAACAGCTCAAAACGAATGCCGTGGACGGCTTGTACTTTGGCCAGTTCGCCGGCTCGCACGAACAGGAACGACCCTTGGTCGAAATGCCGATGCCGTGGTTCACCCACCGCTTCGATGGACCAGGCCAGAAATTCCGGAGCCGGCTTGTCGAGTCGGCAAATTCGTGTGGCCTTTATCGGCCGATCGCATGACAGGCTGAGGTTGATCTGCTGGCCTGCTTTGGCACTCCAGGGGGTGGTATAACCAACCACGCTCATCGCGTCGTGGTCTACTGCGCGCTTCATCTATCCTCCCGATGAACTCCAGATGGGCTGCGGCGAACCGCGCAGACCGGTCCGATGCCGGCCAATACGCTGCCGCTCTGACAAGCAAAGTTCCGCATGGCGCACTACCGCCATGATGTACATGCTTGTATAGATAAGCTGCATTCGGATAGTCTCGACGCGATCGGTCCAAGCGCGACATTACCAAGGAGGATGACATGCGCAACGCATCTCTCTTCGACCTGTCAGGCAGGAAGGCGCTCGTAACCGGCGCAAGCCGTGGCATCGGGCGCAGCATCGCCGAGGCGCTCAGCGCAGCCGGCGCCGACGTCGCGATCACGGCGCGCAGCGTGGCCTCGCTCGAGGAGACGGTGGCCGCCATCCGCACTGCCGGCGGGGCCGCGCATGCCATCGCCCTGGACGTCACCGATGTCGACCAATGCCGGGCGGCGACAGCCGAGGCCGGCAGCCTGCTCGGAGGTCTCGATATTCTCGTCAACAATGCGGGTGTGGAAGAGGTCCGGCCCTCGCTCGATGTCGACGAGGCCTTGTGGGACAGGATTGTCGATACGAATCTCAAAGGCGCCTTCTTCTGCGCCCAAGCCGCCGCGCGGCAGATGAGAGACGCCGGACGGCCCGGCGTCATTATCAATCTCTGCTCGTTGACCTCCGAGGTCGGGATTCCCACGGCGGTGCCTTACGGCTCGTCGAAATCAGGCCTCCTCGGCATGACGCGGGCGCTTGCGGCGGAGTGGGCCGATCTCGGGATCCGGGTCAACGCCATCGCGCCTGGCTATTTCAGGACAGCGATGACAGACGTGTTCTACAGCAACGAGGCATGGCAGCAATCGATGCTCGCCAAGATTCCGCAGCGCCGTTTTGGTGATCTCTCGGACCTGCACGGAATCGCGGTGTTCCTCGCTTCGGATGCGGCAGCCTACATAACGGGCCAGTCCATTCCCGTGGATGGAGGCTTTCTCGCATCGATTTGAAGGCTTCAGGGACTGGAGACGTGTCCCAGAAGTGATCGACAAGCGCTAACCGTGATTGCGTACTAAGAAAAGGAGCCGCCATGTCTGACGTCAGCTTCCACCGCCTGTCATCCCTCAGTGTCGATCAGCGCGCCAATTTACTTAAACGCGCCGAAGGAGATCTGTCTTCCTTCATCGAAAAGGTCCGTCCAATCATCCAGGCCGTCAAGAATGAAGGTGACGCGGCCTTGCTCCGGTTTGCGCGCGAGCTCGACAAAGCCGATGTTGCCGACGGTGGACTGAAAGCTTCGGAAGCGGAGTTCGATGCGGCATTCGACAAGGTCGACAAGGATGTCGTGGAGAGTATCCGGTTTGGCATCGAGAACATAAGGCATTTCCACGAGGAGCAGCGCCCGGAGACGATGTGGCTCAAGGAAGTTCGGCCTGGCGCCTATGCGGGTGACCGATACACACCGATCGCTTCGGTTGCGCTTTATGTTCCGCGCGGCAAAGGCGCCTTCCCCTCGGTGACGATGATGACCTCGGTTCCGGCGGTGATTGCCGGGGTTCCGCAGATCGCGATCGTGACGCCTGCGACTTCGGATGGTTCCGTCGATGCCGCGACGCTGGTTGCCGCCCGCCTCGCCGGCGTGGAGACCGTGTACAAGTGCGGCGGCGCCCATGCGGTTGCCGCTGTCGCCTATGGAACCGAGACTGTGAAGCCCGCCGTCAAGATCGTCGGACCGGGGAGCCCGTGGGTAGTGGCGGCAAAGAGCGTGTTGTCCCCGATCGTCAACACGGGTCTCCCCGCCGGTCCGTCCGAAGCGATCATCTTTGCCGATGACAGCATCGACGGCGGCCTGGCCGCTCTTGACCTGTTGATCGAGGCCGAGCACGGGCCGGATTCGTCCGCCTATCTGGTGACGCACAGCCGCAAGGTCGCCGAAGCCGCGTTGATTGCGATACCGGAACACTGGTCCCGGATGACCGAACAGCGCGTGGAGTTCTCGCGCGCCGTGCTCACCGGAAAACGCGGCGGTATTGTGCTGACCGAATCGCTGGAGGACAGCTACCGCTTCATCAACGACTATGCGCCGGAGCATCTCGAGATTCTGTCAACGGAGCCATTTGCGCATCTCGGACGTATCACAGAAGCTGCCGAGATCCTCATGGGGCCGCATACCCCGGTGACCCTCGCCAACTTCGTCCTCGGGCCCAATGCGGTGCTGCCGACCAGCCGGTGGGCGCGAACCTTCGGACCGCTTTCTGTGACGGATTTCGTCAAGAGATCATCAGTCGGCTATGTGACCTCGGCCGCCTATCCGGAACTCGCACTGCATGCCCGCAGGCTCGCCCGTTACGAAGGGTTCAGCTCGCACGAGAACGCGGTTTCGGAGATCCGCGATCGCTATCTCGCCGGCTGAGCGGAAACGATGACGATGAGGGCGGCACGACTCCATGGACCCGGCGACTTGCGCGTCGAGAATATCGCCGCGCCAGGCGGTCCCGAGGTGGGCTGGGTGAAGCTGAGGGTCGATGCCGCAGGCATCTGCGGTTCCGATCTCCACAACTTCCGCACGGGCCAGTGGATAAGCCGGTCGCCTTCGACGGCAGGCCATGAACTGACAGGCACGGTGATCGCCATCGGCGAGGGCGTGGACACCGTAGCTGTTGGCGACCGAGTGGTCGCCGATTCCCGCTTCTGGTGCGGAGAGTGCGCGCAATGCCATGCAGGCAGGCGGCATCTTTGCTCGTCGCTGGGCTTTGTTGGCGAAATATGCGACGGCGGATTTGCCGAACAAGCGGTCCTGCCCGCACGCCTGCTGCACGTCGTCGATACCGCGCTTGACGAACGGGTCGCGGCGATGGCCGAGCCGCTGGCTGTAGCGTTGCATGCAGTGCGGCGTCTGCCGAAAACGGTCGGCTCCGTTCTTGTCGTCGGCTGCGGCACCATTGGCGGTCTTGCCGCGCTGCTGCTCTCTCGAACCTTCGCAGGTACCGTGCTCGTCGCCGATCGCAACCCTGGCCGATGCGCCCGGGTGGCGCGGGTGACAGACGCCAGCATCGTCGACTTGAACCGGGACGCCATTGCCGCGGCGACCGCGGATGCCCCCTTGCTCGCTGCCGTCGAAGCGACCGGCAGTATCGCAGTACTCTGCCAGCTGCTCGGCGTTCTCGATGCCGGCGGCACCGTTGCGATGGTCGGCATATTCCATGGGCGCCTCGATATCGATCCCAACATCCTGGTTGAACGCGAAATCACATTGCTGGGATGCCACGCCTTTGCAGATGAGCTTCCCGACGCCATCCGGATGCTCGGCGAATTGACCGAGCCCATGGTCGAACTGATCGACCGCGAGATCGGTCTGGATGATGTTCCCGCAGCCTATGAGCGGCTGTTGGCGGGGCAGGGCGATGGCTTGAAAACAATCATCCGGATGCGGTCTGCCGGGCGCGTGTGATTTCCGAACGTTGCCGGAAAGGATTTTTGAAATGATCTCTTTGCCCGACACCGCCAGCCCTCTTTACGAGAAGGTCAAGGACTACATCCTGACGAACATCGGAACGGGGCGATGGAGCAAGGATCGGAAGCTGCCGTCCGAAAATGAATTCGTGGCGACACTCGGCGTGTCTCGGATGACGGTTCATCGTGCCTTGCGGGAGTTGACCTCTGCGGGTTTTCTGATCCGGCTCCAGGGCGTCGGCACATTCATCGCGCCACCTCGACCGCAATCCGCACTGATCGAAATCAACAACATCGCAGCGGAAATTGTCGCGCGGGGAAACAGGCATCGCTCCGCGGTTATCGTCCTCGAAGAGATCATGCCGACAAAGGAACTCGCGCTTTCGTTCGAGTTCGCAAAGCGCGTGTCGATCTATCATTCCATTGTCGTCAACTTCGAGAACGACCTGCCTGTGCAACTGGAAGAGCGCTTCGTCAACCCGGGCCTGATACCCGACTATGACAAGCAGGATTTTTCCAGGACAGCAACCTACGACTATCTCATGCAGAAAACCCCGGTGACGGAGGTCGAGCATATCATTTCGGCGACCCCTGCCGATGCCGAAACGGCGCGGCATCTGGGCATCGATGCCGGCAGCTGCTGCCTGCTTCTGCATCGCCGGACATGGACGGGCGCCGTCGTTGCCACGATCAGCAAGCTGACTTACGTTGGAAGCCGCTACTCGCTTGGCAGTCGGTATTCTCCGTCCAAAAAAACCTGATCGCAGTGAAGCGATTCAGAGAGGTCTGACTTGTATATGCATGTATGTATTTAGCCTTGACATCCGCTGTTGCTGACGTTGAAGTGTCGTCGCACTTCGGTTGAACTGACGCTAAGATGCCGAGGCACGGTGCCGCAAGAGCAGAAGCCCGCATTCTCACCAGGCCGGATGTTTGGTTCAAAAAAAGCGGCCTGATCATCAAGGGGAACAAGACGATGCGTAACCTAGCAGGACAATTTCGGGCACTCGTTATGGTTGCTGCCGTCGGGTTCGCCCCGGCGGCCTACGCGGCCGATACAACCATTCCGGCGACGCCTGAGGCAGGAACATTCAAGATCGGCATCGAGCCATGGCTTGGCTACGGCCAGTGGCACGTCGCCGAAGCCAAGGGTCTGTTCAAGGCAAACGGGCTGTCCGACGTACAGATCGTGAACTTCGCCGAGGACAAGGACATCAACGCCGCCTTGGCCAGCGGCCAGCTCGATGCCGCCAATATCGCGACCCACACGGCCATGGGCATGGTTGCGGCCGGCCTGCCGGTGAAGATCGTGCTTCTGCTCGACGTCAGCATGACGGCGGACGCCATGATCGCCGGCAAGGACATCGCCTCCGTCGCTGACCTCAAGGGAAAGCAGGTCGCTTTCGAGGAAGGCACGACGAGCGACATCCTGCTCAAATACGCGCTGGCCAAGAACGGCATGTCCATCGCCGATGTCCAGCCGGTTCCGATGCCGGCGGCGGATGCCGGCAGTGCGTTGATCGCTGGCCAGGTGCCGGTCGCGGTTACCTATGAGCCCTATCTCACCGCGGCCAGGGCGCAGAACAAGGATGTCAAGCTGCTCTTCACCGCGGGCGAAGATCCCGGCCTGATCAGCGACGTGTTCGTGGTGCGCGATGAGGTGATCGAGTCGCGTCCCGGCCAGGTGCTTGCCATGATCAAGACCTGGGATGCGGCCCTGAAGGCCTACAACGCCGACACGCCCGACGGCCGGGCGATCATCTCCAAGGCGGTCGGTTCGAGCGTCGAAGACCTCAACACCGCCTTTGATGGCGTGCGTTACTATACTCTCGCCGAAAACAAGGATGCGCTGACGGGCGAATTTTCCACCAAGACATTCGCCGATGTCGAGGCGGCCGCCAAGAACGCCGGGCTGCTTCAGGCGGACGTGACGCCGGAGCAGATGATCGACCCGTCATTCGTCAAGGCCGCGAAATGACGAGGGCCGGCTCGCGGTGGTGACGCAAATGTCCGAGCAGCGTGCGACCAAGCCAAGCCCGTCTCACGCAGCACCGGGGCCGGTGACCAAACAGCCGATGCGCCGTCGCCGATCCTCCGGGATCGGCGCGCCTATCGCACGCTCGCGCTTCCTGATGATAGCGGTGGCCGTCTTTGCCGGCCTCGGCCTCGCCTGGTGGGCGGCAACGGGGCTTGGGCTGGTAAAGCCGATTTTCCTACCCTCGCCGGGAAGCGTGGTGACCCAACTCGGCAAGCTCGCGGGTGACGGCACGCTGTGGCTGGATCTCAGGACCTCGATATACCGTATTTCCATTGGCTTCCTCATCGCCTCGGCCCTGGCGATTCCGATTGGCGTGCTGATCGGCAGCTTCCGGACCTGGGAAGCGGCGATCGAGCCGCTTGTGGATTTCATCCGCTACATGCCGGTGGTCGCGTTCGTGCCCCTCTCCATCCTGTGGTCCGGGACGGGCGATGCGCAGAAGTTCCTGATCATCTTCATCGGCACCTTCTTCCAGCAGGTGCTGATGATCATGGACAATGTGAAGCGGGTTCCCGCTGATTTCATTGGCCTTGGCAGGACGCTCGGCCTGCCGGATCGCAAGATCCTGACGCGCATCGTGGTTCCCAGCGCCTTGCCGGGCATCTGGGATACGCTGCGCATCAGTCTCGGCTGGGCCTGGACCTGGCTGGTGTTGGCGGAACTTGTCGCGGCGACATCAGGCCTCGGCTACCGCATCACCGTGTCCCAGCGCTATTTCCAGACAAACACCATCATCGGCTACATCCTGCTGCTGGGCGTGCTTGGTCTCATCACCGACCAGGTCATGAAGGCACTGGGAAAAGTGTTGTTCCGGCAGGAGGGCCACGTGCAATGAGGCCGGGCCGATGAGTTTGCCCAAATTGGGGATCAAAGGTCTCCACAAGAGCTTCGGCACGGGCGCGCGGCGCACGGAAGTGTTGCGCGATATCAATCTCGATCTTGCCGACAACGAGTTCGTCTCGCTGGTAGGCACGTCGGGTTGCGGCAAGAGCACGCTGCTGTCGATCGTTGCCGGACTGCAGGATTTCGACGCAGGAGATCTTGCCATCGATGGCTCGCCGATCCTGCAGCCGGGTCTCGACCGCGGCGTCGTCTTCCAGTCCTACACCCTGCTTCCCTGGCTGACGGCGCAGCAGAATATCGAGTTCGCGCTCAAGGCCGCGGGTCATGATCGCGCGACCTGCCGCAGGATAGCACGCGAGCATCTCGATCTGGTCAAGCTCCCGCACAGCGCCAATCGCTATCCGTCTGAGCTTTCGGGCGGCATGAAGCAACGTGTGGCTATAGCGCGTGCTCTTTCCTATCGACCCAAAATGCTTCTGATGGACGAGCCCTTTGGCGCGCTCGATGCCTTGACCAGGCATCAGATGCAGGAACTCCTGACGCAGATCTGGGAGGAGCACAGGCTCACCGTGCTCTTCGTCACCCATGATGTGGAAGAGGCGGTCTACCTGTCCGACCGCATCGTTGTGATGGGGATCGGCCCGGGACGCATCATGCAGACCTTCAATGTCGACATCGAGCGCCCGCGCCGGGAAGAGGTCATGGAAACCCCGGCTTTCATGGATTTGCAGCGCAGCGTGCACAAGGCGATCCGCGAGGCTTCAAAACGTCCCGAAATGGTTTAGGCGGGCCACTCATGCGTGTCAGGTCCAAGAGCAGCGCAACGAACGCGGCTGGGCGCGGGGATCGTCTCGGAAGACGGAGTTTCAGCCGGATAACGCCTGATGCCGCTACGGATTGCCGATCACAAGCCGGTTCACAGGTTCATTCGCGGCCGTCTGAAGGGTAGCAGGAGCTTCGCCCGATCAACGCGTTCTTGAAACTCGTGTTCGAGCTTGTGACTCGGGCGCCCGTCAAGCGCCCAATCTCAATATCGCACCGTCGCGATTCCTGACCCGGAAGCGGCCATTGGCGTCCCGCGCCTCAACCGTCGAAAAAAATTTGCAGGACAATGTCGATTTCCTAAACTCCGTTCGTCGTTCCGATGCCGGCCTATGAGGCCGGCTCAAACAAGGAGACAGACGATGCGTGTGATGGTGCTCGTGAAGGCTACCGAGGACAGCGAAAA
This sequence comes from Mesorhizobium sp. M0778, assembly GCF_040320105.1. Classification (NCBI taxonomy): domain Bacteria; kingdom Pseudomonadati; phylum Pseudomonadota; class Alphaproteobacteria; order Hyphomicrobiales; family Phyllobacteriaceae; genus Mesorhizobium; species Mesorhizobium sp. M0778. The sequence goes on along the minus strand of NZ_JAMYPA010000003.1, from coordinate 308,042 downwards.
GGGCTTTCTCCCCACACCCGAGGCTAAGGAGGCGATGGAGGCGATGGGCAGATTTAACGACGAGCTGCGCAATGCCGGCATCCTGCTCGACGCCGACGGCCTCAAGCCCTCCTCGCAGGGCAAGCGCGTTGCGTTCGATGGTCCCCGCCGGACGGTCATCGACGGGCCTTTCGCCGAGACCCGCGAACTGGTCGCCGGCTTTTGGCTCTGGGAAGTCAAGGACATGGACGAGGCGGTCGCCTGGGTGAAGCGCTGCCCCAATCCCATGCCGGGACCGAGCGAGATCGAAATCCGGCCGCTGTACGAGATGGCTGATTGGCAATGAGAATCTGACGCCGGAGGTCACGGAAATCCATGACCGAACGCGCGAGAAGCTCAGCGGCAACCGAGACTGTCGGCCGCAATCTGCTTGCCTCCGTTATGGCTTTGGCCGACAAGGCAGCATGACTGCAGGCGAGACGCACCAGGCGATCGAAGCGATTTTTCGCATTGAACGGGCCCGGCTCATCGCGGGTCTGGTCCGCCTCGTGCGCAATGTCGACCTTGCAGAGGAGCTGGTGCAAGACGCCCTGGTCATAGCTCTGTCTGAATGGTCCAGGGCCGGCGTGCCGGCCAATCCCGGCGCTTGGCTGATGACGGTCGCCAAACGCCGCGCCATCGACGCGATCCGTCGCGACAAGATGCGCGAGCGCAAGCATGAAGAGATCGCGCGGGAGCTTGACGGCGAGTGCAACGGCGCGGCCGAGGTGATCGAAATGGCCATCAACGACGATCTTGGCGACGAGCTGCTGGGCCTCATCTTCACAGCCTGCCACCCCGTACTTTCGGCCGACGCCCGCGCGGCGCTCACGCTGCGTGTCATCGGCGGTCTGACGACGGACGAGATCGCCCGTGCTTTCCTGTCGAGCGAGGTGACGATCGCCCAGCGCATCGTCCGCGCAAAGAAGACGATCGGAAAGGCCGGGCTCAGCTTTGAGGTGCCGCGCGGTGCCGAGCGTGCGGCGCGTCTGTCCTCGGTGCTGGAGGTCATCTATCTCATCTTCAATGAAGGCTATGCTGCCACGGCCGGCGACGACCTTGTCCGGCCGGGCCTGTGCCTGGAGGCACAACGGCTGGGCCGTATGCTGGCGGGGCTGATGCCCGAGGATGCCGAAGTGTTCGGCCTGCTGGCTCTGATGGAAATCCAGGCATCGCGCCTGCCCGCACGCATCGGGCCGGACGGCGCCCTCTTGACCCTGACCGAGCAAAACCGCGCACGCTGGGACCAACTGCTGATCCGCCGGGGCCTTGACGCGCTGGCCCGCGCCGAAGCTCTCGGGGGCGATGGCCCCTATGCGTTACAAGCCGCGCTTGCAGTCTGCCATGCGCGGGCGCGCAGTCCGGCCGATACCGATTGGCCCCGCATCGCAGCGCTCTACGACCGGCTGCGAGCAGTGATGCCCTCGCCGGTGGTCGATCTCAATCGAGCGGTCGCCCACAGCATGGCCTTCGGGCCTGAGGCGGGCCTGCGGCTGGTAGACGAGATTGCCGGCGCCGCCGCCCTGCGCAACTATGCGCCATTGCCGGCAGCGAGGGGCGACTTTCTGTTTCGGGCCGGCCGGCTGGCCGAGGCCCGCGCCGAATTCGAGGCGGCGGCCAAGCTCACCCGCAACGCGCGGGAAGCGGCCTTTCTCCTCGCCCGCGCCGACGCTTGTGGTTGAAGCATCGCCCTCGGTGCCTGAAACGCCGCTCGGCAGGGCCGAAAGCCGCCTTCAATGAGCGAGATCAACCCGCAACGCGAAAGGGATTAACGATGCGCAAGCCATCGCCGAGCGCCATTCCGTGCTGCATATCCTCTGACAAAAGTGTATCGCAGCCAGCGTGAATCGCCGCGGACGCGATCATCGCGTCATAGGTAGAAAGGCTGTACCGCTCGGCGAGCCTCAATCCTGTTTCGTGGGTCTCGAGCGTGAGCGGATGAACCGTCAACAGGTCGCGCAGCGTGGTCAGCAGCGCATGCGTGTCGGTCCATGACATTTGCATCTTCCGACGCGCGACGTTGGCGAGTTCGTTGAGAACCTGCACGCTGATCGCCCCGCCAGCAGCGATGGCCGCCTCGGCCCGATCAGCCTTCGCCGTATCGCTTGACGCGATATAAAGTAGGACATTGGTATCAAAAAAACTAACGGGCATTCGCCTCGTCCCGATCGAATTTGAAGTCAGCGGGGAGCCGACCACGGAAGGCGCGGAGACGCTTCAGCAACTCCTCGCGCCCGGGCTTCCGCGCCACGCCAAGCTGGCGGGCGTCAGCGACATGGATTTCGATCTCATCGCCTTCCCTGAGTTCAAGCGCTTCGACCACAGCGGCGGGAAGGCGGACCGCAAGACTGTTTCCCCATTTGGCGACCTGCATGCCACTTCCTCTCCTAGATATACGCCAGGAGACATGTATATCCAGAAGTGGTCGAGATCAAGGCAACTTGGGATATATGCATTTGAAGGAGGAGCCTTGATCATGCCAGCAACTGCGTCGGCACGCCGAGTATCGGCCCTGCCTCGGCGAGCCGCTGGTCGAGGGTTCTCACCGTGGCGCCATGCTCGGATGCCGTCGCGAGGTGCAGGGCGTCGCCAGCACGAAGCCCGAGCGTATGCTGATCGGCGAATTTCGCGGCGACCCGAAAATGCCCGCCCGTCACCGGCAGCACGGTGAAGCTCTCGGCGACCAGCTTGTTGAACATCGCGAGCGCTGCTGCGCGCTGCTCCAGGTCAATCTGTCCGGTCCGAAGCTTGATCGCCATGGCGGAGGACATCTCGGTGATGGTCCAGTCGCTGATCACAAGTTGCGCTGGGTCCTGCTCCGCCAGCCAGCCCTGAACGCGCGCGGTCATGGCTTCGTTGGATAGCGCTGCTACGATCAGCGAAGTGTCGAGATAAAGCATCAATAGCGATCGCCATCTCGCATCGATCGCACCAGATCGGCGGCGGCCTGAGCCTGCAGAGGCATGGTTGCGGTCAGGGATTGGAGCAGGACGGCGTCGATCCGCCTGCGGGGGCGGGCCACGGCCGTGAGTCGGGCGACCGGCTTGCCACGCCGGGTGATGTCGATCGAGTCTCCAGCCTCGACCCGGTCGACGAGCTCGCTCAGATGTGCCTTGGCGTCCGCCAGATTGACCACGTCCATGTCACGCTCCTGACCATGTAGATGGTCATATAGCGCATCACGCTTGACGATTCCAGCGCAGAGTACGGCGAATGAGCAACTGGCTGCGTGAGCGAAGCAGGTGATCGCTCCTGTAACGAGAATTATGCCGCTTTCCGCTTGACTAATACATATCCCAATGGTTATACATCGATCAATAGCCGAAGGGTTATCGATCCCAATGCCAAACGCTCACGATGTACTCTTCAGAACGCTTGCCGATCCGACTCGGCGCGCTATTTTTGAGCGACTGTGTCGCGAAGGAGAGCAGACGGTCGGGGCTCTGACGGCTCAGGCCGGGATCTCGCAACCGGCCGTGTCGAAGCATCTCGGGGTTTTGAGGCAGGCGGGGCTGGTGCGCGACCGCCATGCAGGACGACAGACCCACTATAGCGCGCAGCTTGCTGCGCTTGCCCCCCTGATCGACTGGACAAGCCAGATGACCGGGTTCTGGCAGAGCCGGTTCGACGACCTCGAAGACCTGCTCAAAAGGATGGACCAGTGAACCGAACGTCGACCGAAACACTCTCCGTCGTTGTCGAACGGGAGATCGCTTATCCGCCCGAGAAGATCTGGCGCGCGCTCACGCAACCACACTTGATCGAGGAGTGGCTCATGAAAAACGACTTCAAGCCTGTCGCGGACCACCGTTTTAATCTTCACGCGGCCTGGGGCTCCGTCGAATGTCAGGTCCGGACGGTCGAGCCGAACAGAACGCTGACTTACACGTGGGATACCAAGGATCTCAAGAGTGTCGTCTCCTGGACCCTCACCCCCACGAGTACCGGGGTCCGCTTGCGCATGGAGCAGTCGGGCTTCCGGCCGGATCAGCAGCCTTACTTCCGGGGTGCCAAAGTCGGCTGGCCGAGGTTCTTTGACGATCTGGAGCAGGTTCTGGCGCGGACGGACTGAGGTCCGCGGGCGCTATTCAAGCAGGGGCTCTGTTACAGACCGGCAGATGGCGGGGCGATAATGGAGGCAAGCCAATGAAGATCAAGTTGACCAAAGTATACGTGGATGACCAGGAAAAGGCTCTGGGCTTTTACACCGAAACGCTCGGCTTTACGAAGAAGGCCGATTTCAGCAATGGGCCGTTTCGCTGGCTGACCGTCGCATCACCCGACGAGCCGGACGGTGCCGAGCTGCAACTCGCGCTCAATGACAACCCGGCCGCAAAGACCTACCAGAAAGCCATGTTCCAGCAGGGCCAGCCCGCGGTCATGTTCTTCAGCGGCAACATCATGGGCGACTACGAGCGTATCAAAGCGCGCGGCGCCGAATTCACCATGCCGCCGACCGAAGTAACCGGCTCGACCATCGCCCAGCTGAACGACGGCTGCGGCAATGTCGTTCAAATCACCCAGCTGGCGCGCTGGTAAGGCACGCGTTCAGTGGCGTGGCTGCCCGGCGGGAGTCGCCAAACGGGCCGCCGATCCGCTTCGGTTCGTCTTCAGAGGAGGTCTCAATGGATTGGAACAAATGGGTTCGGCAGATCCACCGCTGGCTGTCGATTATCTTTGCGGCGGTCGTCGCCGCTATCTTCATCAGCCTGGGAGCAGGCAAGGAACCCGCCTACTGGGTATACCTTTTGCCGCTGTTTCCGCTCGGCTTGCTCCTGCTTACCGGTCTGTACATGTTCGTGCTGCCTTACGCTCCCACTGGCGCAACGCAGGGGGCACCGGCGCATTGGAGTGAACGCATGGCCAACAAGACGTCCATCAGGTCATTGGCGGTCGCGAAGAAGCCCGCCGCCAACCCTGCCGCTGCCAAGCCGGTCCTCCTCGCAGGCGGCAACCCGCAGATAGCGAAGGCCGATGGCGACGCCCCTGTGCAAGCCTACATCGCGGCCATGCCGGGCTGGAAACGCGACGTCGGGCGCCGCCTCGACGCGCTCATCGTGCGCAGCGTGCCCAACGTGCGCAAGGCCGTCAAATGGAACTCGCCCTTCTATGGCGTAGAGGGTCAAGGCTGGTTCCTCAACTTCCATTGCTTCACAAAGTACATCAAGCTGGCTTTCTTCCGCGGCGCGTCGCTGCATCCTGTCCCTCCAGGCGAGTCCAAGCACAAGGACGTGCGCTACCTCGATATCCGCCAGGACGACCAGCTGGACGAAACTCAACTGGCCGCCTGGGTGAAGCAAGCCAGCCAATTGCCGGGCGAGCGAATGTGAGTGGGAATGCCAGTCATTCCCGCAAACCAGGTGCCGACTAGCGGTATTCATGTGACGGGCGAGCGGCAACAACCCTAGGGAAAGCGACAATGACGATGAAGAGTGGCTCGATGGAAGGAAATGCAGGCAACTCTCCCTCTCAGCTGATAGATGCGAGGATCAGCGAGCTGGGCGATTGGCGAGGCCAGACGCTTTCGCATGTCCGCGCTCTGGTCAAGCAGGCCGACCCGGAAGTGGTCGAGGAGTGGAAGTGGCGAGGCGTTCCGGTGTGGTCGCACGCCGGAATAATCTGCACTGGCGAGACCTACAAGAACGTCGTGAAAGTGACCTTCGCAAAGGGCGCCTCGCTGCAGGACCCTTCAGGCCTGTTCAACTCCAGCCTCGAAGGCAACACCAGGCGCGCCATCGATATCCGTGAGGGCGAGGCTATAAATGAGAATGCGTTCAAGGCGCTGATACGCGCTGCTGCCGCCCTGAACGCTGCCCGATAGTCAGCTCCGGCCGATATGGTCGGCTAGCGGGCCGAGAGCGGCGAGCAAAGCTTCGCCGCTGGTCTGCGTTGCATTCTCGTGCGGCGCGCGCAGGTTCAGCCAGCGCCTGTCGCCCGATCGTGCTGACAGGACCGCCTTCATCGCAGCGATGAGGCCGGCATCCTGGATGATTTTGCGGAACGCCTTGATGCCGGCCTCCGCGTCAGTAATGTCCTCTCCCGCCAGCGTTGCGTCATAGAGGGCCCGGATCGCTGCCGCATTCAGATTGACCGTCGCCGAGATGCACCCCGCAGCACCGTTGGCGAGGCCTTTCGTCAGCTGTGCTTCCGAGCTCGGAAACACCGCGACCTTTGGGGCTGCCGCAATGACCGCCGCGGTGTTGTTCCAGTCACCGGCACTGTCCTTGTAGGCCACCACGACATCGGGAAACGCTTCGCTCAGCCGGGCGGTCAGCGCCGGGCTCACCGGTACGCCGGAATTCTGCGGGATGTGGTAGAGGATCATCCTCATCGCCGGGTTCGCCACCCGTTCGATCAGCTCGCTGTAGTAGCGGGCCTGTCCGTTGTCGCCGGCGGCCGTATAGAAGAACGACGGCAGCACCATCACCCCGGCACAGCCGAGACCGACCGCATGCGCCGTCAGCTCGACGGTTTCGGCAAGTGCTGTGACACCGGTGCCGGGCATCAGATGGCTTGGCGAAATGCCGGCCTCGACCAGCCACTCCAGCGCTTGCATGCGCTCGCGCAACGAGACGGACAACGCCTCGCCCGTGGTACCGAACGGCGACAGGAAATGCGCTCCCTGATCCAGCACCCACTTGGCGTGTGATATCCAGAGGTCGCGGGCAATGCGGCCGTCGCTTTCGAACGGCGTCAGGATCGGTGCGATGGTTCCTTGTGGGCGGATCATGTGCGTCCTTCTACCGGTGAAAATCGGTGCAGTGCTCAACGCCGGCATCAAGAATGTCGAGCAAGCTACATGAAGCAGTGTTGCTGAGTACCGGGCGTTCGACCTCGAAAGCAAGCGGCTCGCGCATAGGCGCGCGATTGTGATCGGGCCGCGGTTCTGAGGCTCTCGAGGTAAATCCTTTTCACGGGACAACATCGCCTGGCCGAAAAGGGGGTGACAAACGAGTTCTGCTGTTTCATCAATGCCGCCTTTTGAGGAGAAGCCCATGCGGAGGATCGGTGTCGGCATCATTGGCTGCGGCAACATTTCAGACGCCTATCTGAAGGCGTCGCCACAATTCCCGGTGCTCGACATTGTCGGCGTCACCGACATCAACCGGACGGCAGCTGAGGCCAAGGCAGCGGCCTACGGCCTGGCTGCCATGCCGATCGAGGCGCTGTTAGCCGATCCCCGCGTCGAGATCGTGCTCAACCTGACCACGCCGCAGCATCACGTGCCGGTCGGTTTGCAGGCTGTCGGGCAAGGCAAGCACGTCTACTCCGAGAAGCCGCTAGCAACGACGCTCAGCGACGCGGAGCGGCTCGTCGCGGCCGCACGCGAAAAGGGCGTGCGTATCGGCTGCGCACCCGACACCTTTCTTGGCGGCTCCCACCAGACGGCGCGGCGGCTGGTCGATGAGGACACCGTTGGAAGCATTGTCGCCGGCTCTGCCTTCATGCAGGTGCCCGGCCACGAGCTCTGGCATCCCAATCCAGATTTCTACTATCAGCCCGGCGGTGGGCCGATGCTCGACATGGGACCTTACTATCTGACCTGCCTGGTCAATCTCCTAGGCCCGGTAAAGTCGGTGACCGGGCAGGCGAAGTCATCCTATGCCACTCGTACCATCGGTTCTGGACCGCGCCAGGGCGAAACCATCCAGGTCGAGGTGCCGACCCATATTTCCGGCCTGCTCGCATTCGAGAATGGCGCGGCGGTGTCGATCACCACCAGCTTCGACGTCTGGAAGCACGATCACAATCACATTGAGCTCTACGGCACCACCGGCTCGATGATCGTCTCCGACCCCAACCAGTTCCAGGGCGACGTCAGGACGAGCCAGCGCAAGGGCGACTGGACGGTGGCCGGTCAGATCCATTCCTATGGCGACGGCAATTACCGGGGCCTCGGCCTCGCCGACATGGCGCAGGCGATCGTCTCCGGCAGGCAACACCGCGCCAGCCTCGATCTTTCCCTCCATGTCCTGGAAATCATGGAATCGATCATCTCTTCAGCAGAGATAGGCCAGCGTATCGACCTCAGATATGGCTGCGCCCGGCCGGCGCCGATGCACGCCGATCTGCCCTAGGGAATAATGCGATGAGCAAGACGGCACTGATTTTCTGGGGCGGCTGGGAAGGTCACACCCCGGCCCGAAGCGCCGAAATCGTCAAGGAGATGCTGACCGGCAACGGCTTCGACGTGCGGCTGGAGCAGGGGACCTCGGCACTCGCCGATCCGCAACTGGGCAAGCTCGATCTCATTGTCCCGGTGATCACCATGTCGACGATCGAAAAGCCGGAGCTGCAAAACCTGACCAGCGCCGTCGGGGCCGGCACCGGCCTTGCGGGCTTTCACGGCACGATGTGCGACAGCTTCCGCAACGAGCCGGAATACCAGTTCATGACCGGCGGCCAGTGGGTCGCCCATCCCGGCAACATCATCGACTATCACGTCGATATCACCAGGCCAGACGATCCGATCGTGCAAGGCATCGATAGTTTCGCCTACCGTTCTGAGCAGTATTACATGCATGTCGATCCGACCAACGCGGTGCTGGCGACAACGACGTTTACCGGCGAGCATCTCGACTTCATCGCCGGCGTCGTCATGCCGGTCGTCTGGAAGCGCCGCTACGGCAAGGGCCGCGTCTTCTATAGCGCGCTCGGCCACACCGCCGATGAGTTCGCCGTGCCGCAAATGCGCACGATGTTCGAACGCGGCGCGATTTGGGCCAGCCGAAACTCGGACCTTGCGTAGCCGTTCGATCTGAACGCCAGGTGTCGTTGCAGTCTTTTCAAGGAGCAAAGCCGCCCCCGACGGTATCTCGCAGGGTCCCCGAACTGCAATCGATTGACTGCCATGGTAGCATCCAATACACCACCGGTCATCGGGGAATTCCGCAGTTGGGGGTCGAATGGAGCAGACGTGGCGATGGTTTGGCCCGGGCGATGCGGCAACGCTTGCCCATGCCAGGCAGGCCGGCGCGACCGGCATCGTGACGGCACTGCACGACATCCCTTACGGCGAAGTCTGGCCGATCGACGCCATCAGGCACCGCCAGGCGCTGATCGAGGCGGATCCGGCGATGGGCCTGAAATGGAGCGTCGTCGAGAGCGTCCCCGTGCACGAAGACATCAAGCTCGGCCGCGGCGATCTTGACCGGCTCTACGACAATTTCAGGCAGACCTTGCGCAATCTCGGCGCCTGCGGCGTGCGCACGGTCTGCTACAACTTCATGCTGATCCTCGACTGGACCCGCACAGACCTGGCTGCGCCGCTGCCGGGCGGCGGACGGGCGCTCCGCATGAACATGCACGAGCTTGCCGCATTCGATTGCTACATGCTGCAGCGCAAGGGATCGGAGCGCGACTATGCGTCCGATGTTCTCCAGCGGGCAAGCGAATGGTTCGAGACGACGCCGGACACGGCAAAAGAGCGTCTGCTCGCCAACATCATGGCCGGCCTGCCGGGCGCCTTCAAGCGCTACGACATAGCGGAATTGCGCGAAGTGGTTGCCGAGCAGTCGAGCCTGTCGCACGACGGGCTGCGCGAGAACCTCGTCCGTTTTCTCGAAAACGTGTTGCCGGCCGCCGAAGAGGCGGGCGTCACGCTGGCGATCCACCCGGACGACCCGCCGCGCGATCTCGTCGGCCTGTGCCGGATCGTCAAGAACGCCGACGACATTGCCTTTATCCTGGATGCCGTGCCATCGGCCCATAGCGGCCTTACTTTGTGCACAGGGTCGCTGGGCGCCAATCCGGCCAATGACCTGCCTGCCATCGCCAGGCGCTTTGCGCATGGGGTCAAGTTCGTGCATCTGCGCAATGTCAGCAAGGACCCGGACGGCTCGTTCATGGAATCCGAGCATCTGAACGGCGATGTCGACATGGTTTCGGTGGTCTCGGTCTTGCTCGACGAGCAGCAACGCCGTCGCGACGCCGGTGAACCGGCGGCGCTGCTGCCGTTTCGCCCGGATCATGGCCACGAGCTGATCGATGACGCCGCGCGGCACACCCATCCCGGCTACCCCGTCGTCGGCCGTCTTCGCGGCCTTGCCGAACTGAGAGGCGTGATGACGGCGATTGCCCATCAGCGCGGCTACCGGCTGCAATGACGGCGCCCCGCCTGCTCTGCGTCGGCGCGCTCACCTACGACACGATCTTGCGCCTCGATGTCCTGCCCTCCGGCGCCGGCAAGTTCCTGCCAAGCGAGGCCGTGCAGATCGCGGCCGGCATGGCGGCCAGCGCCGCCGCGTCGGCCAGCCGCCAGGGCGGGCAGGTCTGGCTATGGGCAAGCGTCGGCGACGATGCCGTCGGCCGCGATGTCATTGGCCAGATGGAGGCGGAGCGGGTCGACTGTTCGCTGGTGCGCAGGGTCGAGGGTGGCCGCTCGGCCATTGCCACGATCCTGGTCGATGCCGCCGGCGAGCGTATGATCGTGCCCTTCTACGATGCCGTCACGCAAGCCGATCCGGACCGCCTTCCACCCGCGGATTTTTCCCAGTTCGACGCCGTGCTGGTCGATGTCCGCTGGCCCGGAGCCGCCGCCCTGGCGCTGGCGAAAGCTCGTGAATACGGCATTCCGGCGGTCCTTGACGCAGATGTCGCGTCGCGACCGGTGCTGGACCGGCTGCTGCCGATCGCCTCGCATGTCGTTGCTTCGCTGCCGGCGGCACGCATCCTTTGCGGTTCGGAGATATCCGCCGGTTCTGCCGTTGCTATCCTCGGCGAACGGACCGGCGCCTTCGTGGCCGTCACCGATGGGGCGAACGGCACCGCGTTCCAGCACCCGGGTGGCAATGATGTCCGTCACCTGCCGTCGCCGCGGGTCGAAGCCGTCGACACCCTGGCGGCAGGCGACGTGTTTCACGGCACCTTCGCCCTCGGTCTGGCCGAAGGTTGGGACGAAGAGCGGGCCATAGCAGTGGCCAGCGCCGCCGCCGCGCTGAAATGCCTGCGCTTTGGCGGACGTCTTGGCGCACCGACGCGCGCGGAAACGCTGGCATTCCTGCAAGGATTGGCATGATGCCGAACACGCTTGGGCGGGCTCGGCGGAAAAGAGCACGTTAAGTGGCGCCCGATCGACTACCATGGTAGTCGCTGCGCAACTGTTATTGGGAGGATAAATGGCTGAATTCAGAAAACGCGCGCTGGTTACCGGCGCGGCCATGGGCATCGGCCGTGCCGTCGCCGAAAGGCTGGCCGAGCAAGGCGTCGACCTTATCCTGTTCGACCGGGCGGGCGATCAGCTGGATGAGGTCGCGGCGCAGCTTTCGGCGCGCGGCGTGACCGTGCGCACCGTGCTTGGCTCAACCGCCGACACAGAAGCCTGCGGCCGCGCCGTCGAGCTTGCCCGGTCCGCGTTCGGCGGGCTCGACATGCTTTCCCACAATGCCGGCATCCAGCGTTACGGAACGGTGGAGACCACAGACGAGGCGCTTTGGGACGAGGTGATGAACGTCAACCTCAAGGCTGCCTACCTGCTGTCGCGTGCGGCGATGCCGCTGCTGCGCCAAAGCCGCGGTGCCATCGTCCATATGAGCTCGGTGCAGGGCCTGGCCAGCCAGGAAGGGGTTCTGGCCTACAGCACGGCCAAGCACGGCCTGATCGGCCTCGTCAAATCGATGGCCGTCGACTACGCCCCCCTCGGCGTGCGCGTCAATGCCGTTGCTCCGGGCGCCGTCGACACGCCGATGCTGCGGGATGCGGTCAAGCTCAACGACAACCCCGACGAGATACTGCGCATCCTCGACAACATGCATCCGCTCGGCCGCACCGCCCGGCCGCAGGAGATTGCCGCCGTCGTTGCCTTCCTGCTGTCCGACGACGCTTCCTTCGTCACCGGCGAGGTCGTGCGCGTCGATGGCGGCCTGCTGGCGCGCATCGGCGGTTCTCCGCGCAAGGAATAACGCCGGCGCTGCTGCTCGTAGGCATTTCATGAACGGCTTGAAACTGCAGAGCCTATAAGGGGATCGCCGATGGCAGGGCTTTTGGGAATGCGGACCCTCACCGAGGGGCGGCTGGGCGAAACCGGCCCCGGCGCTTCAGTTGCGGCCAGGACGTTCGAGGTCCTGCTCGACCAGATCCTGACCTTCCGCCTGAAGCCGCACGAGCTGATTTCTGAAAAGGCGATGTCGGAAGCCCTCGGCGTGAGTCGCACACCTGTCAGGGAGGCGCTCGCCCGGCTGGCCGGTCTTGGCTTGATCGACATCTATCCGCAGCGCGGCAGCATGGTGGCGCCGCTCCGGATCGCCGATCTCGAGAAATCGCAGTTCCTGCGCGAATCGCTCGAAGTCGGCCTGATCAATCGTGCGGTCGAGAGCCTGCGCCGTGCCGACCTGCTTGCCGTGCTCAAAGGCGAACTGGCGGTCCAGGAGACGTTCGCCTCCATTGCGGACGACAGGCGCTTCTTCAAGTCGGACGAGCTGTTCCACCAGCACATCGCCAGCCATGCCGGGTTCCCCGGAATCTGGGCCGACATCAGCGCGGCGAAGCTGCACATGGACCGCTTCCGCTTTCTGTCTTTCCCGCGCCTCGACAGCATGTCGGTGGTCCTCGGCCAGCATCGGCGGATTGTCGATGCGCTCGAGCAGGCCGACGCGCTTGCGGCAGAAGAAGCAATGCGAACGCATCTTCGCCGTATCTTCGAGGTCCTCGAAATCGTCCAGGAGCGCTATCCCCATTATTTCGAGGCAAACGGCAGCGTGAGCCCGCCGTCAGCCGGCTCAATCCAAGCCTGAGCCTTTCTTGCGCGCTTCCGAAGGCGTCTTGGTCTTGCTGCCGGATTTGTCGGAAGCTGGCTCGGCTTTGCGATTTTGACCCTCGCCGCCTTGCTCCTTGCGGAGCTGCTTTTCCACTGTCGATCGCGATCCTTCGGCAGGGTCCTGTTCAGGATGAGTATCGGTTCCCGCCATGTCAGCTCCTATCCATTCTGATCTATTGCATGCGGCGTGGGCTGAGCTCCGCCACTGGTTCTGTCGCGTCCGATCATCAGCCAGGCGGCGAACAGCACGACCAGTACGACCACGATCCAGGCGACGAGACGAGGCATTGGACCTCACTTCCCCCGCCGCTTGCTGCCGCGCGCCTCTGGATTGGAGCCGGCCCCGACCGTTGGATCGGGCACGACCGGACCGCGTTCGGCCTCGGAACCCTCGGCTTCGATCTCCTGCACGGCCTGATCCCAATGCTCGCGCTCGCGTCCTTGCGGACGGCCTTCGCGCTCCCAGATCTCATGGGCTCGCTGCCTGATACGCTCTTCCCTGTCCATGGCCTTTGCCTCCTCATCACCTAATCCAGCGGTCGCTGGTTTGTTCCGCGCTGCCAGCGCCGTTCATCCGGTTCAGTTGACGTGATTACCGGGCGCTCTAGATCAAACTTCACGCCGAAGTCGCTTGGTGCGGGGAGAACAATCGTGTGGCAGCAACGCTACAAGCACGTATTGTAAATGCCGTTACAGCCGTCGGTCTTCGACCAGACCGCCTGTGCTTGCTGCTGATAATATCTGTACTGACGGCATGCACGCCTTCCGACCAGGTCGAGCAGCAGTCGAAAATCGCGGCTTCCGCCACACAGACCGCATCGCTGGTTCTGGAGGCTTGGATCGCTGGGGCAGCCCCTTCGAAATACACGTCGCGCACGTTGCAATCGGTCGGCAAGGCGCTCGCCGATGCCGGTGCGCAAATCCAGTCCGCCAAGTCGCCTGAGCCCAGCGAGCAAGCCGGTCTGACGACGGCGGTCGGACAGCTTTCGGCGGCGGTAACACGCGCAGCGACCGCAGTGCAGAACGGCAACCGTTCGGACGTGGAACACGCGCAACAGGATCTGCGGGCCGCCGCCGCCGATCTGAGCGCGTCCTACGCCAGATATTTCGCGCCGAAATCATGAAGAAGCTACTCGAAATATCGCTCGGCGTCGTCACCAGCGTTGGCGGCTTTCTCGAGGTCGGATCGATGGCGACCGCAGCTCAGGCCGGCGCGGCGTTCAGGTTCCAGCTGATATGGGCCGTCGTCCTGGGCACGATCTGCATCATCTTCCTGGTCGAAATGGCCGGACGCTTCGCCGCCGTCAGCCATCACACCATCGCCGACGGGATCCGGGAACGGTTTGGCTTCAACGCCTTTCTGTGGCCGCTGCTTGCGACTTTGCTGGTCAACTTCCTGGTCATGGCAGCCGAAATCGGCGGTGTTGCCATTGCGCTCGAGCTCGCCACCGGCATCGGCTTTCAGTGGTGGGCGCTGCCGGTCGCTTTTCTGGCATGGCTGTTCCTTTGGAAAGGCACGTTCGGATTCATCGAAAAAGGTGTCGCGGTCCTCGGGCTGGTCACGCTGTGCTTCGTGGTTGGCGCCGTCATGCTGAAGCCCGATTGGGGGCAGGTTGCGGCCGGTGCCGTGCCCACTCTGCCCGAGCACGATGCGGCCAATTACTGGTTCATGGCGGTCAGCATTCTTGGTGCGTCGATCTCGCCCTATCTGTTCATGTTCTATTCGTCGGGAGCAATCGAGGATCAATGGGACAAGAGCTATCTCGGAGCCAATCGGGCCATTGCCGGCTTGGGCATGTGTTTTGGCGGCACAATCTCGATCGGTGTGTTGATTGTGGCGGCGCTCGTGCTGGCAGCGCACGGCATTGAGCAGATCGACGACTACCACCAGCTGCCGCTGATGCTGATTCCGATCTTCGGTTTCTGGGGGTTCGTCCTGTTCGTTGCTTCACTAGGCATCGCTTGCTTCGGTGCCGCGCTCGAAATCGGCCTGCAGCAAGCGTACCTTGTGGCGCAGGGTTTCGGCTGGACCTGGGGCGAGGACCTGAAACCGCGCGACGATCCCGGCTTCAGCACCGTCTATACGATCTCGTTGTTTCTCGCCGCCATTCCGATCGCATTGGGTCTCGATCCGCTGAAGCTCACCATCTTTTCCATGGCTCTGACGGCCGCCAGCCTGCCGCTGACCGTGGTTCCGTTCCTCTTCCTGCTGAACGACGAGCGTTATGTCGGCGAGCACCGCAATGGCCTGATCGCGAATGCCGCGGTCATCTTCATCATAGCGCTCGGTTTCGTGCTCGCAGTCGTGACTATTCCTTTGCAGATATTCGGAGGCACTTGATGGATTTGCTGCGCGACATCCTGGACAAGCAAGTGGTCGACCGCGAGCAGGTCAAGATCGGCAAGGTGGACGGGCTGGTGGCCGAACTCGGGCCAGGCAAGCCGCCAAAAATTATTGCGGTCGAGCTCGGTTCGATCACGCTGGCGCGCCGGCTTGGCGAGCGGCCCGGGCGCTGGATGGCGCGGCTTGCGGCAAGGCTCGGCGGCAGGCGCCATGCCGAGCCGCACCGCATCGCATGGAACAAGGTGCGCGACATCGGCGTCGACATCGAGTTCGATATCGACGTCCGCGAAACGGCGATTTTCGACTGGCAGAACTGGCTGCGCGATCATGTCATTGGGCGTATCCCGGGAGCTGGGTGATGGCCACCGTCAATCTTGAGCAATTGGCTGGCAGGAATGTGCTTTCGCAGCGCGGCAAAAGCATCGGCCATATCGAGGAGATACGCGCCGAACCGGATGGCGATGACCTCGTGGTTACCGAGTACCATGTCGGCATCTACGCAGCATTCGAGCGCCTGTCCGCTTCGGCCATCGGCATTGCGGTCCTCGACGTCTTTCGAATGCGCAGTCGCGACAGCATATACCGCATTCCCTGGGCCAAGCTCGACATCTCCGATCCGGCGCGGCCGCGGTTGTTATGCACGAAGGAAGAACTTTCCGCTATGAAGGGGAGTATAGGGCGATAAGCGGGAATGAACGACACTTTCCCGCCGTCGGAGAATGGGGTCCAGTGTGAAAGTTCTGGTTGCCGGCGCCACCGGCCTGATCGGTGCCTCGGTCGTCGCACGCCTTCTTTCCGAAGGGCATGAGGTGATCGGCTTGGTCCGCAGCTCCGGCGCAAACCGGGCCGGCAATTATCAGTTGCTGGTGCTGGACATGGCGGTGGCGCTGCAGCCCGAAGACTGGTTGCCGCATCTCACGGGCATCGACGCCGTCGTCAATTGTGCCGGCGTTCTGCAGGACAGCCCCCGTGAAAAGACGCGGGAAGTCCATCGCGATGCGGCGGCAGCACTCTTCCTCGCCTGTGCGCGGGCAGGGGTTGCCCGGGTGATCCACTTCTCGGCGATAGGCGTCGATCGGACGCAGCCTTCGACGTTCTCGGCGACGAAACTGGCCGGCGACCAAGCGCTTATGGCGCTTGATCTGGACTGGGTGATCCTGCGCCCGTCCGTGGTGCTCGGGCGGCCGGTGTTTGGAGCCAGCGCATTGTTTCGGGGTCTCGCCTCGCTGCCGGTGCTGCCGTCCATGCCCGACACCGGCCGGCTCCAGGTGGTACAACTCGACGACGTGGTCTCAACCGTCGTCTTCCTTCTCGCTCCCGCCAGTCCGTCTCGCGTCGTGCTGGAACTTGTCGGTCCCGAACAGCTGAGCATGGACGAGGTCGTCGGCAGCTATCGCCGATGGCTCGGCTGGGCTCCGGCAGTTAGCTTTGTCTTGCCGGCGGCTGTTGCAAGGCTTCTCTACCGCCTCGGCGATCTTGCCGCGATGTTCGGCTGGCGCCCACCAATGCGTACCAACGCGGCCAGGGAGATCGCCCGAGGGGCGGTTGGAGATCCCTCCAACTGGACCGCCTTGACCGGCATACGGCCGCAAACCCTGGCGGGTTTCCTCGCGCTCAATCCGGCAACGGTGCAGGAAAAATGGTTTGCCCGGCTGTATTTCATCAAGCCTGCGATCTTCGTCGTCCTGCCGTTCTTCTGGATCGCGACGGGTATTGTGTCGCTGACCACCGGCTATAACGGCGGCATCGATCTGATGCAAAGCACAGTGGCTGGCATCTTGTCGGCGCCGATCGTGATCGCCGGCGCTCTGGCCGACATCGCCATTGGCGCGCTCATAGCTTGGCGGTCGACGACGCGAAAAGGCCTCTATGGCGGCATCGCGCTCTCGCTCCTCTACTTAGCCGTCGGAAGTTTCCTGCGCCCGGAGCTGTGGAACGAACCGCTTGGGCCGTTCCTCAAAGTGTTGCCGATCCTGGTGCTGCACTTTGTAGCCTTGGCAGTGCTGGAGGAGCGTTGATGGACTATTTCCTGCTGAAATTTCTGCATGTCATCGGCGCGGCCGTGCTGCTTGGCACCGGCGCCGGCATCGCGTTCTTCATGCTGCTCGCCCACAGGACGGGCAATACGGCAACGGTTGCGGCGGTGGCGCGCATGGTCGTCGTAGCCGACTTTCTTTTCACAGCGACGGCCGTCGTCGCGCAGCCGCTGACGGGCGCCGCGCTCGCCTGGCAGGCAGGCTACTCGCTGTCGGAAGGTTGGATCGTGCTTTCGATCACGCTCTATATCTTCACCGGAATGTTCTGGCTCCCGGTCGTCTGGATGCAGATGGAGATGCGCAAGCTGGCCTCGCAAGCCGCCGCTGCAGGCGCGCCGTTGCCGCCACGCTATCATCGGCTCTTCTGGCTGTGGTTCGCCTTCGGCGTCCCCGCCTTCGCTGCCGTACTCGGAATTTTCTGGCTGATGATCGCGCGGCCAGCAATCGAGTGGTAGGTCGCAGGCAGGTCCCACTGCGATAATGCGCAGTCAAGGCACTGCGGAAAAATTCCGGCCCATGCAGCACGAATATCTGCCGGAAAGGAACTGCGCCTCGACCCGTAAGTCGCACCGGAGTCCGGTCCCGTATCATTCCCAACCGCGCGCTCACCGCCATCGGCACAGGACAAGATCCCGTCTTGAGGCGGGTTAGGCTTCGCTTACCAAAAAAGATGACGTCCGAGGGAACACGGGAAGCACAGGCAAGTTCGGTGCGCAGTGGAGGAGATTGCGCCATGAACAGTGTTATTTATCTCATCGGCCTCGTCGTCGTCGTGCTTGCGATCCTCTCCTTCCTCGGATTCCACTAGGAGACACCATGCAGGACCAGGACGATCAGGGCCGTCAGCCGGCCGATTTCGAGACAGCCAGAAGCGAGCTTTCGGAAAGACTACAACGGGAAAAGCAGACCGCAACGGAAGCGCTCCACGATGCGCGTGACGAGATCACCAGGAAAGCCGGAGATTACGCATCGGAAGCAAAGCAAGCATTGTTCAACAAGGCGGAGGGAACGCAGCGCGACGTGAGCGCCAACCTCAAGGCCTTCAGCGGCGCATTGCGCGCGGCAAGCGAGCATCTTGCCAACAATGATCAACGGACCGCTTCGAAATTCGCCCTTGACGCCGCAGGCGGGCTCGAGCGGCTTTCCTCGTCCCTGAAGGATAAACCGTTCGACGAGGTGCTTGGCGAAATTCAGTCGTTCGGCCGCAAAAACTCGGGCGCGCTGATCGCCGGTTCGGTATTGGCAGGCCTGGCGTTGGGACGGTTCATCAAGAGCTCGCCACCCTCTGCCCAAACCGGAGCACCGGGCCAGTCGGAAACAGGCCGGGCGCCCGAGACGGGTCCTCGCTCGAATGAGTTCGGATGGCGATCGGCAGAGGCAGTTGAGCCGGCCCCGCTAGGATCCGATCAGTCCGGCGATGACTGGGCCAATGCAAGCCTGGAGCGAAACCCATGACTGACAATCAGGACACTCGCAGCCTGACAACCCTTGTCAGCGATCTGGCACAGCAGGTCACAACACTGCTTCAAACCGAAAGCAGGCTGTTGCGGGCTGAAATGTCGGAAAAGGTAAGCAAGGTCGGCGCCGGCGCCGTGGAGGTAATGGGAGGCGTCATTTGCCTGCTTGCCGCCCTGATGGTGCTTTTGCAGGCGCTGGTGATTGCCTTGGCGAGCGCCGGCCTGGGAGCCGGATGGTCCTCGCTGCTCGTCGGCGTCGTGGTGGCAGTACTGGGCGTCATACTCTTGCGCTCGGGCAAGGCAAGCATGGCTCCCTCCGAGTTGACCCCCGACCGGACACAAGACCAACTTAAACGCGACGCACGCGTGATCAAGGAACAGATAAGATGACCGAGAAATCCGCAGCCGAGTTGGAACGCGATGCTGATATTGCGCGCGCCAGAGTGGCAGATACCGCAGACACGATCCGCAGCAAGATGACACCGGGCCAACTGATCGACGAATTCACCGGGATGTTCAGCGGCGAGGGATCCGCCATGCTCAGCAATCTTAAGACTCAGGTCAGGGACAATCCGTTGCCGCTTACATTGGTCGGCGCGGGCCTAGCCTGGCTGATGCTTGGCAAGGGCACGTCGGTAGACAGTTCAGCACTTGATGCCTATTCGACCGGCAGGGAGCCTGACGGCACCCGAAACTTCTCTGACCAGAGGGGCTTGGGCGGGGCCTGGCAGGACTCACGCGGCGATGAGTACGGTGCCGAGGGCGAAGGTTCCGCCGGCTCCATGCTCTCCGATGCCGCTCGTTCGGTTGCGTCCGTGGCAGGCGGTGCGACTGAGGCTGTGGCAGACGTTGCGAGCGGCGCCAAAGAAAGATTGAGAAGCACAGCCGGGCAGGTCGGCTCGGCCGCCACCGATATGACGGGGCGGGTGCGGCAGTCGGCGCAGGACCTGTTCCAGCGCGAACCTCTGGCAATGGCCGCGGTGGGCCTTGCCGTGGGCACAGCCATCGGCGTGATGCTGCCTCACACCGCCGCGGAAGACGCGCAACTCGGCCCTTACCGCGACAAGCTTCGTGACAGTGCCGAAGAAGTCGTTGAAGAAGGCGTGGAGCAAGCCAAGCAGGTTGCCGCCGAAGCATATGAGACTGTAAAGGAAGAGGCTGACCGACAGGGTTCCAGCGGCGACGCCGAGACGTTGGTCGACCGCGTCGAGAAAGTCGTGAAAAAGACGGCAAGCAAAACCGAGGAAGCCATTCGCGATCGTTTGCCGGAGACCGACGAGTCTCCCAAATCGACGTCATAGCGCTGCCACCGGTCGTTCCTGGTGATTTCGACCGCGGGTCGCCTTGCGGTGGGAACATCGAAGTCGGCCAGGAGTCCGCAACCTTCCGCAGACAAATGGGATCGCGGCGTTCAAGCCATCAGAACCGGGGCGCTCCGATCCGTTCGGATTCTTAGCTCTGAATCCGTTCGGTTCTTCGGGCTCCAAGGAAGCGTGTCTGGCCGACGCGTGGCGCGCGGTCCTTAGCAGCACTTCCGATCCCAGAAAAAACAACCACCCGGTCAATTCGGCTGGGGTGGTTGTCAGGAATTCCTCTTCCCCAGCGGGGCGGCCTAACTCTTGGCGGTCTCTCCCGCCTCACGCAGCCTGGCGTATTGCAAGGTGACGGCGCGAAGGTTCTGCTTCAACCAGTCGGCCATTTTTTCTTCTTCGCTGAGATTTTGCTGAAGAGAGTTGGTTGCCTGACTAAACCCTCCGGCTTCGGCGAGTACGAGCAATGAGTTGTAGGCGGCGATCTCGTAATTTTCGAATGCAAAGTTGGCGAAGCTGTTCTTGAGGATTTCGTCGCCGGCTACGGAATGTCCCATCGCCGCCATGCTGCCGACCATCGACATGGCCGTGTCTTTCAATGTGGAATGGTCCTCGCCGAGGCCATCCAGAATGGATTCCAGCCGGGCGATCTGCCCTTCGGTCTCCGTGATATGCTGCTGCAGGCGATCGGCGACCTGCGGATAGTTCTCGATCCGCTTGACCTGAGGCTTCATGATCGAAAGTGCCTGGTTCTCCATGGCGTGGGCGTTGCGCAGCCCAACAATGAAGATCGAACGGGTTTCGGAGTTGACGTCAGTGTCCATAGGATTTCCTCGCGATTTGATTTGTAGAACCAAACCTCGGCTTCGCCGATTTGTTCCTGGCGAGATTTGATGGACTCGTACCTATCCTTGCTCTTTAAGCAGCGCTGCACAAACATCGCTCACGACCTGCGGCAGGACGTCGAAAGCATAGCCGATGTGAAGCCGCTCAGGCGGCGTGTGGTAGTCTCGTCCCCACGGACCGATATTGATGGTGGGAATGTTGGCTAGCCCACCTGACTTCGGCCAGCGAATGCCGTCCCGCCACATCGGCGTGTTGCGGGCGACGACCTTGAGACCGGACTCGGCCGCCTCGCCAAAGAAGCTCATATCCGAGATGCCGGCGAAATAATCCGCACAGCCGATTGCCGAGCCATAGCGGGCGCTTGCGTCGGCCGCGACGTCCGAAGCGATCGCCCGCAGCCGCGCCGCTGCCGGCCGGTCCGAAAGGTTCGTCGGCAAGTAAGGTATCGAGCCGAAGCCGGTGACGATTGCCGGTCCCGGCAAGCGGCTCAATCGCCATGCCTAGTCGGTGACCAGCCGGCATTGCTCCGGCAGTGGAAGATCGCGGGCGGCAAGCGAAGCCCCAACGGCGCCAAGCCTCGATCTTGCCTCCGCGTCGAGACGGTCCAGCACTGCCTCGTAACGATGCAGGGGGATTGTTTCGAGGAGATCGATCGCGGCGCTGCCGTGCTGGAAGTGCCGCCGCCGCTTCAACTCCGCCAGGCAGGCCGAAGCAGCATCGGCGCAAAGCCGGTCGAAGCGTTCGAGCACCTCATCCGGCGTCCGGCGATAGCTCAGCACGTTGAAGGTGGCGAACGCCGCAGCCGGCGTGGTCACGTCATAGCCGGACTTGCCGTCGCGAATGCTGAGCAGACTCGGCGGTGTACCCGGAAGCGACCGGGAGTCGTCGGTCAGCTCCGATGCCCATTCCACCCGGGCGGCTATGGCCGCGGCAATGGTCGCCGCATTCAGGCCACTCAACGGAAAGCCGCTATGCGCGGGAACGCCGACGACATGGGCCGTCGGAAGCAGCTTGCCGACCGTTCCAAGCGCGATGACGCGACCCTTGCTGCCGTCCCCGTCGTCGGCGATCGCATCGAGATTGATCGCCGCGAAAATGTCCAACTCGTGCTCGCCGGCTATCTCGGTGAGAACCTGTGCCGCTTTGCGCGCACCGGCAGAATTGTTCTCTTCGTCGGGAACCGCGGTAAACAGAAAGTTTCCCGCCGCGTTGGTGCTTTCGGCGAATGCGGCGCAAACCGCCAGCCCGGCGGCCAAACCGGCCTTCATGTCGAGCAGCCCGCGGCCGGCGAGAAACTCCCCCGAGGCGAAGTCGTCCCGCGCCCGCCTCACGGCAGGCGCCTCGGCCATGGCCAAAGTTTTTCTTAGCGCTTGGGTGAGTTGTTGCGGCTGGGTGGCCAGATCCTCCAGATCGCCATAGTCGCGCGTCGTGACGGTGTCGTAGTGACCGGTCAGCACGATGGTGGCGCGGCCAGTACCGCGGACCAGCATCGCCACGCAATGGCGGCCATCTTCCGGCTCGACCTCTATGGTCCAGGTTCCGCGTGGCGAAACGCGGCTTCGCGGCGTAACTCGTCTGCCAGCCACGGGCCGAACGAGGCTTCGCCGCCGGTCCCGGTGACGCTCTTCTGCTCGGTCAATGCGATGGCCCAGCGCATGGCGCGCCCGGACAGGCTGCTTTTCGCCTCACCGTTCATCATTGTGCCCGATACAAGATGCAGGAGAACGAGCTTAGCGCCAGCAGGGCGATTTCCTCAAGAGTTGCGTTGCGCCGGCTTACATCCTCCTGGCTTCGTCAGAAGCCGGTTGTTTCACCGGGGCTTGCTTCTGGTCACAGGTGGCCGGCCGATGCTGTAAGCTTCGCGCGAACATCCGCCACCCCGGTTCCGCTTTCGGTTGATCTGTCTTTTCTTTGACGCGAGCGTCCGACGCCCAATCCGAAAGAGCACCCCTCGCATACCCTGTCGGGAACAAAGCTTGGGCTGCGTGCTTATGGGATTGGCTGCGGTATTTCCAAGGCAGCCAGATCGGAGAAAGACATGAAGAAGAAGACTTGGAAGAAGCCCGTCATGTGCGAAGTCGCGGCGGGAATGGAGATATCGCGCTATTTGCCTGCCGAAATCACCACAAAGAAATGACATTACGCAACCGGCGGGTACGGCATCGGCTGTGCTCGACCGGTTCGCGACATTGCTGGAATAGAGAAACGCGGAGTTTGTCACGGCGTGTGGATTAGGATCATCGGCTCCGCCGCGGGTGGCGGTTTTCCTCAGTGGAACGCCAACGACCGGCTGAACAGGGCCGCGCGGGCGGGTAATCCTGGGGTCCGCCCGCGTCTTCAGACGAGTGTTGCGGCATCTCCAGACGGGCGACGCTGGGTGCTTTTCAATGCCTCTCCCGATATCCGCCAGCAGATTGCTGAAAACCCTGAACTCCAACCGCATCCGGAGATGTCGGCACGCGCCACACCGCTGGGAGCCGTCGTCCTGACCGGCGCCGAGATCGACCAGATTTCGGGGCTCCTCAGCTTGCGTGAGCGGCAACCCTTCGCTCTTTATGCAACGGAGGAGGTTCTGGCGGTTATCGCCTCCAATTCGATCTTCGATGTCCTCGATGCTCAGATTGTTTCGCGCCGCTGCCTTCCTCCTGAAGGCTTCATCGATCTTTGCGATGCCGAGGGCGCGGAAATCGGCATCCGCATCGAGGTGTTTTCCGTTCCTGGCAAGGTGGCGCTCTTTCTTGAAGATGGCGGCCGACAGGATCCGGAGCTCCGTTCCGCCGATGGCGGCACGATCGGGGTTCGTCTGATGGAGGGGAGCCGCTCGCTGCTCTTCATTCCCGCTTGTACAGCCGTCGATGAATCGCTGCGGCAACGGATTGCCGGCGCCGACATGGTTCTCCTCGACGGCACAGTGTTCACGGACGACGAGCTGATCACGGCCGGCGTGGGCGTGAAGACCGGCGCGCGCATGGGACACATCGCCATGTCCGGACCGAACGGTGCGATCGCATGTCTGAACCACCTGCCGGTCGACCGCCGGATTTTCATCCATATCAACAACACAAATCCGGTTCTGGACGAGGAATCGCCCGAACACGCGGCGGTGCGCGCAGCTGGATGGGAGATTGCGCAAGACCGGATGGAGCTCATGCTGTGAACGATTTTTCCGACGTGGTCGGCCGCGGCCTCAATGAACAAGATTTGCGCACAGTCCTTCTGCAGGTCGGCCGCGAGCGTTATCACAACCGACACCCCTACCATCGCAGAATGGTGGAGGGAGCGATGTCGAAGACCGAGCTGCAGGCCTGGGCGCTCAACCGCTACTGCTATCAGGCGGCCATTCCGCGCAAGGACGCCACCATCCTGTCCCACGCCGAGGATCCGGCATTCAGGGCCGCATGGCGCAAGCGCATCGAGGACCATGACGGCGAGGACGGCCGGAGTGGCGGAATTGCGCGCTGGCTGCATCTCGCGACGTCGCTCGGCCTTGAGTCGGAAGAGGTGAAAAGCCAAAGGCTGGCGCTGCCGGCAACACGCTTCGCGGTGCAGGCGTATGTCAATTTCTGCGCGTCCCATACGCTGCTCGAAGCAGTTGCTTCCTCCCTCACCGAACTCTTTTCGCCCGATATTATCGCAGAACGCGTGCCAGCGATGCTGGCGCGATACGACTTCGTCAGGGCCGACACGCTCGCCTATTTCGATCGGCGGCCCGATCAGGCCGCACGCGATTCCGATTTCGCGCTGGGCTACGTGCTTCGCTATGCCGACACGCCGGAACGTCAGCAGAAGGTTGTCGACGCCATGGTCTTCAAGTGCGATGTGCTCTGGGCGATGCTCGACGCGCTCGACTACGCATATGGGCATGACGGCGTCATACCCCCTGGCTGCTTCCGGCCGGAGACCAACGGATGACAGCGGACCGCCGGAGAGGGATTGTATCGGCGCAATCTCGCCCGCGCCTCGCGCCCTATGTACGCCTGCGTTTCGATCCCGTCCGGAATGCCTGGGCGGTGCTGGCACCCGAGCGCGTTCTGTGGCCCGATGCAATCGGACTGGACATCCTCCGGCGCTGTGACGGCAAGACGTCAATCAGTGCCATCGTGAGGGAGCTTGCTTGCGAATATGACGGTCAGGGCCAGGAAATCGACGCCGACGTCGGCGCCTTCCTGCAGGAATGGGCAGACCGGCTGTTGGTGCGGCTGTGACGCAGGCGCCGTTCCCTCCGATCGCGATGCTGGCTGAGCTGACGCATCGCTGCCCTCTGCAGTGCCCTTACTGCTCCAATCCCATTGATTTGCTGAAAGCCGACCGTGAAATGGAGACGGAACGCTGGCTCGACGTGTTCGAGCAAGTGGCGGCTATGGGCGTTCTTCAAGTGCATCTTTCGGGCGGCGAGCCGACGCTGCGCCGGGACCTCGAACAATTCGTGTCAACGCTGTCGCAAACCGGTGTCTACACCAACCTCATCACGGCCGGCGTCGGCCTTGCCGGCATCCGTCTGGAAGCACTTGCCAGCGCGGGGCTAGACCATGTTCAGGTGAGCTTCCAGGGTGCCAATGCCGAAACCACCGCGCGGATCGGACGCCATTCCGGCGCCCACGCGCAAAAGCTCGCTGCCGCCAGACATGCGCGGGCCCTCGGACTGGCGCTGACGATCAATGCGCCGATCCATCGGCACAACATCGCGGAAATTCCCGATTACATCGACCTGGCGCTCTCGCTCGGCGCCGAGCGGCTGGAGATTGCCAACGTGCAATATGCCGGCTGGGCGTTGCTCAATCGTCGCTATCTGCTGCCCGACGGCGCCTCGATAGAGCATCAGGTCGCGACCGTGGAGGCCGCACGGGCACGTCTTGTCGGCGTGCTGGAGATCGATTTCGTGGTGGCGGATCATTTTGCGACCTATCCCAAGCCCTGCATGGGCGGCTGGGGGCGCGATGCTTTCGTCATCGCACCGGACGGCTTGGTGCTGCCCTGTCATGCTGCGATGACCATTCCATCGCTGCGATTCGAGCGCTTCGGCTCTCGGCCGCTGGCCGACATTTGGCGGGACTCGCCGGCATTCAACGCCTTCCGTGGGACGGACTGGATGCTGGAACCCTGCCGCAGCTGCGAGCGCCGTGATGTCGACTGGGGCGGCTGCCGTTGCCAGGCGCTGGCGCTGGCCGGCGATGCTGCGGCGGCCGATCCCGTATGCGTCAGGTCGCCCCTCCATGCCCGGATGGCGATGCTGCTCGAGGAGACGCTTCCGCCGTCCGATGCGAGGACCGGCGGAGACCTCATCCCGCCCTTTGCCTTTCGCCGTATCGGCCGCACATGATCTCGATCAAGAGTCCGGGGCTACCCTCGTTCTCACTCGGCGGCTGGAAGGAACAGTCAAGGTGAGGCCGATCCAGATCTGACCAGCCGTCACCACAAGGCCGTGAATATCCAGAGTGGAACCTTTTCAATGGCGGGGAATTAATCCAACTCCGCCTCGGTCAGTCACTGCGGGAGAGGGAGCTGCAGCGGAATGAGGCTGGCGCTTGCTGTTCTTGCCCTGTTGCTTTTCGTCGCTGCTCCCGGTCTTGCCGAGCCTCAGACGGTGGTAATCGGCTATCTCGGCCAGTCGCGCAAGCCGCCCTTACAGTTGGGTCCGCTGGACCAGTTCGCGACAGATGACGGGCTGCAAGGCGCACGTCTTGGCATCGCCGACGACAATACGACCGGGCGCTTTCTCGGCCAGCATTTCCGGCTGGAGGAGCGAGTGCTGAAGCCCGCCGAGACGGCATCGGACGCGATAGGCCAGTTCGCTGGCGCCGGCCTTGCGTTTGTCGTCGCCGATCTTGACGCTGTGCCGCTCACGCAGGCGCTTGCGGCGCCTGGCGCCGAGAAGATGCTGCTGTTCAACAGCCGCGCTACCGACGATGCGCTGCGCCAGCAGGACTGCAGGAAGAACCTGCTACACACCATTCCAAGCCGCGCCATGCTCGCCGACGGCCTGGCGCAGTACCTGGTGTGGAAGCGCTGGCAGCGCTGGTTCCTGCTTGTCGGCACGCATTCTGCCGACCAGGCGATGGCCGCCGCTTTTCGCCGCGCGGCGCAACGTTTCGGGGCCGAAATCACCGTCGACCAGCCATGGACGTTCCGTCCGGCGAACGGACGCGCTGATACCGGCCATGTCACGCTGCAGTCAGAAATACCGGCCGCCACGCAGGTCGCCGATTACGATGTATTGGTCGTCGCCGACGAGGCTGACGAATTCGGCGCCTATCTCGATGACCGCACGGCACTGCCGCGACCGGTCGCCGGCACGCAAGGGCTGGTTGCGGCCGGTTGGAGCGCCGTCACCGAGGAATGGGGAGCGACGCAGTTGCAGGACCGCTTCCGGAAGCAGGCGGGGCGATGGATGACGCCGAGCGACTATGCCGCCTGGCTCGCCGTGCGCAGCGTCGGCGAGGCCGCGACGCGGCTGCGCAGCGTCGATCCGTCAGCCATCGCCGGCTACATGCGCGGCGACGATTTTCTTCTCCCCGGTTTCAAAGGCCAAGGGCTCAGTTTTCGTCCATGGGACGGGCAACTGCGGCAGCCGATCCTGATTGCTGGGCCTCGCCTGCTGGTCTCCGCCTCGCCGCAGCCCGGCTTCCTGCATCAGCGGACGCCGCTCGACACGCTTGGCATCGATCTCGAGGAGAGCGCATGCCGCTTTTGACCGCAATCCTCCTGGTGGTGTCCGTGCTTATCTCGGTCGGTCCTGTTGCTGCCGAAACCGTCTACGTGTCGAACGAACAGGACAATGCGGTTGCCGTCGTCGACGGGGCAAGTATGAGCCTCTCGGCAACGATCGACGTCGGACGGCGGCCGCGCGGACTGGCGCTTTCCATTGACAAGAAGACCCTCTTTGTCGCTGTCGGCGACGACAATCGCATCGATGTCGTCGACCTTGCCAAGAGACGAGTGGTCGGCCAACTGCCTTCGGGAGCCGATCCGGAATTCTTCGTCGTGCATCCCGACGGCAAGCGGCTGTTTGTGGCCAATGAGAACGACAATCTGGTCTCGGTAGTGGAAATCGCCTCGGCCAAGGTCATCGGCAACGTCGATGTCGGTGTCGAGCCCGAGGGAATGGCGGTCAGCGCGGACGGCCGTTACGTCGCCTGCACCTCGGAGACGACGAGCATGCTGCATCTCATCGACGCCGGCACGCTCGATCTCGTGGATAATTTGCTGGTCGACACGCGACCGCGCGCCGCGGCGTTCTCCCCGGACGCAAAGCGGCTTTGGGTCTCTTCCGAGATCCGCGGCACGGTGACGGTCTTCGACACCTTAACACGGGCTGAAACCGGCAAGGTCCAGTTTGAGGTGCCGGGTATTCGCCGCGAAGGCGTCCAGGCCGTCGGCATCGAGATGTCGCGTGACGGCGGCACTGCGTATGTCGCGCTGGGTCCCGCAAACCGGATCGCCGAGATTGACACGGCCACGCTGGCGGTGCGCCGCCTTTATCTTGTCGGCCAGCGGCCATGGCACGTCGCGCTGGCAGACGATCAGAGACGCCTATTCAGCGCCAACGGCAATTCCGGCGATATCTCGGTCATCGACCTTGAGAATGAAGAGGTGGTCAAATCGCTGCCGGTCGGGCGCGGTCCGTGGGGCGTCGTGGTTGGGCCATGAAAGCGCTGTCGCTCGACAATCTGGGGCACAGTTTCAAGGACCGGCGGGTGCTCGACGCTATCTCCTTCTCGGTCGAGCAGGGCAGGATGTGCATCCTGCTTGGTCGCAACGGCGCCGGCAAGACCACCTTGTTCTCGCTGATTACCGGTCTCTATCACGCTCGTTCTGGCTCGGTGCAAGTGTTCGGACACGCCATGCGCACCGACCCTGCGACCGCGCTCGCCCAGATGGGCGTCGTCTTCCAGCAGCAGACGCTCGATCTCGATCTCACGGCGGGCGAGAACCTACGCTATCACGCCGCCCTGCATGGTCTTGCCGCCGACGTTACCAAGGTCCGAACACGCGAGGAACTCGGCCGCCTCGAAGTCCTCGACAGGCTCGGCGATCCCATCCGCTCATTGTCGGGCGGCCAGCGGCGGCGTGTCGAGATCGCCCGTGCGCTCATGCACCAGCCGCGCCTTCTCCTGCTCGACGAGCCGACCACCGGACTGGACGTGCCCGGGCGCCGGGCACTGGCGCAGCATGTTCGCGGCTTATGCCGCGAACGCGGCATTGCGGTATTGTGGGCGACGCATTTCCTTGAGGAGGTGACTGCCGAAGATGATGTTGTCGTGCTTCACGGCGGCCGTGTGCGATGGGCAGGCCGCGCCGATCGCATTACCGCCGAACTCGGCGTCGGCAGCATGGCAGACGCGTTCGCTCGCTTGACGGAGTCGGCATGATAACCCGTCATGCGCTGCGGGCGCTCATCGGCATCTTGCAGCGAGAACTGCTTCGCACGCTGCGCCAGCGCGGCCGCCTGATCTCGGCGATTGCCCGGCCATTGGTATGGCTGGCCATCTTCGCCGCCGGCTTCCGCTCCGTGCTCGGCCTGTCGATCACGCCGCCTTACCAGACTTATGTGCTGTATGAAGTCTATGTGGTGCCCGGGCTGGCCGCGATGATGCTGCTGTTCCACGCCATGGCCAGTTCGCTGGCAATGGTCTATGACCGCGAAATGGGCAGCATGCGTCTGTTGCTGACCGCGCCGCTGCCGCGCTGGTATCTGCTCGGCGCTCGCCTGCTCGCCAGTGTGGTCGTCGGCCTGCCGCTCGTGTACCTGTTCTTGCTGATCGCGCGCTACTGGGACGTGCGGCCACCGATGCTCGGCTATCTCGCGGTTCTGCCGGCGCTGGTGCTGTCCGGGCTGATGCTTGGCGCCTTCGGCCTGCTCGTCTCGTCAGTATCGGCCCAGATGGAGAATTTCGCCGGGGT
The DNA here is from genome assembly GCF_040320105.1 of Mesorhizobium sp. M0778. Classification (NCBI taxonomy): domain Bacteria; kingdom Pseudomonadati; phylum Pseudomonadota; class Alphaproteobacteria; order Hyphomicrobiales; family Phyllobacteriaceae; genus Mesorhizobium; species Mesorhizobium sp. M0778. The sequence goes on along the minus strand of NZ_JAMYPA010000003.1, from coordinate 278,376 downwards.
GATGAACTTCGTCATCTTTCCGATGTTCTTCGCCTCGACCGCGCTCTATCCACTGTGGCGACTTGCCGAGGCTGGTCCGGTGCTTGCGACGGTCGCAGCGCTGAACCCGTTCAGCCATGCAGTCGAGCTGATCCGCTTCGCGCTCTATCTGCGCTTCGAGCCGGTCTCATGCCAAGTAGTTCTGGCCTGCCTCGTCGTGTTCTTCCTCGCCGCGGCGGCCGCTTATGATCCCGGTCGTGGCCTGTGGTCGCGACGCGGCGAGCAATGACTTTCATTTGAGCGAATAGAGGTAGGCAGCCACGTCCCGCGCCTCCTGCTCGGAAATTCTGGTCGAAGGCATTGCCGTATGCGGGCTGATCTCCCTTGCCGCACGGATCCAGCGGATCAAGTTTTCCGGCTTGTTGTACAAGACGCCGCCGACGTAACCCGGTTGGCCAAGCTGGCGTCGAGGCGCGGGCCGACCAGCCCTTGCGCTCCGGGAACGCCGGTGATGGTGTGGCAACCGGCGCAGCCATTGGCCATCATGATCGGTATGGCGCGGGCGCCGACACCGCCGGTCGCATCGTCGGCCTTCTGCTCGACCCGACGGCTTTGCTCGAAGTACAACGCAATCCCGGCCAGGGCTGCAACGAGCACGACAATTACCGCAGCGCCGATTATGGCTTTAGACAGCGTGAAGCGCATGCGGCGCCTCCTTTCGGCTGCTCGAGCGGATCCACAGGCCGGCCAGCAGCAACGCCGCGCCGCCATAGATCAGGCCGGCCGGAACCCACATCACCAAACCGGCGAGTTGCTGGTCCTCGAGCGGACTAAGGCTCCACAATTCTGCGCCGGCGGCGTTTTCCGGGTACCACAGCCTTGGCGAGACCAGCAGCAGCACTCCGAGCAGGCCGGTGTGCAGCGAGGTGAAGAAAAGGTGCATGACCGCGCTGCCATAGGCTTGTTCGCGGCCGGGGCGCGGCAGCAGCACCCACCAGAACAGCAGGCCGCTACCGAGGAAGCTGGCATGTTGCGCATAGTGCAGGGCACCCTGTCCAAGCGCTGCCTCGAACAGGGCCGGAACGTGCCACGCCCATATCGCGACGCCGTGCAGGACGGTGGCGGCTGCAGGGCGGCTGATGGCGACCCAAACCGCTCGCAGCATCTTGGCGTGCCCGGCTGTGCCCAGCGCCTGCCGCAGCTTGATCGGCAATGCCCACATCATCGCCGCGGCCGGACAGGAGGCGACCAGCAAGGGCGCCGCCACCGCCATCAGCAGCTCATGTTCGATCATATGGGCGGTGAAAACGCGCTCACCCAATGCATGGAGCGGATTGACCAGCGCTGCTGCCAGAATGACCCAGCCGGCCGCGAACAGCAGGGCTTGCCACAGCCGCAACGGGCGGCTGCGAGCACTCCGCCGCCACAACCGAGCGGCTCCAGCGGTGTAAAGCAGTGCGATCGCTGCCAACGGCAGCGTAATTGGCAGCGCCAGCGTCCAACCGGCCTGAGGGGCGCCGGCACCGTAGCAGATGGAGGTCGAGAAGAGCGCCTCGAAGCTCATCGTATGCAGCCGTCAAGAATGAGCGAGGCAGCGCCCTGCATGACGATTACCAGCGTAAACAGCACCGCGCTTAGAATACTGACATTGGCGACGAAATCTTCGGTGCCGCGCGTACGCTCCGGTCTGAAGGCGGCGCCGCCTTGCTGTCGCGCCCGCCACGAAAGCGCGCCGCCGAGCAAGGCCAGCACCGCCAACACCAACGCAATGACGGGGATGATCGCAATCCTGTGAGCGCACTGCCACTCGACAACCGCGTAGTTCAGTTGCGTCGATACCGCCCAGGCCAATGGCCCCGACAACAGCCCACCCCAGGAAGTTCCGTACCGAACCGCACGCATCTCAACCCAGCCTCGGCGTCCAGTAAATAAACAGATAGATCGGGATCCAGGTCGCGACCACGAAATCCCAGTAGAAGACGTTGTCGCCCACATCCCCGAAACGCCGGCCGCTATAGCCATGGCGCGTGAACATCAGAACCGTCAGCACCAGCGTGTCGCCGACATCGGTGATCAGATGTGTGGTGTGGAGGCCGAGCAGCACCCACAGCATCGAGCCATACGCATTGGTATCCCAATAAATGTTGAGGGCTGGAAATTCGAACCAGCGCACGACAAGCGGTGCGATGCCGAGCAGCGACATCACCAGCAGGCCGATGCGCACCGGCACCATGGCACAGGCTTCGGCGTAGCGGTTCAGTATGTGGTTGGGCACCACGCTGGCGAGCAGCAACAGCATGACGATGGTGCCCGGCCAATGGTTGGGCGGCGGCACGCCGAGCGGCCATTCGGGGGACAGGTAGGCAAGGTAGAGATAGGCGCCTGCGGCGAGCGCGAAACCAGTGCCCTCAAGCGCCATGAAGGCGAGGGTGCCCCACCAAGTCGGGCTGCGCGGTCCGAGCCCGAAGGTCGGGAGTTCGGAAAGATCCGCGGCCGGGCGCTGTTTCATTCCTCGTCCTCCGGATCGCCTTTCGGCCAGAACCAGCCGATCAAGGTGATGGCGATCGGCCCGGCTCCCCAGACCACCGCCCACGGGCTGAAGATCGAATAGAGAAAGGTGGCGCCCACGGCGAGGGCGGCGAATAACGGCCAGATCGATGGCGTCGCCGACTTCTCGCGCACATCGGGATGCGCCTCTGCCACGGTCGAAATAACAAGTTCGCGCACGTCGACACGAAGCCCAGTCGCCACCGGCAGCGTATCGCGTTCGGCCCACAGCGGCTCGGCATGTGTAACCACCGGAATATGGGCGAAATTGTAGTTAGGCGGCGGAGACATTGTCGCCCATTCCAGAGTGCCCGCATTCCAGGGATTGTCCCCGGCCGGCGCGCCCCTCAAGGCGCTGTGAACCAGGTTTATGGTAAACAGCACGAAGCTCAGGAACAGGACGACCGCGCCGGCTGTGATGAACAGGTTGATGTTGCCCCAGCCGAGCTCCGCCGGATAGGTGTAGACCCGGCGTGGCATGCCCCACAGCCCGACAATGTGCATCGGAAAGAACGCCGCATTGAAGCCTATGAAGGCAAGCCAGAAGTGCCAGCGTCCGAGACGCTCGTTCATTATCCGGCCGGTGATCTTGGGGAACCAGAAATAGGTCGCGCCGAGCAGCGGGAACACCGACCCGCCGATCAGCACGTAATGGAAATGCGCGACCACGAAATAGGTGTCGTGCACTTGCAGGTCCAATGGGACCGAGGCCAGCATCACGCCGGTCAGGCCGCCTGCGACGAAGGTGAAGAAGAAGCCGAACACGAACAGCAGCGGCGTCCTGACTATCGGCTTTCCGTCCCACAATGTCGCCAGCCAGCAGAAGATCTGCAGCCCGTTCGGGATGGCGATCAGCATGCTCGACGCGGTGAAGAAGCTCGCGCCGAGCTTCGGCAAGCCGGTTGCGAACATGTGGTGGACCCACAGGCCGAACGACAGAAAGCCGACCGAAATCAGCGACAGAACCATGCCCAGATAGCCGAATACCGGACGCCGGGCGAAAGCGGCGATGATCGAGGACACCATGCCGGTGGCCGGCAGGAAAATGATGTAGACTTCGGGGTGGCCGAAGAACCAGAACAGGTGCTGGAAGAGCAGTACGTCGCCACCCTCGGCGGGATTGAAGATATGGGTGCCGACCAGCCGGTCGAGGATCAGGAACGTCGACGTGATCATGACCGCCGGCATGGCGAACACGATCACGAAGGAGGTGACCAGCATCGCCCAGACGTAGAGCGGAATCTTGTCCAGCGACATGCCCGGCGCGCGTTGCTTCAGCACGGTGACGATGGTGGCAACCGCGACCGCCAACGATGACACTTCGGTATAGGTGATCATCTGCGCCCACACGTCGGAACGCTTGCCTGGCCCGAATTCAGGGCCGGACAGCGGCACATAGGAGAACCAGCCGACGTCGGGCGCCATGTCGAGTGCAAACGACACCCAGGCGAAGAGGCCACCGGAGAGATAAATCCAGAAGCTGAATGCATTGAGGCGCGGAAAGGCGATGTTGCGGGTGCCGACCATCAGCGGCACGAGGTAGATGCCAGTCGCCTGAACGATCGGCACTGCAAACAAGAACATCATGGTTACGCCATGCATGGTGAACAGCTGGTTGTAGCGGTCGGGCCCGATCAGCCCGCGCTCCGGCCCCGACAGTTGGATGCGCATGGCAACGGCGCTGAGGCCACCGAGGCACAGGAAGAAGAAGGCGGTGATCAGGTAGCGCCGCGCGACAATTTTGTGGTCGACGCTCGAGAGCGCACCGATGATGCCCGGTGCCGTCTGCCATGTCCGCGCCAGCCAGCGGTCAAGGCTGGCGTCGTCGAGGCCGGTATCGCGAGGACCGTCGTGCTCGGGAGCTAGGTCACCCTTTTGTGCTGCGGCGCGTTGCTGGGCGAGGTCACGCTCATGGGCTAGGTCGGCGCTGCTCATTTCAGGCCCTCGAGATAGGCTACGATCGCATTCAGCTCGTCCCCGTTTAGTCCCACTACGGGCATGTGGGCACCTGGCTTGATCCCTTGCGGATCGGCTATCCAGGCTGCGAGATTGCCGCGGCTCATCGCCAGCGTTCCGGCAGCGAGCGTCTGCCGGCTTGCGATATGTGTAAGGTCGGGAGCGACCGTACCGCCGGCGATGGTGCCGCCGATCTTGTGGCACATCACGCAAGGCCGTTTGAGGAATAGGTCATGGCCGGCTTTTGCCTCGCCAGAGGCAGGAGCGACCGCCGGCCGCAGCTGATCGTTCAGCCACGCGTCGAAGACGGGCCGGGGTTCGGCGACGATGAAGGTGCTCATATTGGCGTGCTGCGCGCCGCAGAACTCGGCGCACTGGCCGCGATAGACGCCGGGCTTGTCCGCCTTCAGATCGAGAACGTTCTCGTGGCCTGGAATGAGGTCCAGCTTGCCCGAGAGGTTCGGCACCCAGAAGGAATGGATGACGTCGGTCGAGGTCACGACAAGCCGCACCGGCTCCCCCGCCGGGATATGGATTTCATTGGCGGTCGTCAGGATGCGGTTCGGCTGATCGTTTTCGTAGCGCACCTCCCACCACCATTGATGCCCGGTCACCCGGATCGTCAGCGCCGCATCCGAGCCGATGGCGGCGAGCGTCCGGTTAGCGAAGTAGCTCAGCAGCGTCAGGCCGACCAGGATCAGGGCGGTAGCGGCGAGTGCGGCGACGACAATTCGCATCTTGCTGCGCTCGGCGGCAGCGTCGAGGACAAGCGGATCGCCGAGCGGCGCCGGGCGCCGGGCCAATGGCGTAATCAGCACGGCCATCACCAGAAGCCAGACCGCCGTGCACAGCGCGGTGAAGAACCAGATCAGCCATGCAAGCTCGCCCGCGGCCGGGCCTTTCGGGTCGAGCGCGGATTGCCAGCCGCTGCATCCTGCAAGGAGCAGCATGCAGGCTGTGCTGCAGCACACCCTGCAAAGAAGGCGGTTCACGGCGACTTCCCCAGCGTCGCGGCGTCCGGCAGGCGATTTTCGGATGGATGGGGCATCATGTCGTCGTCGCGGCTCGGCGCAGCGGACTTTGGCGCGTTGCCGCTCAGCGCGCGGACGAAGGCGGCAAGCTCCCAGATCTGGTCGTCAGGGATCTTGTCGCGGAAGCTCGGCATGCCGTTCGGCCGGCCGTCCCTGATCGTGGCGTGGATGCTTTCGATCGAGCTGCCATAGAGCCACTTCTGGTCCATGAGGGCCGGGCCCATGCCGCCGCCGCCATTGGCATGGCAGCCGGAACAGTTGAACCAGTTGAACAGACGCTTGCCCTCGCTGAGGTGGAACGCGTTGGCCTCGAACACGCCGGCCTTGTTGTCGGACGAGGCCGGCCGTTGGCCGCCCGGCTCGAGGGCCGTCACAGCCGCCGGTTGGTTGCCCGAGCCGAGCACCGACTGTGGACGCGTGTCGCGTTCCTCGCGCTGGCAAGCGGCAAGGACGAGCATCGCCGACAGCAAGCATGGAAGGCCGCGGTTCATCGCACTGCCGCCCCGGCGCCGTCGAGGCGAGGCACGCCATATTCCGCCAGGATCGTATCGATCTCGGCGCGGTGTTTGGCAATAGCTGCGTCTACCTCACCGCGCAGTGCATCGTCGTCGCGGCGCACGGCCATCGAGATGTCGTAGATCATCGGCAGCAGCGGACCGTCGATACGCGGCGCAACCGGCGTAATTCGTAACGGAGCTTTTTGCCTGGCGGCGAAGTAGCCGGCCAACGGTCCCCAGACGACGGCAACATCGATGTCGCCATTCGCCACCGCCTCGATGATGCGCGCTGGCGGGTTCGGCGCGGAATAGTCGCCATAGACCGGGAAGCCGATGAGATGGCCGACGATGCCGCGGCGCCCGAGCGCCTGGACGGGTGGCGAGTTGGCGCCGTCGTCGCCGATCAGCTGGACGCCGATGTGCAGATCGCGCAGGCGAGGATCGTTGAAGGACGTGATTTCCGGCGCATCCTTTCGTGTCACGAAGACGTAGGAAGACCGGTAGTAGGGCGCGGTGGTGCGCAGCATTTCGAGATTGGCGGGTGTGCCGGGCACCAGATCGCACAGGCCGGCTTTCAGCGTGTTGCGCACAAAGCCGCGCCGCTGTGCCCACCATGTGTAGGAAACAGTCGCACCAAGCTCCTCGGCGACGAGTTCGGCAATCTTGTTTTCAAAGCCCTCCCTGGCGGCATTGGAGAACGGCATGTTGTTGGGATCGGCGCAGATTCTCAATTCGCGCGCATCGGCAAGGGGGGCAACAAGCGAGAGCGCCAGTGCACCGACCGCGGCGGCAAGCCGCCGCGGTCGCGTTCTCCGTGGCCGCGCAACTCGGCCGATCGTCTCAAGGCAGCCGGAACACATACAGCGTACCTCCCGGCGTGGTTACATCCTTCAGATCCTTCATGACGTTGACGAAGCCCAGCGCGGCGGTGGCGTCGCGCGGGTCGAGATCGCCGGATACGATCGCCCCAGCCCAGCCACCAACGCCCGAAAGGACCGCGACATATTGGTGCCCGTCTGGGCCGCGATAGGTGATCGGCTGGCCGATGATGCCGGACGACGTCTTGAACTGCCAAAGCAGCGCGCCGGTCCTGGCGCTGACCGCCTTGAACCAGCCTTCCATCGTGCCATAGAACACGACATTGCCGGCGGTGGCGACGGCGCCGCTCCACACCGGAAAGTTCTCCTTTAGGCTCCACGCCGGCTTGGCGGCGGCGACATCCCAGGCGGTGAAAGCGCCGCGATTGCCGCCCGGCCCCGGAATCATGCGCACGTTCATGCCGACATAGGGCGTCCCGGCGATGTAATTCACCTCGACGCCTTCTTCGTCCATGCACATGTTATTGTGCGGAATGTAGAGCAGGCCGGTCTTTGGCGAGAACGCCGAAGGCTGCCAGTCCTTTAGCCCGGATGCGGTGGGGCAGATGTCGCGCACGACCTTACCGGTGCCGGTTTTTTTGTCGGGATTTACAATCAGCCGGCCGGTCTTGAGGTCGACGCCCTTGCTGGAATTGACAGGCCCGAACGGCACCGCCGACAATACCTCCCCCGTCGTGCGGTCCAGCAAATAGACATAGCCGTTGCGTTCCGGTCGGACCAGGACCTTGCGGAGCTTGCCCTGCCAAGTCATGTCGAGCAGCACCTGCTCGTTGATGCCGTCGTAATCATGGAGGTCGTGCGGGGTCCATTGATAGAACCATTTGGCTGCGCCGGTGTCGGGATCGCGGGCAAAGATGCCGGCGGTCCATTTGTTGTCGCCGGGCCTCAGATCCGGATTCCACGGGCCGGGATTTCCGGTGCCGTGGAAGATAAGGTTCAGATCCGGATCATAGGAGATCCAGCCCCACACATTGCCGCCGCCGATCTTCCACGCATCGGGCGGCCATGACGTCACGCCGAGATCCTTGCCCTTGTCCATGTCGTAATGCGGCTTGAAATCGGGGCCGATCAGCACCTCGGCGTCCGGGCCGGTGTTGTAGGCCGTCCAGACGACGTGCCCGTCGCCGGCGTCAAGCGCCTTGATCCAGCCGCGCACGCCCATTTCGCCGCCGGAATTGCCGACCAGCACCTTGCCCTTGACCACCAGCGGCGCCATGGTGATGGTCTCGCCGATATTGATGTTGCCGATATGGGTGTTCCAGACCGGTTTGCCGGTGGCTGCATCAACGGCGATGGTATGGCCGTCGAGCGTGTTGAAATAGATGCGCCCGTCGAAGAAGACCGCACCGCGGTTGACCACGTCGCAACAGGCAACGCCCTGCGCCGCAGGCTCGGGATTGGGCTCGAATTTCCACTTCATCGGCGCGCCGGGCTTGGTAAGGTCAAGCGCGTAGAGGATGTTGGGAAACGGCGTCACGATGTACATCGTGTTGCCGACGACCAGGGGCGCAGCCTCCTGGCCCTTGTTGACGCCAGTGGAGAATGTGAAGGCCACCTGCAGGTTCTTGACGTTGTCCTCGGTGATTTCCGCAAGTTCGCTGTAGCGGGTCGAGGCGTAGTTCTTTGCCGGCATCGCCCACTGGCCGTCGTCGGGCGGAGCAGCCGCGGACGGCGGATTTATCGCAAAGCTTGACGTTGACTGAGCAACCGCCGTGGTAACTAGCGCGAAGCCTGCCAGCAGCGTCCATCCCAGCATCGCAGCCATTGGCCTTTCTCCCCTTTTGGCTGACACACTGGTTTTCGCTGCCACCTGTCGCACTTGCCTCATTAGCGTATCGACCCGCCGACACCGGCGCCAAGCTCTGCGGCTACGTCCGCCTCGGTTCCGGCACACAATGGATGGCCCCAGCCGGAAGCGCTCTTGCCGCCGGGATCGAGGTCGAAAATGATAGCGTCCTTGCGGTTTGGGTTGACGCCGGCCGGTACCTTGTCCAGCCCGAGTGCGGCCCGCACCCGCCAGGCGACATTGTGGTCGGCACAAGAGGAATCGCCGCTTATCCCGAGGGCCCCGACGATCCCCTTGCCGTCGTAGAGAGCCAGGCCACCGCCAAACACGACGACACCGCCGATGGGCTTTCCCAGCAATGGATCGCTGGAGCTTCCATACGTAGAAGGATCGCCCGCATAGGCAGCCGCCTGATTGACCGGATTGGTGGCCAGGAGGCCGAATAGAGGACCGCCGGGCTGCACCGGCGCGTAGAGGTTCGCGGTGGACAAAGCCATCTGCGCGAGGCTGAGCCCGTTGGCCGTATTGGCTTTTTCGGCGGCGATCAGTCGGCTGCCGGGCCACTGGGCGTCGGCGGTAGGCCCGCTGAAGGCGACGGCGCAGACAGTTCCGTCGCGAGCCACGATTGCCGCCCATTCATTGGTATCGAAGCCGCCATTGCCGGGGCCGCCGCTGGCTTTGACGTTGGCCTTGAGGGCGGCCAGCAATTTGTCATGGTCGGCCGGGCAAGGTGCTTGAGCCCAAGCCTTTTGCTGGACGGCGCCGATTGTAAGCAGGAACAGACATAATGCTACTGAGACAATCCGATGGCGATCCATTAGCTGCGCCGTCTTTGTTGAACACTCCCAACGCGCGAGAGGCGCAGAAGTGCCAAATGGAATGAAATAAATGTCGGATTCCGTCGGCCAAACTCGGCGGCCGGCGCTCGGGATAGTTGATCCTGGCGTTCTCATTCAACCGCAAATTGGAGTTATTCCCGCGGTGGTCCGGGCTCGGCCGGAACGGAGGGCGCTGTTCGCAGTTGTGTCGGATGCTGTCTGCAGTCGAGCAACTGGCTCAATCGGTGAAAGAGCGACGAGCGATCTTGTTCGTTGGAGCCGGAGTGTCGATGAGCGTCGGCTTGCCGTCCTGGCAAAAGCTCATCGAGCACATGCAAAACGAGCTCGGCCTCGACGAGGACATGATCGGCGCACCGGAGGCCAACTATCAGGCCCTTGCCGAATATTACCGGCTGAAGCAGGGGAGCCTCGGCCCTTTGCGCAGCTGGATGGATCGCGAATGGAGCGTATCGCGGGAAAAAGTGCGGGGCTCGGCGATCCACAAGCTTATCGTGTCGCTCGATTTTCCGATCATCTACACCACCAATTATGATCGCAACCTCGAGGTTGCCTTCGAGATCCATGGCCGGCCCTTTGTGAAAGTGGCCAATGCAAAGGACTTGCCCAAGACAACAGGCGAGGTCACCCAGATCATCAAATTCCACGGCGATTTCGACGACGACAAATCCCTAGTCCTGGCGGAGACCGACTATTTCGACCGGCTTTCGTTCGATTCGGCGCTCGACGTGAAGTTTCGCGCCGACGCGCTCGGGCGTACCATCCTGTTCATCGGCTACAGCATGTCCGATATGAACATCCGTCTGCTGCTGCACAGGCTTTGGCAGACCTGGCGCCGGTCCGGTTATGAGAAGAATCGGCCAAAATCCTTCATCTTCATGCCGCAGCCAAGCATCGTCCAGGAGGCCGTCCTCGGACGCTGGGGCATCGATATGCTGACCGAGGATGCCGACGATCCAGAGGACGCGCTGCTCGCATTCCTGAACGAACTCAAGGACAAGGTCGGCCGGCCCGACGGCGCCTGAAAACCAGCGGAAGCGACGAAGCCGTGGGGAACCGGCTGGCCCGATGTGAGTTGGGAAGGCTAAGTTATACCGGATCCAGCGTGTATGAGTGGACGCAAACACAAGCGAAGAGTGCAAGCCAAAGATTGCCTCTCGACCGAGCAGGTCTATGAGATCAATTTCTTTGCCCGCAGGTGTGGCCTGACCAGGGACGAAGCGCTCAAGATGATGCGAGATGCCGGCCGGTTGAAGGGTGGCGGGAAGCCGTCTTACGAAACCGGGTCGAAGTAGCGGCATGGATCTCGCGTCGTGGGCGGCTTTTGGCGGGACGGTCATCCTGATGCAGATGCCGCCAGGGCCTGACAGTCTGCTGGTGATGGCGCGTGGCGTCGGACAGGGCCGGGACGTTGCCCTGTTCACCGTTCTGGGCATGACCCTCGGCGCCGGAATGGTCCAGTTGCCGCTCCTTGCCCTCGGCATATCGTCACTGCTCCAGGCATCGCCCCTTGCCTTTGCGATGCTTCGCTGGGCGGGCGCAGCCTATCTGGTTTGGCTTGGATCGCGTATGGTATTATTACGGTCGGATAGCGTCGCCGTCGACGAGCCGCGCAATGTCGGACCGCTTGCGGCCGCGCGTGAAGGAATGATCGCCAATCTGATAAATCCCTGGCCGATAACCTTTATGGTGGCATTCCTTCCGCAGTTCGTCGATCCTGCTCGCGGATCGGTCACGCTGCAATTGCTGCTGCTCGGTGGCACACAGAAAATGACCGGTGCGCTGGTGCTAGGCACATATGCGCTCGCGTCCGGCACCTTCGGGGCCTGGATTATGAAACGACCGAAGGTAAGGCTCTGGCAGCGCCGCGTGGCAGGCTGCCTCGTTGTCGGCCTCGGTGTCCGCATGGCACTCGGTGGTGGCGCACACCGCTGAGGATCGAGCGATGGCACCGGCGGCCGCCCTTATGGAACATCCATCGACAATTTTCGTTGACATGCTCCACAAGGCGAGAGGTCGAACATGTCGAAGTTCCAAGCCGCCACCCCAGAGCGTTTGCAGCAGCTCAGGCTTGAGGCAACGGCGCACTTTGCGCCCCTCATACTGCGCGAGGCGCTGGTGCGTCTCTGCCGGGCCTGCGGAAGCGATAGCCTCGAACGTTTCGAGAAGACCATGGTCGACCAAATCGAAGCATCGCGTGACGAGAAAGCCGATTTCGACACGATGAAGGAATTTGCCATCGAACAGCTCTATGGCTGGATTCGAGACGTCAAGTCGTCACCGGATATGACACAGCCGCTGGAGAACGTAGATACTCGAAGGACTCCCGGCCGCTCTGAAGAGCCGCAGACGCTGGAAGACCAGTTGCAGGCTGGTCTGGAGGATTCTTTCCCGGCGAGCGACCCGCCGTCGGTCGTCTCCACCGCGATCCCCGGCGGATCGAAGAAGCTCGTCGGAACCGACGAGGTCCTCAGGCAGCAGCGCGAGAAAAAGGCCGAGAACGCCAGCCATTCGTGATAAGCTGGCGCTGGACGGAACTGCCGGGAGGCAGCCTGCCGGCTCACTCGATGTCGGACATGAAGGCTGTCGGGGCATGCGCATCATGCGGCTCGCCCTCGACAAGAATGTTCGCCTCCCAAGCGGCGTCGACAAATGCTTGGCGGGCTTTGGCGGCCGTGATTTCACCGGTCCGGGCGCGATTCAATAAATCTGCCGCCATCAGCGACAGCGGCGCGTTGCGCGCCGGCCATTTCTCGCTTTTCAGGCAATATAATGCTTCGAAAACGGAACTGACCAATCGCGATCGCCCAGGCTTGCCGAAATAGATGCAAACAGGAGTATCGAACTCTATTCTCAGCACCGTATTCCTCCCGGTTCAAGCAAGCTGGCCGCTTCAAGTAAGCTGGGTTTCTCCAGGGTCTGGAGGGCCGTCCGATGGGCGTTTTAGCCAAACGTCGTGAGCCTTCGCAGGTGTTGTAATGCGTGCTGGTGTTTCGGTCGTCATATCGTGCGCCAGAATGCCCGCCTTGCGGGCGAATGCTTCGAACGCCGCGCGCACCGTCTGGGTATCGACCTCGTTAGCCAGCCCGGCGCGACAGGCGTCGAACGCCGCCTTGTGCGCCGGGCCGCGGCTCGGCCATTCGTTCAAGACGTCATAGGCCTGCCAGACATTTTCGACATGGCGAGGGAAACCAAGGCCGACGAGAATTGGAACGGGGCGGCCAAACGATTTTTTTGTCATCTGTGTCTCCGCGAAAGAGCCTGTCGCATCAACGCTCGGGACGGACAGAGGCCGATGCTCTTTAACGCGGGATTGCTGCACGGGTTGCAGCGGGTTTGTTCGATCGTGCGGCGGCCGGTCGTGCCATTATTTGTTGGTCCGCATCTTCTGCCGGGGATTGATACCGCCTTGGGGCGTGGTGTCGTTCTCGACATCACCTTCGAACGTGTTGTCGCCCTGATCGAGCCGGTCGCCCTCCTTGATCGTACCCTTGGAACTGCCGATGCCGGGATCGTTGGCGAGGTCGCTATCGGCCGGCGTTTTGCCTTTAACGTGCTTGTTTCCTGTCATGGATTCCTCCTGTTTTTGAGGTGGCGGGCTGTCCTTGAGGTGGCGGCCAAGGCTCGCGCCAGTAGCGGCGCCCCGGATTTTCGCAGACCTCGATTCGAACTCCGCGACACCGGTGGTTGTTCCGTCAAAAATATCGCCGTCGGCTGGATCGCCCAGCCAAGCCCCTCCGGTTTCTGGAGCCAGGTGATTTTCGCCAACCGGAACGATCTTTCGCCCAATGCATTTAACTGGTCTGCGCTCACGAACTCATTCTGGACGGGAGCTGGACCATTGCCACCCACAGCCTACGCCTTCGCGACCCGCGAAACCGAAGAAGTTTCCATCGTCCACCTCATACCCGCTTTAAGGGCTTTCGCCCGCACCTTCTGCCGCACTCCCGATGATGCCGACGACCTGGTCCAGGAGACGCTGACCAAGGGACTGGCCAACATCGACAAGTTCGAAGCTGGAACGCGCATGAAGTCATGGCTGTTCACCATCATGCGCAACACCTACTACACGCGTGTCAGAGCCGCGGTGAGGGAAGCGCCAGGCCTGCTCGACTGCGCTTCGCTGCGGCCGATCTCGGAAGCGACGCAGGAATGGTCGGTACAGGGCAAGGAAGTCCACCAGGCCATCCAGAGCCTTCCCGAGCACCAGCGCGAGGTTCTGATGCTGATAGGCGTGCTGGGCGTCAGCTATGAGGAAACGGCCGAAATATGCGGTTGCGCAGTCGGAACGGTGAAAAGCCGGCTCAACAGGGCACGCGCCGGCGTGCTGGAATACCTTGGCGAAAGTTCCTCGCAAACGCTGATGGAAAGGCGCAGCTACCTGTCCGAAGGACAACTGGACTTCGAAGCCGAGAGGCGCCGCTAATATACATGTGACGTTAGTTGCTGGTTTGGCGCAATCGTCTTTCCACAAGCGCGTGCTGCAATTCGATCGCAAGTTTGGTCAGCCGGTCAGGAACCATTTCCTGTTCGATGGCCGCAAGCAAAGAAGCGATTTCCCGGTCTATCGTCAGATCGGCACGCGTGCTGACGGAATCTTCCCTTGAGCGAGACATCGCGTTCTCTTGGCAAATGTTGGTCCCTTCACCTCACTCTGGTGGCAACAGTGCGAGTTTGCAAGAATTTGCAGGCTATTCCATGCGACCGGCTTCGGTCCTTGCACAGCTTGGTCAGCAGTTGGGCTCTCGCTGCGTTTCAATTGCTCGCCGGCTGCAAGCCACATGCCGCCGCAACGATCAGTTTTCAGGCCGCCGATCCGCTGAATGATCCTGGTACTGCTCGGACTTGACCCGATTGCCGTCGAGCCCACGCTCCTTGGTGTGCTGCTTCTTGTCTCTGTTGGACAGAACGGCGTTCTCTCCGATCTTGTCCTTGGGAAGATCGGTCATCGCGCCAGCGCCAGCGCCTTTGCCGTGACTGCCGCGGCCGATGTGCTTCTTGCTGCCGGACGCCATCTTGTCCTCCTTCATACTGTCGAGCGGCTTTTCCCGTTCGGCATCCGAACCAGCGTTGGGCCGCAATGTTCCGCCGGAAATCGTAAGCAGGAAGGCATCGCCGTCCCAGTGCCGGAACGGCTTTTCCCCGTCGACGAGGACTTGCATGCCATTTGCATTGGCGAAGTTACGAACGTCGGCGCGATCCAGCGCCGGCTGTCCGCGATAGGAATAATTCAAAAGCACAGCGATGCCCGGCCTCTTCAGCACGCGGGCGATTTCCATGAAGTGCCGTTCCGCGAGGCCGGCCAGCACCAGATAGGGAAAGCTGTCGACGGCCAGCACGCGATCGAGGCTGGCATCGCGAAAATCGGCAAGATCGAAACCGCGGGTAGGGCGGAATTCTACATTGCCGAGCCCGGCGCATCGCCGCCGGGCGATCGAGATCATCGCCACGGATATGTCGATGCCGACGATCCGGTGCGATAGAGCGGAGAGCGCCTGTTCGAACCGACCGATGCCACAGCCGATGTCCAGTATGTCGCGGTCAGTGCCGGTAAAGCCTCGCCTCTCCAGCCATGCGACGATCTCAGCCGTCGCGGCCGAGAGCTTTTCCTCATTGCCCAGCGACGACAGCTGGACGCTCGCCGCCGGGGAGATCGCCGCCGCCGCGTCAAATCCTGCCGCCAGCCGCTTGACCACCGCATCGTCGGTCTCGTCCTCCCCGCGTTCGTGCCGAACCGCAGCACCTGTTTTGCGCAGCGTGGCGAAGATCTCGGGCCTGCGCTGAAGCAGGCCGGCAATCCGCTGTAGTTTCGCCGTCTTTCGCGGGTCGGCCGAGTGCATATTTTGCGCAATCGTCGCCAGTTCTACGGCGTCGATTCCTGTCTCGAAACGGAGAGCCAGCCTGGCGATGACGGCTTCGACGCCGGCACCATCTGCCATGCACTCCTCCAGCACCTGTGTTGCTGATGTCGCCCGCCGAGATCTCGATCGGGTCGCGTTCACCGCCCTTTGCTCCGCGTCCAGATCTTGCGCAGCGTCCACCGGTCGACGGCGCCCCAGCTGTATTTGTAGGCCTCTTGCCCGCGCAGAAAATCGAAGTCTTCCGCGCCTTCGCAGATCGCCTGGCTTATCGCCTGGCCGATGAGCAGCGCGCCGGGACTTTCCTCCGCATAGGCCGGATCGAAGCCACCGAGGTAAGCGTAAGCGCGGCCTCGATGATGAAACCCGTAATAAGCGCCCACGATCGCGCCACCGATAGCGACAAGCCAGCATCGGGCAAGTGCCTGAGCAACCAGCTGCGGCAGCGCCTGACGATGGAATTCTTCCACCCGGCTGTCGGACAGGACGCCGTCGCCGTGTCCGGCCCAGCGCGCGCGGTGAAGGCGGATCAAATGATCGAGGAATGTCTGCGGATCGGACAAAACGGGCTCGATGGAGACCCGGCCACGTCTCGAAGCGGCTCTATGGGCGCGGCGCAATTGGCGCCGTCGCCGCGCCGGAACACAGGTGAGAAGCGTCTCATCGCCCGTGAGGGAAAGCACCGGGCAAGCAGCGTGGCTGACAGCCTGGCTTGTTTCGAGCGCGGCATGGCAGATGGCGAGGCCGGCACCGTCGGTCGGCAGATCCGGCAAGATCCACTGTGACCAGCCGATGGAAAGAACCGAGCCGGCGATGACGGCGCCGACCGGTTCGGCGATCTCGGGAAGACAAAGGAGGTCCAGATAGTCGCTCAACGAAATCCCAAGCGGAAGCAATCGCGCGCCAGCTTCCCGGTGTTCCAGATAGAGTGGCGCCAGGCCGACCAGGTCATCGCCACTCCAGACGGCGACCGTCGCAAGCTCACCAGGAGCGAATGTCCGCCACCACGGCACCAGCCATGCGGGAGACTGGAACGGCGTCGCCGAGGGACTGCGCGACCAGAGTTCCCACCAGTGTGGCCCGAGGGCTTCGAGGCCCGCCGCATCGTCGATGATCTCGCTGCGGAGCATGTCCCGCTCACTTCGCCGCCGCGAGCTGTCCGCTGTCTGTGCCGAGCCGTGCCAGCGCCCGATAGGCGTCCATGTAGGAGGAGACCATGCGGTCGAGTGAAAAGCGGCGCCGCGCCTCGGCCCGGCAGGTCTCGGGATCCAGGCCGGACGCGGCAACGATGGCTTCCGCCATCTCGTCGACATCCCCGACCAGATACCCGGTCTTGCCGTGCTCGACCACATCCGGCAGTGCGCCATTCGGGAAGGCCACCACGGGGGTGCCGCAGGCGAGCGCCTCCATGGCGACGAGCGAACTGGTTTCCGCGGCAAGGCTCGGGATGACCAGGCAGCGGGCTGTGTTGAGCAGGCGCCGCTTGGCGACAAGGCCGAGGGGACCAAGGAAGCGGCGCCGGTCGTCCAGCCGGGGTTCGACCTCGTCGCGAAAATACGCGGTGTGGGTTTCGTAGGGGTAGACTTTTCCGCCGACGACCAGCGGCACACCGGCCTTCTTGGCTGCGTCCAGCGCCAGATGGATGCCCTTTTCCGGGCAGACGCGGCTGAGCACGAGCGCAAACTCGTGTTTGGCCTGCGGCTCGCTCAGCGCGTCGACGTCCACTCCGTTGGGAATCGGCCCGATCAGCCTGGCGCCCGGCGGCGCGGTTCTTTGCTGAGCCGCCGATACCGCATGCAGCCACAGGTCCTCCCGCGCCGGATTGAGAGCGTCGGCCGGATACCAGTCGAGCGGCAAATGCAAGGTCACCAATGTCGGCCCATCGCCCGGCAGATAGGCGTCGAAATCGATGCCGTGCAAATGTACCACGTCGATTGGCCAACGGGCGCGCGCGGTAGCTATTGCTGCGCGATGAGCACGCTGGGCCCGGCGCTTCGCCGCTTCATCGAGCACAGCCGGTTCGGCCGGCGTCTCGATGAGAGTGCCGGCAGCGCTCGAGCCCTGGCAGCCAATCACGATCGAACGGTGTCCGGCCTGTACGAGCGCCTGATCGAGCATCGACAGCACCTGCTCGGCGCCGCCGACCGCATCCGGCCCGACCGGGGCGAGGGGATAGGCGACGTTGAGGACGGTGAGCGTCATGGCTGGCGAGCCGAAGCTCCTCACGCTGCGGAGGCGCGCTGCCTGCCGGCGGAAGGGGCAGCGATGCTGCCGGCATAGCGGCGCGTCATTGCCGCGCAGAATTCGGCGAATTCCGCCGGCACCAGCGGCGGGCTGGCGTGGTGCGGCATCATTCCGCGGTGTTCCGGCGTGAAGCAGAAGGTGACCGTCACGTCGAAGTCGGCCAACGCCTCCATTTGCCGGTCGAACCAGTCAAGTGCGTTCGGCCTGAAACTGTCGGCCCAGGAAAGCCCGGTGCGCAGATTGGTGACGCCGAGCCGTTTCATCCAGGCGACGGCGTCATCCAGCCGGTGATCTTCGAAATGGAACCACTGCACCAGTCCCATTGCCGGCGCGTGGTGCAGGAATTCCTCGAGCGCGGGCTTTGGCGTGCCGTCCTGGCGCAGCAGGCCCATGTAGAAATGGCGGTAGTAGGAAGAGCCTTCCGCCTCGCGATGGCGCGTCGTCGCTTCCCATTCGCGCGGCAGGTCGTAGAGGCTATACCATTGGATGCGCGGTGCGTTGCCGATCAGCAGTTCCGCTGTCCGGCGCAGGCCCCAGGCCTGTACCTCCTCGGCACCGAAGGTCGACACGCCGACCTCGCTGACCCATACCGGAAGATCGGTGACAGCCGAAATTTCGCCAATCTTCTGCGGCCATTCGTGGATCTGCCAGAGGTTCCAGTCGAGCGGAAAGCCGTGCACGGCGACCGCGTCGACATGATCGAGCACGCCGAATTCCTGCATCCGTGTTATGAAGGCGGCGTCGATCGGCGAGATGCCGCCAAGGACCTTGGTCAAGGCCGGATTCTCCGACGCTATCGCGTCGGCGGCCAGGATTGCCATGTTGGCGAAGCGGCTCCAGTCGGGATCGAGCTCTGGATCCCAGTGGGATTTGTTGTTTGGCTCGTTCCAGATCATCGCGGCTTCAATCATTTATCTGTCCTTTCGACGGGTAGATGGCGCCGCCGCCGGCCGGTACGTCGGCGGTGCGGCAGAAATAGACCTCCTGCTCGGGTTGCAGCACGATCTCGAAGCCGGCGCTGCGCAGCATGGCTTCGGTGCAGGCGCGATTGGGAATCCACCAGTTGGTCGGGTCGTCGGCATAACGATGCTCGATGAAATGCAGCTTTGGGAACTCCGGCCGGTCGAACAGGTCGTGCGTCCAGAAATGATAATTCTGCTCGAGTGCCGGCACGTCGGTGCTGCCGCGCTGCATCGACTGGAAAATCATCAGGTCGTCGGCAACGTGCTCCCGGATCAGATCGAGAGCGAGCAAGGGATGGCGCAAATGGTAGAGCACTCCCATGAACAGCACGATGTCGAACCGCTCACGCAGCGCGCCAACGTCGTAGACCGAGAGCTGCTGGAATTCGATGTCGCAGTCCGCAACCTCAGCGGCAAAGCGCGCCTGCGCAAGGTATGCCTCGTCGAAGTCGATGCCGAGCACGCGACCGGCGCCGCGGCGTTTCATCTCGATAGAGTAGAAACCTGCATTGCAGCCTATGTCGAGCACCGCCTTGCCGGAAAGATCGGCGGGAATGGCGTCGGCGAATTTGCGCCATTTGATCAGCGGGTAATTGCCGAGGAAATGATCGGGAGCCGTTTCCACGCCGGCCAGCTCCATATTGTGGAACCATGGGCCGAGCGCATCGATGCGGCGGCGGATTTCGGCATCGGAATGCAGCATGGCTAGCCTCCTTCGCCTGCGAGGATAGGGACGTGCTGGTGGCCGGGCAGCGTCATGGCGGCTTGGTCGTCCTTGGTACCGGCGGCGCTTTCGAGCAGCCGAAGTGCCGTGCGATAGCCGTTGAAGGTGCCGACGTCGACATAGGCGGTGCCAGCCTTGATGCCATGCGCTTCACCCCCGGCGGCCAGATAGGCATTGACCAGCGTGCCGATATATTCGTCGCACCGGTCCCGCTCCCGCCACAGCGCGGCAAGCCGGTGAAGGGTGTGGCCGGGCATCTTGAACGCACCCCAGATCCAGTTCGACGCGGCATTCTGCTGCTTGACCTGGATTTGCTTCACCCGGCTGTTCTGGTCGACAACGACGGCATCGAAGAATTCCGGCTGGTCCACCGGAAACAGCAGGAAGGACAGGCCGTCGTCCGGAAGCGCTAAGAAGCCGTCTTCGGGAAACCAGATCGTATCGGGCAACCCGACCAGAACGGTCTCGTCGGCTGCGACGAGTGGTGCGGCGCGGAAGATGGCGTCGCAAAGGCCGACTGGAGAGGGCTGCACCACGAACAGAGCGGCCGCATCGGCATAGCCGGCAGAATAATATTCGAGGATATCCGACTTACCCGAGCCGATGACGAAGCAGATCTTGTCAGCCCCCGCGCGCACCATGCGGCGCACCAGGTATTCGCTGACCGCGCAAGGCCGCTCGGTATTGCCGTCGATGCGGCTGCCGACCGGCAGAAGCTCCTTCGAAAAGCCGAGCGGCTGGATGCGGCTTCCCCGTCCGGCTGCGGGCACGATGCCCAACATCAAACTGCCTCCTTCAACGGCTCGCCATGCGTGGAGCCGTGCAGTGCATCGGACAGGATGCGGTCGAATTCCTTCGCCCGCCGCGCCGAGGTGTGTTCGTCCAGCACCCGCTCGCGCGCTCGGCGGCGGATCGCGTCAAGCTCGGCGTCGGGCAGGTCGAGCGCGGCGACCACGTCGTCGGTGCTGTTGGCCACGACGATCTCTTCGCCGGGCCGGAAGAAGGCCTCCAGTCCCGGCCACGTGTCGCTCACCATCGCAGCACCGCAAGCGGCGGCTTCGAATAGCCGGCCGGAAGGACACCAGCCCCTTTCGGCCATCGCCTCGCGGGTCACGTTCAGGGTCAGCCGTGATGATGAAAAGAAGGCGGGGTGTTCGGCGGGCGGCAGGTGACGGACGAAGAAAATATTGTCGCTCCACGGGAATTCTTGCGGATATTGTGCGCCGCCAATGATGAAACGGCGATCCGGCAGGCGCGCAGCCGGACTGACCAGCAGCCTTTCGACCCCGGTCTGGCGGTCTGCCGCATACGTCCCGAGATAGGAAAGGTCGCCGGCAAACTCCGGCTTGGGCGGGGCCGGCCGGTGTCGCTCTGGATCGACATGGCCGTAGAGTGGCATGACGCGGCGCGCGCCCAGCATCGTCTTCAGCGCATCGATCGCGGTTCCTCCCGTGTAGCTCAGCACGAGGTCGAAATCCCGAAGCCCTTCCGGCCCGAAATAGGCCGGAGGCTCACCTTGTTCGATTCGCGCCAGCGTCACCGGCGTGTCTAGGTCATAGAAGACCTTCAGCCCGCGACAGGCCTGGTGGGCAAAGCGCGACGCGCTCACCGCATCGGGGCAATAGGAGGTGACGATGACGACATCGGCCTCATTCACCGCCTGCTCGGCAGCGCTCTGGATGTCCTGCCAGTCCGGATAAAGGACAATGCTGCCGCCATCCAGCTGGTCGAGGTCGCGCGTCCCGGCATAATAGGGAGTGTTGCGTTCGAAGAAGGTGATGGACCAGCCCAGCCCGGCCATCGCCCGGATCAATCCGCGCCACAGCGTGGCGTGCCCGTTGCCCCACGACGATGTCACGGTAAGACCGAAAATGACCATGCGCATCCGGCAATTCCTCGTCAGGCAGCTTCGTTGAGTCTGATCAGCTTCGACCCCCAGTCTCCCCAAACAACCGTGGTGATCGATGCTGGGTCGATATCGAAACGAAAGCAGTTCCCCAGCGACAGGCCGAGCACTTTGCACACGGCGGCCTTGATGACGTCGGCATGGCTGACCAGTGCAACGCACTGGTTCTGGTATGTTCCGCGGACCTGCTCGATCAGCGACACGACGCGTTGCTGCACGTCCAGCATGGTCTCGCCGCTCGGTGTTCTCGCCTGCTGGCGCTGGTCGTTCCACACCCGCCAGTCGGCATCCTGGTTCAGTTCCTCGAAGGTCTTTCCCGACCAGGTGCCGAAGTCGATCTCATCGAGTTCCTCGCGGATCACGATTTCACCGGCATTGCAGGCGAGCGCAATCGGATTGGCCGTCTCCTGCGTGCGTTCGCGCGGGCTACAAAAGATTGCCGCTATCGCCTCGCGTGCCATACGGTCAGCCAGATGCGAGGCCTGTGCCCTGCCGGCTTCGCCGAGGCAAACGCCCGCCATCCGTCCGGCAAGATAACAGCCGACATTGTCATGCGCGGCGTGGCGGACCAGAAAGAACGTCGTCGTCATTCCGCGGCATCGAGCATCGGCTCGTCCTTACCGGCGATGAAAGAGAGCGTGCGCTGGCGGGCTTCCGCGTCGGTGAACTGCTCGGGCGGCGATTTCATGAAATAGCTGCAGGGACCGGTCAGCGCGCCTGCGATGCCGCGGTCGAGCGCCAGCTTGGCGCAACGCACCGCATCGATCACGACCCCGGCCGAGTTGGGCGAATCCCACACTTCCAGCTTGAGCTCGGCATTCAGCGGCACACCGCCGAAGGTCGTGCCTTCGACCCGGATATAGGCCCACTTGCGGTCGGTCAGCCACGGCACGTGGTCGCTCGGCCCGACGTGAATGTTGCCGGGCTCCAAGGGAACATCGATCTGGCTGGTGACGGATTGCGTCTTTGAGATCTTCTTCGATTCCAGCCGCTCGCGCTCCAGCATGTTGAGGAAATCGGTGTTGCCGCCGAAATTGAGCTGGTAGGTGCGATCGATACGCACGCCGCGCTCACGAAACAGGTTGGCAAGCAGACGATGTACGATCGTCGCACCGACCTGGCTCTTGATGTCGTCGCCGATCAGCGGCAGGCCGTGTTGCTCGAAGCGGCGGCGCCACTCCGGCCGCGAGGCGATGAAGACTGGTATGCAGTTGACGAAGGCGCAGCCCGCATCGAGCGCGCACTCGGCATAAAAGTGCGTTGCCTCCTCCGAGCCGACTGGCAGATAGGACACCAGGATTTCGGCGCCGCTGTCGGCGAGGATCTTGCCGACATTGGCGACCGGCTCGTCGGCCTCCTCAATCTCGTCGCGCAGATATTTGCCGATGCCGTCCAGCGTCGGTCCGCGTTCGACGCGAGCGCCGGTAGGCGCCACATTGGCAAAGCGGAAAGTATTGTTCGGCGCGCTGTAGATCGCGTCTGCCACATCGCGTCCGACCTTGCCCTTGGCGACGTCGAATGCGCAGACCACTTCAATGTCCTTGACATGGTAGCCGCCAAGATCGGCGTGCATCAGCCCGGGTATGGGCTCATTGCTCCTTGCGTCGCGGTAATAGGTGATGCCCTGAACAAGGGAGGAAGCGCAGTTGCCGACGCCGACTATACCGATTCGAACTTTCTTCGATCCCACGAAACCGCTGCCTATGCTGTTGAAGGTAAGTTCTTCGTGCCAAACCGCCTTCCTCCCGGATTGTTCCTTGCCGGCTGCAAAAATCGTGCAACCGATAGTGGATCAAAGTAGCGCCCGCCGAGTTGTGCAGCGAGGGGTGAGGCCAACCAGGACGGGACAATGATCGTCTATGGCGACCACAAGCAAATGCAGAGCGCGCAACTTGTTCGCGGCTCAGCGTGCAAAGCGGCCGAGCACATTGCGGACATGCCAAGTGGGATCGAGCGCCACGCAGCCCTGGTCGGCCTGTTCATCAGGGCCTCGGAACTGGTCCAGGGCCTTGCCGATGCTGAATTCGAGGCCAACGGCACGGACCGGAATTCCCCACAGCGGATCGCGGGCGCAAATCTCCTGGTCGGCTTGGCCCGGCACGTGGGTAGATCGTGGGAGGCCGGGTTCACGATCGATGGCCCGGTCGAGGCAGACGTGCCGCGAATTTTGGCCGAACTCGAATGCGATGGCGACATCCTGACCGGCTCGGCTGAGGGCTACGCCCATTACGCGCTTTATCCGGAGAGCTATTTCGTCGCCGCGCGGCAGTCGGGTCTCGATGCGAACACATGCGTAATCGGCATCCGCAGCATCGGCCTGGGGCTTGCAGCGATGGTGGCTGCAGCCATCGGCGCACCAGCACCCGTCAGCGTCCGTCCGACCGGCCACCCGTTTCGCAGGCGGCTTGCCGCCGATCCGGAGCTGATCGGTGGCTGGATGACGAAGCCGTCGGCCCGCTTTGCAATCGTCGACGAAGGCCCGGGCCTGTCCGGCAGTTCGTTCCACGCCGTGGTCGCATGGCTGCAAGGGCTAGGCATCGATGCCGGGCGCATCCATCTGTTCCCAAGCCATTTGGGTGGCCCGGGTCCCGAGGCTTCGGCGGACAGTCGCGAGGCATGGAGGGTTTGCCAAAAACACACCGCGGATTTCGAACGCACTTTCCCCGCTGGATCCGCTGTCCCGACGTTGCGGAATTGGGTAGCCCGGACCATCGGCAGCACAGCGGCCAGCCTGGCGGAAACATCCGGCGGAGAGTGGCGTCGCTTGCACTATCACTCGCAGGATCATTGGCCACCCGTTCACCGCGGCTTCGAGCGGCGAAAGTTCCTCGCTTCTGCGGGCCGGGAAAAATGGTCGGTCAAGTTCGTCGGGCTCGGCGAAATCGGAATGCACAAGGCCGGGACTGCCGGGAGGCTACATGATGCAGGCTTTGGCCCGGAAGTCGCCGGGCTGTGCCATGGCTTTCTCGTCGAACGCTGGATCGACGGTACAACGCTGGACCGGGCAAGGCTTTCGAAAGAAAAAGTGGTCGCTCATCTCGCGCGCTATCTGGCCTGGCGCGCAGCCAATCTGCCCGCCTCCGAGCCGGGCGCCTCGCTGGAGGCGCTTGCCGACATGGCCGTGCGGAATACAAGTGAGGCGCTGGGCGAGCGCCGCGCGGCGGAGCTGCAGAACTGGTTCTCGAACCAGGCTTCACCCAAGAATATGCAGCGGGTCGAGATCGACGGGCGGCTTCATCCGTGGGAGTTCATCCTTTCGCGCGGCGGAACGCTGATCAAGACGGACGCCCTCGACCATTGCCGGTCGCACGATCTGGTCGGCTGTCAGGACATCGCCTGGGACATTGCCGGCGCCCGCGTCGAATACAGCCTCTCGGACGCGGCGACTGCGGCGCTTTGCAAGGTTGTGGAAGCGAGAGCTTCCCGTCCCGTCGATGCCAATCTGGTCCACTACTACGAGCCCTGCTATCTCGCCTTCCAGCTTGGCTTGTGGAGCATGGCTTTACGATCTGGCGATGATCGGGAACAGATCCGGCTGGCGGCCGCGGCAAGACGTTATACGGCGATGTTGCTTCGGTTCCTGGATACCCAAGGGCACCTGCGGCCCTTCGAGCAGGATCAGTCCAGCCGGCGAAGCATATCCGCTTCCTTTTCGAGGATGGCGGCTACCTCTTCCCGCTGAAGATGCGTCAGCATCAGGCTCACGCAACATTCCAGATAGGTGATGGAGGCGCGCCGCAGGAAGGCAGCCGTCTCCCTTGCGGCCATTTGCTCGATGTCTTTGGCGGATCGCTTTGGATGCACAAATCCTCTCCATGCCGGTACCCTGGCCGAACCGCAAGCTGGACGGGTTGTTCCCGCGACGAGAAAAAGTGACCGACGATCGGCGCGAAACGACCGTGATCTCCGAGGGGAACGTGGCAAATACTGCCGTCAGGCCGGCAGATTTTGCAGCCGGCCTGATGCAGAATGCACGCTGGTGGCAATTCGCCGTGTTCTGTCGACCGTCTGCGTCGTCTCAAGCTCGGTAAAATAGCTGACTGTATGCATCAAACCTTGCCTGAGCGGCACTTTTGGCGACCAGCCGAGAAGCTTCTTTGCACGGGAAATGTCGGGTTGCCGACGACGAGGATCGTCTTGCGGCAGCGGCAGGAATTTCAAGGCCGATCCGGTTCTGGTCATGCGCCTCACCAGGCCCGCCAACTGCAGGATGGTGAACTCCCCCGGATTGCCCAGATTGACCGGCTGGCGCGGGCTGGGATTGACCTCCATCAACCGGATCAAGCCGTCGACCAGATCGGAAACATAGCAGAACGACCTGGTCTGCAGCCCGTCGCCGAATATCGTCAGCGGCCGTCTCTCGAGTGCCTGCACGATCAGATTGGAAACAATCCGTCCGTCCGCAGGGTCCATCCTGGGACCATAAGTGTTGAAGATGCGCGCGACACGGATATCGGCTTTTCCCATTCTCAAATAGTCGAAACACAGGGTTTCGGCGGTGCGCTTGCCTTCGTCATAGCAGGCGCGGGGGCCGATGCAGTTCACGTGGCCGACATAGTCCTCCTTTTGCGGATGCTGTTCTGGATCGCCATACACTTCGCTGGTGGACGCCTGCAGGAAACGGGCGCCGTTGCGGGCGGCGAGCTCCAGCAGATTGAGCGTCCCGATGACGCAAGTCCGCGTCGTGTGGACCGGGTCGGCCTGATAGCGTGGTGGCGAGGCCGCGCACGCCATGTTGAAAATGCGGTCCACAGGTTCGCCAAGCTCCAAGGGCCGGCAAATGTCTTGCTTGATCAGCCGAAAATCCGGACGATCGGCGATCGATGCAATGTTCTCCATGCGGCCGGTAAGGAAGTTGTCGACGCAGATCACGCGCCAGCCGGCCTGGAGCAATGTCTCGCAAAGATGCGAACCGAGGAAGCCTGCGCCGCCGGCGACAAGCACGGTCCTGGTCCGTTCCGCCTTTCTTGATAGCTGCATCTCTATTTTCTCCCGTCTGCGGGTCATGCTGCACTCTCGACATCCAGATCGAGAGCAGAACGTGGCGATTTGGCCCGCGCCAGCAGCGAAACGAATTCGCGGGCTCTCGCGGTGCTTGTGTGGGCTGCCAGGACGAGCGCGCGCGCTTGCCTGGCCATGGCAAGCCGGGCACCGTCGGATTCCCCAGACAGGATGCCGATCACGTCCTCGGTCCTGCGCGCCGTGTGGATTGTCCGCTCCGGAAACAGGCTGTCCAATCCGGTCCAGCAGTCGCTGATGATCGCGGTGCCGCAGGCGGCTGCCTCGAAGAGGCGCACGCTGGGCGACCATCCGGCCGCGATCATGGAACTGCGCGTGACGTTCAACGTGTAGCGTTGGCGGCTATAGAAGACTGCGTGATCTGCCGGTGGCAGGTGTTCGATGCGATCGACATTGTCCGGCCAGGCAATTTCGCGCGGATATTGCGAGCCGGCCACGACGAAGCGGCGCTCCGGCATGCGACGCGCCGGCTCGAACAGCAGCGCCTCCAGCGTCGCCTGGCGGTCGGGGCTGTAGGTGCCGAGATAGCCGAGATCCCAGCGCATTGGATCACCGGTTCCGTGATGCCGTTCCGGGTCGACGCAGCAGTAGAGCGGCTCGGCCCGCCTTGCGCCGAATTCAGCCGTCAGACGGGCAAGCGTCGGTCCGCCGGTGAACGAGAAATAGACATCGAAATACGGGACCTGCCGCCTGGCAATGTACTCGCAATCATCGGTTGAAAGTTTCACCAGCGTAACCGGCGTGTCGATGTCGTAAAAGCAGAACTGACCCGTGCACAGCGACGCCACGACCTCAATGATTTCAGGGCCTTCCGGAACGAAGGAGCCGACGACCACGATATCGGCCTCGCGCAGGCAGCGCGCAAAATTGCGGCGAAGATCATCGGTCGTTTCATAGTAGCGCAAGGCGCAGAAATCGGGATCGCGCAGATCCCGGTGACTTGCGTACCACGGCACGTCGCGTTCGAGGAAGGTGATGCGGTGGCCGAGCTCGTGGAGACCTTTAAGCAGCCCCCGAAAGGTGGTGGCGTGGCCGTTTCCCCAGGATGAGGAGAGCGACAGGCCAAGAAAGACGATGTCGAGTGGCTTTGTCATTCCGCAGCCTCCACGGTCGGGCGCTCGAAATGGCGCCTGAAAATGGCGTCGGCCAAAACGGCCCGTGTCGTATAGGTATGTTCGCCAAGCACACGCCGAAGCGCAGATGCCCCGATCGCCTTGGCCCGTTCGGCGCTAAGGCTTTGCATGATCTCGGCGACATCGTCGCCATCGCGCGCGACCAGGATTTCCTCGCCGGGTTTCAGGAACAGGTCTACACCGAGCCAGTCGTCGGTGATGAGGCATGCGCCGGCACCCGCCGCCTCGAAGACGCGCGTCGCAGGTGAAAAGCCATTGGCCGCCATGCTGTCGCGGCTGATGTTCAGCACCGCCTTGGCCGTGACGTTCAATGCATTGTGGTCGCGCGTGCCGACATGGCCGAGCCATCGGACATTGGCGGGCATCTGCTTGTCGCCCCAGCCCGATCCGCCGAGCAGGAAGCGCTGATCGGCCAGGCGGCTGGCCGGATCGAGGAAGAAAGCCTCGACGCGTGCCTCGCGGTCCGGCAGCCGATTGCCGAGAAAGGCAAGATCGCAGGCAAAGCGCCTATCCTTGCCGACCGGATGATGCGTTTCCGGATCGAGCGCATTGTAGATCGGCACGCATTCGGCGGCCCCCATGGCCCGATAGGCCCAGACCACGGGATCGCCGCCGCCATAGGTCAGCACCAGGTCGATTTCCTGCAGCGCCCGATGCAGCGGATGATCCGGCTCGTCGCGCAACTGGCCAAGCGTCGCCGGCGCATCGACATCCCAAAATACGGTCAGCGCATCGGCACGGGCGTGATCGAGCACCGCCCGCAACAGCGCGTCGTCTTCGAAACCGACGCCACTCGCCTTGACGACGATGTCCGCCTCGGCCGCTCGCGCCGCCACCTGCATGAGCGCATGCGGGGCGGCCTCGTAGACGACGACGGCACACCAGTCCGGCGCCTCGATATCGCGATTCTTCTGGCGATCGTAGACGTCCGGCTCGTAGAAGGTGATGTCATAGCCCAGCCTGGCCAGGGCCTTGAGCAGTCCGCGGTAATAGGTGGCCGCGCCGTTCCAATAGGACGACAGCAGGCTCGACCCGTAAAATGCGATCTTCATTCGGCGGCCTCCGTTGCAAGGATCGTGTCGGCGGCTTGGCGGCGCCCGCATTCGGCGAGCACGCCGAACAATTCATCCGCCCGGTGCCGGCATGTGTGCCGTGAGCGGATCGTCTCGAGGCCCGATGTCGCCAGAGATGCGGCGAGATCCGCGTCACGCAGCACGGTGCGAAGATGATGCCGCATCTCGAAGCCGGTGTTTGCAAACAGGAAATCGGTGCCGGGCCTGAACAGACGTTCGACATCGGACCACGGTGCCGAAACAAGTGGGATGCCGCAGGCGAGTGCCTCGAACATGCGGATGGTCGGGATGCCGGGCAGGCTTTCGCGATATGGACGCCGCGGGATGTGAACCGTGATGCGGTTCGCCGCGAATGCCTTCGGCACGTCGGCATTGGCGATCCAGCCTTCGTACCGCAGGCCGGCGGCGGCGAGGTCGGCGAGCGCCTCGCGTGGATAGCGGACGCCGTGGACAGTGCCGCTCAGGCCAAGTTCATGCACCGGATCGACCAGGAACTCCCTGATTTCGGTGCTGCGCTCGTCGTCGCCCCAATTGCCGATCCAGATCAGGTCGGCGCTACGGTCGATTTCAGGATGGGGCTGGAACAGATGGTCATCGGCTGCCTCGTGCCAGGTGAAGACCCGCCTGCCCCATCCGGCGCGAAGATAGCTCTCCCGCAGCGCCTCGCCGAAGGCGAGCACGCCATCATAATGTTCAAGCTGCAAGGCGGAAATCGCTTGCGTGGCCGAGATGGCACGATGGTGCGTGTCGTGAAACAGCAGCGTGAAACGGCCGCCAATTGCTTTCGCCCTGCCCAGCCGCGCGACAAGGTCCGGCGCGGTCCACTCGTGCACGATCACCACATCGGCATCGGAGATCCAGGCTTCGTGGTCGAAGGCGGCGTCATAGGTGACCGTCATCAACTCCGGAAAATCTTTCCGGAATCGCTCGATCGCGAAGGACCCTTTCTCGGCCAGCAGGTTCGACCGGCTCCAGCCGTCGGCGGGCTCCAGCGCAATCGCCTGGTGCCCACGCGCGACCAGCTCGCGCATGATGCCGCGCAGGAAATGTGCGTTGCCGTGGTTCCAGTCGGAAACGATCGAATGGGTGTAGAATAAAAACCGCATAATCAACTATCCGCCATGGTGGCCAGGGCCGCCTTGTCGTAGACGCCGCGCATGGCGGTCGCCTGTCTTGCCAATGAAAATCTGCGGCTTCGGCGGGCGGCTGCCTCACCGAGTTCTCGCCGGCGCTGCGTGTCGCTGCAAAGACCATTGATGCATCTGGCGAGATCGCCCGGATCGCGCGCGTCGTAGAACATGGCCGCCCCGTCCCACAATTCGCGGTAGGTCGAGATATCGGCAAGCACCAAAGGCGTCGCCGACATTGCGGCTTCCAGCGTGGCCAGGCCGAACGGTTCGTAGAGCGACGGCGATACGAAAATGCCGGCCCGCGCCATCAGCGAGCGCACTTCCTCGTGTGGTACCGGCCCGACGGGAACGGCGTGGCTGAAGCCAACATGCTGGCCGTCCGGCCCTTGCAGCGAACCGGCGACGAAGACCGGCCATTGCGTCAGGGGGGCGGCCTGGTCAAGCACCGCCGCGTTCTTTCCTTCATCCCACCAGCGCGCGGCGGCGAAAACCACCGATTCCCGCCTTTCGCCCTTCGCGCCCGGCCGTGCGCCGTTGCCGACGACGCTCAGCCGCGCGATCGGCCCGTAGCAGGTTTCGAGCATGTCGGCATGGCTGCGGCTCGGTGCAACGACCATGCCTGCTTTGTCGAAACCGCGCCGGTTACGGTCCTTTTGCCAGGCCCACTCGCCGTCCGCCGCCTGTCCCTTGACCGCGTGGAACCATGTCACGACGCAGGAATGCGATACCGCAACGATGGGGCAGGGCACGTCGAGCGCCGCCGCCTGCGTCGGCGCGTTGAGATGGACGACGTCGACAGCGTAGTCACGTATGAGTGGGCGCAGCTCCTGCTGCAATGTGTCGAGAACGTGCTCGCTGCGGGTCATCCAGTCCGGCGGCGTGTTGAGCCATGTCAGCGCCGCGAAAGACTGGGCCTCCTCGGCCTGCTGCCTGGACGGTTCCGGACCAAGCCCGGCAAGCACGACGCTGTCGCCGCCGGCGACCAGTTGCCCGGCCAGATCGAGCGCATAGCGCCAGACGCCACCGACGGCATCGACGGTCATCAGTATGCGACGCGGCGGGCTCAGTGTCCGCAACATGTGGCCTCCAATTCGGCCAGCGGACGCGGCCGCTTCTCCTGGATGTCGCTGAACGTTCGGAAGGATGCGAGGTAATGTTCATGCGCGCGCTCCCAGGCGAGGTCGTCGGGCTCGCCCCAAAGTTCGCGGTAGCTCGGCGAACTCGGATAAGGATAGAGCGGCACCGGTTCGTTGGCCCAAACGCCGTTGTCGATCAGGTGCTTTCGCCAATAATCGACGAGCGCGGGATCGTCCTCGACCACGCCGATCAGATTGGCCTGCACGAACGGCACGTGGCGCCTTGCGTCGACCAGCAGCGCGGCCAGCTCCTCGGTGCCCAAACGGCAGCGTTTTGCCAGCATGGCGCGGCCTTCCACAGTCAGGCTTTCGAGGCCCGCCTCGATCGAGACGCAGCCGGCGGCACCGAGCAGCTTCAGCAATTCCGGCTTCCAGAGGTCGATACGGGTCTGCACGCCGAACTTCACATCGCGATCGACCAGCGCCTCCAGCAATGCCTTTTGCGGCAGGAAGATCTCGTCGATGAAGTAGATGTAGCCGACACCCTGTGCGATCAGCCGGTCGATCTCGGCGATCACTGCTTCGTGGTTCCGGCGGCGATAGGCATCGCGGAAATCGATCTTGGCGCAGAAACTGCAATTATACGGGCAGCCGCGCGACGCCTCGACCTCCGCGCCAAAACCGACCTGGTTGTCGTCGAAGCGGTGATGGTGGTGCGAATGCGCGGCAATCCAGTCCGATGGCCATTCGAGCGGCGGGTGATCGATGAACGAGCTCGCATGCACGCCGCCGTTCGAGACCAGTTCTCCATCCTCGAAATGGGCGGTGGACGGCACCGCAGTCCAGTCGTCGCGCCGGGCAAGTTCCGCGACCACTTCCTCGCATTCGCCGCGCACGACAATGTTGACGCCAAGCTTGCGCAAAGTCGGCGTCGGCGTCGCCGAGCCATGCGGCCCGACTGCGACGGTGCGACCGCCGCGCCCGGCAAGATGATTGAGGAAATCGGCCGGCACGCGCAACTCGGGCGGTGCGCAGCGCCAGAACAGGTAGGTCGGCGCGGTGCTGACGACGGTTATGTCAGGCTCGAATGCGGCGGCGCGATCGGCGAGCGCGGCGTTGTCGAGCTTCTGGATCTGCCCGTCCAGCATCAGCACCTCGTGGCCGGCAGCTTCGAGCAGCGCTTTCGAATAGCCGAGTTCGAGCGGCAGATGCGGCTGGCGGCAGCCGAAATAGATGCTGTCCTGGTACGTCCAGGACGGATTGACCAGAGCGATCCTCATGCCACGTACCTCGCCGGTTCGGGATGCGGGTCGAGGCGATGACGCTGCAGCCAGTCGGCGAGGTCGCGGATGCCGTTTTGCCACGGGACGTGCGCTTTCCATCCCAGCGCCGCCTCGATCGCGCGTGTGTCGGCGACGAAGAACGGTTGGTCGCCGGTGCGTTCGCGGTCGTAACGGATCGGAACGTCACGTTTCGTTATGTCGCGAATCTCCTTCAGCAGCATGCGCAGGCTGACGGCGTTTTGTGGTCCGCCGCCGAGATTGAATGCCTGGCCGCTGATTTCCTCGATCCGGTCGAGCACGGCGCGATAGGCCGCGACCGCATCGGCAACGTGGAGGATGTCGCGCACCTGCTTGCCGTCGCCATAGATGGTGATCGGCCGGTCGGAGAAGGCGCTAAGCAGGAAGTGGGCGACCCAGCCCTGATCCTCCGTCCCGAACTGGCGCGGTCCATAGATGCAGCTCATGCGCAGCACCGCCGTCGGCAGGTCGTATGACTTGGCGTAGTCGAGGACATACTGGTCCGCCGCGCCCTTGGAGCAGCCATAGGGCGTGCAGAAATCGAGGCCGCGCGTCTCGTCGATGCCGTGCGCATGGATGGCCGCGTCGCGAGGCGCGTATCTGCCGTCTTCTTCGCCCATGGCGAGGTCGGCGAGGCGGCCATAGACCTTGTTGGTGCTGGCGAAAACGACGGGGATGCGTTTGCCGCTGCGGCGAGCGGCTTCCAGGACGTTGAACGTTCCGCGCAGGTTGACGTCGAAATCCTCGTCCGGCCGAACCAGGCTCGTGGTGACGGCGGTCTGCGCGGCAAAGTGGAAAACCGCTTTCGAACGCGCCACCAGCGGCGCGAGCGCCTCTGCGTCGCGGATATCGGCGATTTCGATGGTCAGACGGCTGCCGTGCTTTTGCGTCAGCCATTCCAGGTTCTGTTCGACGCCGGGACGGCTCAGGTTGTCGATGACCAGCACCGGTTCGCCATCCGACAACAGGCTGTCGGCGAGGTTGGAGCCGATAAAACCGCTGCCGCCGATAATGGCGATGGGCGCTTCGCGAAAATCGGGTGACTCCGGTCTCATGATACCAGCCCTCGCGCTTCGAGTTCCCGCTTCATCTCGGCACTGCGATCGATGGCGACGGTGTTGCGCACCCATGCGACGAAATCGCCGAGCGAATGCTCCAGCCGGTGCTGCGGCTGGAAGCCGAGCAGTTCGCGCGCCTTCGAGATATCGGCAAAGCAGTTGCGGATATCGCCGGAGCGTGCCTTGCCGAGGATTTCCGGCTGGCGGCCAGGCACGCCCATGGCTTCGGCGAGCAGCCGGGCGACGTCGCTGACCGCGTAGGCCCGACCGCCGCCGATGTTGATGACGTGGCCGCGCGCCTGGGGCTGTTCCAGAGCCAGGCGGAAGGCGCGGGCAACGTCGCGCACATGCACGAAATCGCGCTGCTGTTCGCCGTCCTCGAAAATCAGCGGCCGCTGGCCATTGGCGATGCGGGAGGCGAAGTTCGCCAGGACGCCGGTATACGGGTTCGAGAGCGCCTGTCCGGCGCCGAAGACATTGAACAGGCGCAGCGCCACCGCGTCGACGCTATAGGCTTCGCCGAAGATCAGTACGGCGCGTTCCTGGGCGTATTTTGTCAGTGCGTAGATCGAGGCTAGATCGACCGGTTTCTCCTCGTCGGTCGGCAGCGGCGACAGGACTTCACCTTCCGGCGACAGGGGATTCCATTGGCCGCTGCGGATGTCGTCCGGCTGCCGTCTTGCATTGTCGATGCGCCGGCCGTCTGGCGTGGCATAGAGACCCTCGCCATAGACGCTCATCGAAGAAGCGACCACAATCCGTTCGATCGGCCGTTTGATCAGCGCTTCCAGCAACGTGGCGGTGCCGAGGTCGTTGGCGCCGACATAGCGGGCGATCTCGTACATGGACTGGCCGACGCCCACTTCAGCCGCCAGGTGAATGATCGCGTCGACACCCTCGACCGCCTCTATGATAGCGTCGCGATCGCGAACGTCGCCTTTGATCAGCTTGGCGCCTGCCGGCAGGCTGATTGCCTCGCCGCCGTGCACCTGATCCAGCAGCGCATCGAGAATTGAAACCCCATAGCCATGTTCAACGAGTTCCTGGGCGACGTGGCGGCCGATGAAACCGCAGCCTCCCGTGACCAGTATACGTTTCACGACAACTCCTCATACGAATGGCTTTGCCGCCCCAAACTTCCGGGCGAAAGGTTTGTTCCCTTGCTTCAACAAAGTTCAGGAGGCTCGCCGGGGTAGGTTTCAACCAGGCGTGGGAACATCGAAGGCTGCTTGGTGTTAGGAGCCATGTTCGACCAACCGCGCGCACATGCCGGGCAGCGATGCATCTGCTGGTTGTGCAACGCGGGGGATCTCGCGGTGGAATCGAAGGGAGATTGCCATGTCTGAATCGAAGACGACCACCGATCATGACGAAATCCGCCGTTGGGCCGAAGACCGCGACGGGCGGCCGGCGGTGGTGCGCACCAAGGGCGAGGGGGGCATACTGCGCATCGATTTCGGCGAGCCTGAAGAGACGTTCGAGCCCGTCGAGTGGAACGAGTTCTTCAGGATATTCGATGAGAACGAACTGGCCTTCCTCTACCAGGATGAGACCAGCGGCGGAAAGACCAGCCGCTTCAACAAATTCGTCGAGCGCAGCCGGAAAAGCTAACATCGTCTAGTTGCCGGCGGCCATGGTCAGTGCAGCAGGTTTGCTCCACGTGCCTTGACGATGTTTCGCATGATGCCGTTGAGCCAATCCTCTGTCGAGGAACCGGATCGTCTGTTGTCGATCTCGCCGATGGCCTGCTCGAGCGTTCGCTCGACCAGCCGGTCGGAAGCATCCATATCTCCCAGCAGCAGACGCGCCGCGAGCCTGAGCTTGGGCAGCAGCGAAAATACGTCGTCTGAGGGCTCGGACGCTCGGCCTCCTTTCGATGCCGACGTCTCGGCTGGGAAGAGAGCATCGAAGACTGCTTGGCCGTCCGAGGATTTTCTGAGGCTGCTGGCATATCGAAGGCGCTCAGGAATAACGATGTCTTCGTCGCCGCTGAAAAACACGAACGGCACGCCACGGCGCATCAGTTCGTCGGCGATCGGGAATACCCGCCTTCCGTTGAGATTGACGTCCAGGATCGCGGCTTCCGCCTCATCCGTATGTTTCGATGCCTGTTCGACCGTCGCCACGGGGCCAAGTACGACGGCGCCCATCTTGCTGAAATAACGTGCAAGATCGCCCGCCAGCATCCATTCGTCCTCGACGATCAGGATATGCAAGCCTTGCAGGTCGCGCACCTCATTGTTCCTTCTTCCTGCGGGATTTACGGCTGTCGGCGCGGACGTCTGCAAAGTGGCGCGCCAGGACCTCTTGCAACCGTTCCGCGAGCGCGAGCAGGCGAGGCGGAATATTTTCGGATACCGGGAACTTGGTCAGATCCGGCGACGGCAACAGGACTCGCTTGGCCGGCTTTATCTCAGGTGGTCGTTTTGCCATTGGAACCGCCTCCGAAGTCAGATGTTAATGCCCACCGGCGGTGCTTTGTTCCGTTGGTGGACTATTTACTGGCCTCGGGCTCAGCCCGGTCTTAATCTGACGCGTGATTTGGGTCTAAGGCCCGATTGGACGGCTTCGTGTTGCGGCGGTTACCAGGGGCGTGGCGTGGCATCCCAGAATGGAAGATTTCCCATTGTCGGCGTCGGCGCATCGGCCGGCGGCATTCCCGCGATGGAGGGCCTGTTCAAAGGACTGACCGACGGCACCGGCATGGCGTTTGTCGTCGTCACGCACCTTAGCCCGGAACGGGAAAGCCTGCTGCACGAGGTTATCCAACGTTACACCGAAATGCCGGTCGTCGTGGCCGAGGAGGGCGTAGCGGTCCAACCGGACCAGGTCTATGTGATGCCACAAAACGTCGTCCTCACCATCCGTAAGGGCGCGCTTTCGCTGCGCCGGCCGAACACGCTCAACCGCGAGCGCAAGCCGATCGACATCTTCTTCAGCGCATTGGCCGAGGACCAGGGCGAGTATGCCGTCGGCATCATCTTGTCGGGTGGCGATTCGGACGGCACGCTCGGCGCCAGGGCGATCAAGGAGCATGGCGGGCTGACCATAGCCCAGGCCTCCAACGGGTACGGCCCCCGCAATCCGGACATGCCGCAGAGTGCGATTTCGAGCGGCCTGATCGACATAGCGGCGCCCGCCGAGCAGATCGGTGCAAAGCTTCAGGCGTTTGTCCGCGGCTTCGACGTGCTGAACGGCCTGACCGAAGCGGACGACGAACACAAGGCCGAGATGGATCGGGCCCGCGATGAAATCTACGCCATTTTGCGCAGCCATTCCGGTCACGACTTTTCCGGCTACAAGACCAAGACGTTCCTGCGTCGCGTAAAGCGGCGCATGCAGATCACGCAGCTGCAGTCGGTCACCACCTACATAGAACGGCTGAAAGGCGATCCGGACGAGGTGGCGAAGCTGTTTCGCGACCTGCTCATCAACGTCACCAGCTTTTTTCGCGACGCCGAAGCGTTCAAATTGCTGGAGGAAAAGATCATACCGCAGATTTTCGAAGGCAAGAACGCCTCCGATGCGGTGCGTGTCTGGGTGCCCGGCTGTGCCACCGGCGAGGAGGTGTTCTCGATCGGCATGCTGATGCGCGAGCGCATCGAGAAGCTTTCCGCGCCGCCGCGCGTCCAGATATTCGCGACCGACATCGACGAGCCGGCGCTCGCGGTGGCGCGTGCGGCGCGTTATCCCGAAGCGCTGCTGCACGGGCTTTCGCCACAGCGCAGGCAACGCTTTTTCCACAGCGACGGCGCGAGCTACGTGCTTGGCAACGAGGTGCGCGAACTGTGCATCTTTTCGCCGCACAGCATTATCCGCGATCCTCCCTTCTCGCGCATGGATATGATTTCCTGCCGCAACCTGCTGATCTATTTCGGCCCGCAGATCCAGAACCGGGTGATTCCGATCTTCCATTACGCGCTGAGGCCGGGCGGCTATCTGTTCCTCGGCACCTCGGAAAGCGTCGGTCAGCACGGCGACCTGTTTGCCACGGTCGACAAGAAGCATCGGATTTTCCAGGCGCGGGAACATGCAATGCCGCGGCCGCTGGTTCTGATCGGCAATGGCCCCACGGGTGCCCTTCCGGTCGGACGCGGCGGCTCGACGAAGGATGCCGCCAGCCATTCACTGCGCCAGGCGATCGAGGCTCAGGTGCTGGAGCGGTTCGCCCCGCCTCACGTTCTGGTCAATGGCGATGGCGACATCGTCTACTATTCGGCGAGGACGGGCAAATATCTGGAAGCACCGCAAGGCGCCCCGAGCCGGCAGTTGCTGACACTGGCCCGCCGCGGGCTTAGACTTGAGCTGCGAGCCGCGTTGCGGGAGGCAGCCACGACGCGCCGCACGGTCGTTCGGGAGAACATAGCGGTCGAAGAAGACGACGGACAGCTTCAGTTCATTGCACTGATGGTCGAGCCGTACACGGAACGCGGCAATGGCGAGCCCCTCTACCTCGTCCTGTTCAATCCGGTGGGACAGGCCCAGATCCGCTCCGATCCGGCACGCGAAAGCCGCGGCGCCGACGATGCGACCGATCTCGAACGGGAGTTGCGCGACACGCGCGAGCGGCTGCAGTCGACCATCGAGGAATACGAAACCGCGCTGGAGGAAGTAAAGTCTTCGAACGAGGAACTCGTCTCCGTCAATGAAGAGGCGCAGTCGACCAATGAGGAGCTTGAGGCCTCGAAGGAGGAGATGCAGTCGCTCAACGAAGAGCTCAATACCATCAACGCAGAGCTGACTGGCAAGATAGAGGAACTCGACCGCGCCAACAGCGATCTCAGAAACCTGTTCGAAAGCACGGAAATCGCCACCATCTTCCTCGACCGCAACCTTGTGGTGCGGACCTTTACTCCCGCCGCGTCGTCGTTCTTCAACTTGCGTCCGTCCGATGTCGGCCGACCGCTGACCGATCTTTCGAGCCAGCTCGACTACCCCGAGTTGAAGCGGCACATCCAGGCGGTGTTCGAGACGGGAGAGACCCTGAACCATCACCTTGCGCGCGACAACAAGGGCCGGTTCTACCTGGTTCGCATCAACCCGTACCGGGACAAAGGCGGCAGCATCCAGGGCGTGGTCGTGACCCTGATCGACGTGACGACGCTGGCGCAGGCTGAAGAGCGTCAGCAGGTGCTCATCTCGGAGCTGAACCATCGCGTCAAGAACATGCTGGCGGTCGTCGCCAGCATCACCAACCGGACGCGTGAAAACTCGGCGTCGAAAGACGAGTTCGCCGAAGCCTTGATCGGCCGGCTGCAGGCGATGTCACGAGCCTACAGTCTGCTCTCGCGAGAAAGCTGGACGGAAGCCTCCGTCGAGGAACTGCTGCGCCAGGAACTTGATCCCTTTGGGGCCGAACGGTTCGAGCTCGATGGCAAGCGGGTAAGCCTCAAGCCTGTGCAAGGGCTCTCCTTCGGCATGGCAATTCATGAGCTGGCGACGAATGCCGCCAAATATGGCGCACTGTCGAAACCTGCCGGGCGCATAGTTGTCAAATGGTCGGTGGTGGATGGCACCTTCAAGCTCGTCTGGCGCGAGAAGGGCGGCCCCCGCATCAAGGAGCCAACCGACAGCGGCTTCGGCCTTACCCTTCTGCGTGGAGAAATCGGTTACAGGCTGGGCGGAAAAGTTGAAACAAGTTTCCGCTCAAATGGTTTGGAGGTGGAAATTGCATTCCCTCTGACCCGCGAGGGCTCGTCGTGACCGGAAAGGTGCGTGTGCTGATCGTCGAGGATGAATGGCTGATCGCCGACGACGCGGCGGCTTACCTGCGCAAGGCCGGCCATCAGGTGGTCGGGCCGGTTTCGTCGGTTACGGCGGCCCTCCGCCTCGTCGGTGAAGGCGGCATCGACGCGGCGCTGTTGGATATCCAGTTGAACGACGAGACCAGCTATCCAATCGCGGAAGCGTTGCGGACGCGCGGCGTGCCGTTCGCTTTCCTCTCCGGGTATGGCGAACGCGAAATTCCGGCAGGTTTCCGCGCTTGCAGGATCGTGCAGAAGCCGGCGAGCCAGAGTGCGATCCTGAATGCCGTGGATGAACTCGCGCGAGCCTGCTGAGGTCTCGATTTTGAACCAAGTCACATCCGCATGGTGCGTGCCTGCCGCGAACACGAACGCCTATGGCAAGATCCGCACCGGTACCGATTTGGCGGCCGGGACATGAGCCTTCTCGGCTCTGTGCCAGAGAGGAATCAGTGGGTTGAGCTCGGGATAATAACCGGCGCAATTTCCCTCCGGCACTGAGAAAGGCGTGATGCGCAGCCCGCGCACGCGGCGCTCCGCGCCATCCTGCGCATTGGCTTCGAGATCGACCTCCTGTCCCGCGCTCAAGCCGAGGCGCTGGATGTCCTTTTCGTTCATCAACAGCACCATGCGTGTGCCGCTGATGCCGCGCAGCCGGTCGTTGTAGCCGTAGACGGTCGTGTTGAACTGATCGTTGGAGCGCACCGTGATCAGTGTCAGCACATCGCGGCCGGCGACATCGATGTCAGGATCGGTTTCAAGGCCACTTGGCAGCTTGAAATTGGCCTTCTTGTTCGGCGTCTCCCACACCCGCTTGCTCGCCTTGATGTCGCGATGGAACCCGCCGGGCGTCAGAAAGCGCTTGTTGAAGTCGCGGAAATGTTGGGGGTAGCAGCGCTCGATCTCGTCACGGATGCGGGAATAGTCGCCAACCCACTCATCCCGTGGGATCGAACTCCTGCCCGGCACCGTCGCCTTGGCAAGTTCGGCGACGATCCGGGGCTCGGAAAGCAGATGCGGCGAAGCCGGAGGTCGCGATCCGAACGAGCCATGGATACAGGCGGTGGAATCCTCTATCGACACCCTTTGGTCGCCGCTCGCCTGATGATCTCTTTCCAGCCGTGACAGGCAAGGCAGCAGATAGGTTGTCCGGCCGGCGATCAGATGGCTGCGGTTGAGCTTGGTCGCGATCTCGACATGCAGGTCGAGCCCACGCCAGGCTTTCTCGACCAGGCCGGTTTCCGGCACGGCCCGCACGAAATTGCCGCCGAGCCCGACGAGGCCCTTGACCGATCCGTCGATGACGCCCTCGCAGGTCTCGACCGTATCGAGACCTTTCTCACGCGGCGGTTCAAAGGCGTAGAATTCGGCGAACTTGTCGAGCGGGACGAGCTCGGGTTTTTCCGATATGCCGACGGTGCGCTGTCCCTGGACATTGGAATGGCCGCGCAGCGGCGAAATACCGGCGCCGGGTTTTCCGATATTGCCGCGCATCATCAAAAGGTTGCACAGCATCTGGACGTTCTCGGTGCCGTGCCGATGCTGGGTCAGGCCCATGCCGTAATTGCCGATCACCGCGTTGGCATGGCTGTAGACCTCGGCGACATGCTCCAGATCGGCCTGCGCAATGCCCGATCGTGCGACGATATCGCTCCACTGGGTGTTGCGCAGGAAGGCTTCGAACTCGGCGAAGCCATGCGTGTGCTCGGCGATGAAAGCCGTATCGAGGGCACGCGTCCTGCCGCTTTCGCGGGCGGCATCGTCGAGCGCCAGCAACGCTTTGGCGATGCCCGTTATCGCGGCGATGTCGCCGCCCGAACGGACCTGGAAGAAGTCGCTGGACATTTTGGTGCCCGGTCCGGGCGACAGCATGTCGATGGAGTTTTGCGGATTCTTGAAGCGCTTCAGTCCCCGCTCGGGCAAAGGATTGAAAGTGAAGACGGGCACGTTGCGTTGACGTGCCTCTTGCAGCGGATGCAACAGGCGCGGCGCCGTCACCCCGGTATTGTGCCCGAAGAAGAGCATCATGTCGCATTTCGCAAAGTCTTCGAGCTGCACGGTCCCGACCGGCGAACCGATCGATTCCGGCAAGCCGACCGAGGTCGATTCATGACACACGTTGGACGAATCGGGCAGGTTCGAAGACCCGTAGATCCGCGCAAAAAGCTGATACATGAACGAGGCCTCGAGCGAGGCGCGGCCGGACGTGTACAATACCACCGATTTGGGATCGAGCCGTCGCAATTCGGCAGCTATGTCGCGGAATGCATCGTCCCGGCGGCATTGTAGCGCATGGGCTCCGTAAGCCTGCCCTGTTTCTCCAGATCGTGGTCCGGCCAATCGAGCAATTCCGCCACCGAATGCTCGGCGAAGAAAGCGGGTTCGCAGCGCAGCTTGGTCTGGTCCCACATCGTCGCCTTGGCGCCGTTTTCACAGAATTCGAAAGGCCTCGGCTGAGCTGGCTTTGCCCATGAGCAAGACACGCACATATAGCCGTCGGCCTTGTTCTGCTTGAGCAGCGTGCTCCATATCCCGGACAATAGCAGGCCTTCGCCACGCGCCTTGCGGACCAGCGATTTGAGCGATCCCCAGCCGCCTGTCGGGTGGTCGTATTTCTTGGTTTCAATGCGATCGGTTACCGCGGGTTTCATGCAAGCCACTCCCTGTAGAAGAGCAGTCATACGAACCCGCCGTGAGGCTGAATGTTCCCGGCCGGCTCCGTCCCGTCACGCCGTCCGTCTAACCGGAACCATTTCCGCCATCGTTTGTTCGGCTCAAAGAAAGGAGCCGTGCGAAATGGAGCGACGTAACGCGTTAATTGCAATGGTGATTTCGGCCATCATCATCGTCGGCTTCCTCATAGGCTTTTTGTACGGCGATATGGGCTGGCAGACTTCGCCGCTCAAAAGAGCCGCTGAACAGAACCAGGGTGGCAATGCTCCGGCCGATACCTCGCCTGCCGCCGGCATCAAGAAGAACCCCAAGGAAAATACCGAAATGCCGGGCCAGCAGTGAAGGCGAGTCCAGCCATGAAGTTAGCCAATGCCACGAACTGAAACGGGTTCCTGTTTTTG
The DNA here is from genome assembly GCF_040320105.1 of Mesorhizobium sp. M0778. Taxonomy (NCBI): domain Bacteria; kingdom Pseudomonadati; phylum Pseudomonadota; class Alphaproteobacteria; order Hyphomicrobiales; family Phyllobacteriaceae; genus Mesorhizobium; species Mesorhizobium sp. M0778. Next base: position 236,564 of record NZ_JAMYPA010000003.1, on the reverse strand, counting down.
CGGCGCCATAACGGCGCAAATGCGCGGCGAGCCGTTCTGGGTTTGCTCCGATCACGACGACGACTGTCGCAAGGCGATAGGAAGCCCGCTAACGGTGTGGGTCGGTTATCGGCCTTCTGAATTCACCTTGCTCACCGGCATACCGAAGACCTTTTCGAAAACCCCCGGTGTGCTCCGGTCCTTCTGCGCGGATTGCGGAACATCGATCGGCTATGTCGACCAGGGCCTGCCCGACGAACTCTATCTGGCGATCGGCTTTCTCGATCACCCCGAACGGTTTCCGCCAGAGGCCCACGCATACTGGGACATGAGGTTACCCTGGGTCGACTTTCCAGACGAGCTGCCGCGGGTGGGGATGTATTCGAGGCGGCGAGATCCGGCCTTCGGAAATCCGGCGGAACGCTAGCTTTCGATCCCCTTGCTGGTTGGAAAACGCGCCATTCGGGCTTCGTACGAAAACGACAATTGGCGCGCGGCTGAAAACGCGCGATCATGTGTCAATGGGCCGCCGTTTGGATGACAAGCTCGATTGCAAGGCGTGCGGGACGATCCTGATGGAGATTCCCGACAACCCGAAGGATTCCACACCGATCTATTGCAGCAATTGCGGCGCCTATCTCGGCGAATGGGGCGATCTGCAGGAGGACTTCTTCAGGCAGGCGTTCGGTGCCCAGGCCTTCGATCTGAACAACGGAAACATCATCAAGAAATAATCCTGGATTGTGCGGGCACCCCGCCGGCCCCAAGCCACGGCCTGTGGACCCGGCTCGTTGCGGCAATCGCCGTTCGTATCGGACCCTCGGGAACCTTTCTCCCGAGCCGCTTGTTTGGGTGGCGGAAGGAGAAACGCCATGAGCACGAAACCTCCCCCTGTGCCGCCGAAGAATCTGAGCCCAAAGGGCGCCGGTGACAAAAAATCGGTAGCAGCCGACCAGGCACCGCAATCCACCGTCCCCGATCCCGACAAGCAGGGTCAGCAAGGCAATACGAAGGTCAACACCACTCATCAAGGCAACGTCCAGGATCGCTAGGCCATGTCCACGTCGAAGAAAACTCCTGCCAGCATCCGCCAGGGCGGTCCCGGCGCCGCGCACGAAAACGCCAAGAAGCCGCTGAGCGTCGAAAAGCCGCCGGCCGATTCAGACCAGCGCAGCCACAGCAAGGTCTCCGGCGGCGGCGGCGAACGCGACAGCCACCATACCCATGACCCCGAAAAGAAAGGCGACACTCGGCCGGCGCATCAGGACAAGTGAAGTCGGGCGGCGACGCGACTACCGATGGGGCTCGAGCGAAATGTCAGCGGGGACGGCGCGCCAAGGCAATCGGCACGACGTTGTCGACATTGATCACCGGCAAATCGAACAGCATCGGAAGCCCCCGCGTCGCGGCCATTTCCACGATCAGCTCCTCGATGGAGTGATCGGTCAGAAGGGTTTCGACGCCCAGCCGGATCATCGCCGCCAGCTTGTGCACCGGCACCGGCACGGACTTCGCCCGGTCGTCGAGCAACTTGCTGATTTCGATCACGACGTCGGCGTCGATATTCCTGGGCAAGTCTCGCATAAGCGCCTCCCCGCCAAACGAAACGAAAAGCCCGCCGCACCTTTCGATACGGCGGGCGATCCAGTAATGCGCACCGGCGAGGGGATCGGGGGTGGGCGTGCCGGCGCGCGCAGATCGCAAGTAATTTTAGTTAAATCCGCCAACTTCGATGTGTCACGGAAAAACGTCTGTACGTTTTTTACCGAACCGCGCCCTGTACCCGCCGTCGCGCGGCGCGGCAGCACAGACGGCGCGATCCTCTGCCCTCCGGACAGCGAGCTCAAACAGTATACATTATAGACTTGAAATATCTTGCCAGGTGATCCAGCCTGTGCTTCACTTGAGCCGGGAACATGGCTGACAGGTCGATTTCTGCCGATATATGGCTGCATTTCAACGGCACGACTGCGAGATCACAGCCTCAAACGATATACGAAATCTTCGCATGGGAAGGCGTGGATGACGGAAACGATAGAGCTCAAACGGGTTGGCGATGGCAATCTGCGTGCCCAGGTCTATCAACAAGTCCGGCTGACGATACAGCATGGCGAATTGGCGCCTGGCCAGAAGCTGGTCGATGTCGATATTGCCGCCCGGCTCGGCATTTCCAGAATGCCTGTCCGCGACGCCTTGATGCAGTTGGTGCATGAGGGCTATCTCGTCGGCACCACACGCGGCTTCACGCTGCCCACGCTTACCGCAACGGATGTCGCCGACATCTTCGAGGTCCGCCGGTTGCTCGAGCCGCGGGCCGCCGCGCACGCCGCACGGACACTTGACGCCGCTGGCCTCAAGACCCTGGCAGCCGCGCTCCGGGAGGCAGAGGCTGCGGCCGCAGATGGCGATGCCGACCGCTTTTTCCAGGCCAATTCGGCATTCAGGAATTGTTGGCTTGGCGCGGTCGCGAACGAGCGTCTTTCACAAACGATTGCCCGCTTCGTCGACCATGTACTCGTCGTCCGTTTAAGGACGCTGTCGCACCAGCCGACGCAGGCCGTTATCGTGGCCGGCATGCGCGCCATCTACGAGGCATTCGTCAAGCGCGACGCCGTCGCCGCTTACGACCGCATGACCCACTTCATTCAGAACGCCGAGGAGCGTTTCATGAAGCTGAGCCCACCGTTTCAAAACTCCGACGGCGAGGGCAAGAGCATGTCACGGCGGGGGAAATCATGATCAGGAAGCAGCACCCGCTGAAAGGGCCGAACAGGTTCAAGCTCGGCGTCTTTTCCATGAACGCCGATGGCGGCCTGGCAATGACCACCGTCCCCGAGCGCTGGCGTGCCCGCTGGGAAGACAACCTCAACTCCGCCTGCATCGCCGATCGCGCCGGCCTCGAGTTTCTGCTGCCGATCGCCCGCTGGCGCGGCTTCGGCGGTTTGACGCATGTGCGGGAATGGTCGTTCGAGACGTTCACCTGGGCGGCGGGTCTTGCTGTCGCCACCGAAAACATCGGCCTGTTCATGACGGTGCATGTGCCGCTGGTTCATCCGCTGCAGGCTGCAAAAGCGCTGGCGACGGTCGACCACATCTCCAACGGGCGTGCCGGCTTGAACATCGTCTGCGGCTGGAACCCGGACGAGTTCGCCATGTTCGGGCAGACGGTCGGCGAGCGGACCTACGATCAGGCCGAGGAATGGATCAACATCATCGTGCGTGCCTATCAATCGAGGGAGCCGTTCGACTTCAGCGGCGAGTTCTACGATCTGAAGGGGGTCGTCAGCCGCCCGCCAAGCCTGCAGGCGCCGCGACCGGTGACCATGAACGCCGCCTTCGGCGCGCCGGGGCGCAACTATGCGGCGCGCCACTGCGACTACCTGTTTTCGACTTTTTCCGAAATTGCCGACGGCCGTGCGCATGTGGTCGACATCACCAACCGAGCGGCCGAAGTCGGACGCGAAGTCGGCGTCTATACGGTTTGTCACGTCGTCTGCCGGGAAACCCAGCAGGAAGCCGAGGATTATTACCGGCATTACGCGCTGGAATGCGCGGACGAGGGCGCCGTCGACGAGCATATGCGCAAGAAGAAGGAATTCGCGAACTCGCATGATGCGAAGGCCTTCACCGAATATCGGCAAAGGTTCGCCGGCGGTGCTGGAACTTTCCCGCTCATCGGCACGCCGGAAAAGATCGTCGACGACCTCACTGCGATCATGGACCAGGGTTATTCCGGCGCCGCCCTCACATTCGTCAACTATACCTACGAATTGCCCTTCTTCTGCGACCGCGTGCTGCCGCTGATGCGCCAGGCCGGGCTTCGAGTAAATTGATGCCGGCGGCCGCCATTCCGACGCCGTGGGTGGATGGACACGACGCCATCAATCCGCGCGCCTTCAAGCAGGCAATGCGGGCCGTGGCGGGCTCGGTCGCCATCCTCGCGTCGGAACATGACGAGATCGGCTTTTGCGGCATCACGGCGACGGCACTCTGCTCGTTCAGTGCCGAGCCGCCTTCGCTGCTGGCCTGCGTCAACCGCAGCAGCACCTTTGCCTCGGCCATTCGCGAAGGCTTGCCCTTTTCGGTCAATCTGCCAGCCGGCGACCAGGAGAACGTTGTGCGTGCCTTTGGCGGCATGACCAAAGCCAAGGGGGCCGCGCGGTTCTCGTCCGGATCATGGGTGCGTGGCGAAACCGGCGCGCCCTTGCTTGTCGGCGCGCGGGCAATGTTCGAATGCCGGGTGGCCGAAATCATTGTGCGGGCGTCGCACATGATCGTCATCGGCATCGTCTCAGGCGTCGCGCTGGACCGCGCTGACCGATCGCCGGTCTTCTACGCACATGGACGGTTCCTGACAGTAGGAGATGATGCCAGTTAACCGCCGTTCGCGTGGCGGCGCAGCGATTGTAATTTTCAGATCGGCCCGATCATGGGCGAACTATCAAAGGGAGTACGGCAATGCGCATTTGGAAATCCCTTGTTCTGGCTGCACTCCTGTCGGGTGTGGCGGGTATCGCCCCGGCCGAGGAGGTCGTCCTCAACGCCGTGCATTTTACGCCGACGCAGAACGGCTACGCCCAGAGCTTCCTGAAGTTCGTTCAGAAGGTGAACGAAAAGGGCAAGGGTGTGGTCCAGATCAACGTGCGTGGCGGGCCGGAGGTCATTCCGCCGATCCAGCAGGGCGCGGCGCTCAGGAGCGGCCTGATCGACGTGATCGACACGCCGGCAGGGCAGTTCCTCGAGCTCGTGCCCGAAGGCGAGGTGTTCTCCGCATCGACAAAGACGCCGTGGGAGGTTCGCGAGAATGGCGGCTGGGACTTCATCAGCGGAATTTTCGAGAAGAAGGCCAATGCCCATCTGCTGGCGCATGTCGACGCGGGCTCGGGCTTCAACGTCTTCACCATCGACGAACCCAAGCTCAACAGCGAAGGCAGCATCGACTGGAGCAGCCTGAAGATCCGCTCGTCGCCGCTCTATCGCGATTTCCTTGAATCCCTGGGCGCAACGGTGATCGTGCAAGCGCCAGGGGACGTCTACACCTCGCTCGAGCGCGGCGTCGTCAATGCCAACGCCTATACCGTGTTTGGCTATGCGTCGTTCGGCTGGGACAAGTTCACCAAATACCGTGTCGACCCGCAATTCTTCAAAACCGACGTGCTGATCTCGATCAACAAGGCCAAATGGGACACGCTGTCGCCCGAGGCGCAGAAGCTGCTTGCCGACACGGCCGTCGAATACGAGCGCGCGAGCTATGACGCCAATCTTGCCGAGTCGGAAAAGCAGGCACAGGCGATGATCGACGGCGGGCAGAAGGTGATCAGCTTGACCGGTGCCGGCCGCGACAAATTCCTGGCGGCTGCCACGCAGGCGAGCTGGGCGAGAATGGCCAAACGCGATCCCACCAACATCGATCAGTTGAAGAAATTCTTCCAGTAGCCGAGCGGAGGCTGCCTTGTAAGCCCTCCATCAAAGCTGGGCAAAAGCGGGGCAACGGTGGACATGAGGGTCGTCGGACATGGACAGATTGTTTGCAGCGATTGCGAAGCTGAGCCTTGCGTTGGCGGCGACGGCAAAAGTGGTGCTTGGCCTCATCATCGTCGCGGTGGTTGCTGATGTATGCGTCCGCAATCTGGGCCTGAGGCCGCTTGCCTGGGCAGTATCGGCGACGGAATACGGCCTGCTTTACGCGGCATTCCTGCCGATGCCCTGGCTGGTCCACAGCAAGGGCCATGTCTTCGTCGAGTTCCTGCGCAAGGCGCTGCCGATGCGGGCTCGGGCGGTGCTTGAAAAACTGGTCTATCTCGCCTGCATCGGCGTCAGCCTCTACCTTGGCAGCGTCGCCTTGTTTTCCCTGACAAGCGCCGTGGCGGGCGGCGAATATGAAACGCGCAGTTTCGACATGCCGAAATGGCTGGTCTTTCTGCCCATCATGCTCGCCTTCTACCTCTCTGCGCTGGAATGGCTCAGATATCTCCTCGGCCGTGACACGCTGTACACGCTCGATCCGCTGGAAATGGAAGGGCTCTGACCGGTGGCCTGGCTGTTTCCATTCGCCGTGCTTGTTGGCACCATCCTCGTGTTGATGGGGCTTGGGCTGCCGGTCGCCTTCGCTTTCTTCGTCACCAATGTGATCGGGCTGTACCTGTTCTTCGGCGGTTCGATCGGCGTGACGCAGATGGTCGCCAACTTCTCCGACGCCGTCTCGACCTATGCGCTCGCTCCGCTGCCGATGTTTCTTGTCATGGGCAGCCTGTTCTTCCGCTCCGGCCTCGGCGAGAAGGTCATCTACGCGCTCGACCTGTGCATCGGCAATCTGCGCGGACGCCTCGCTTATGTCGTTCTCGCCGCCGGCACAATCTTTTCCGCGCTGTCGGGCTCGAGCCTCGCCAATACCGGCATGATGGGTTCGCTGATGGTGCCGGAGATGCTGAAGCGGGGCTACAAGCCGCATATGGCCTACGGCCCGGTGCTTGGCGCCGGAAGCCTTGCCGTCATCATCCCGCCATCCTCGCTGGCCGTCTTGCTCGGCTCGCTGGCCCAGATCGACGTAGGCGCGCTGCTCATAGCGGGGGCTTTGCCCGGGCTGCTCCTCGTTGTCATGTACGCGGCGCTGATCTTCGCACAGACGAAGATCGATCCGGACGCCTCTCCGCACTATCCGGTGCCCGCCGTTCCTGCGGCCGAGAAGGTGAGGGCGGTTGCCGTCAACATCATTCCGATGAGCGTCATCGTGTTCATGGTGGTTGGCACGATCATCCTTGGAATAGCGACGCCGACGGAATCGGCGGGGCTCGGCTGTGCCGCCGTGTTCGCCTTGTTGTTTGTCTACCGGCGGTTCAGCTGGTCGGTTGTCTGGAGGTCGCTGGACGATGCGATGAAGGTCACCGGCATGACCTTCCTGATCATCTCGGCTTCGACGACGTTTTCGCAGATATTCGCCTTCTCCGGCGCCTCCAACGGCTTTATCCAGTTCATCGTCGGCTATGATCTTGGACCGTATCCCATGCTGCTCATGATGGTGCTCGTCATCCTGCTGCTCGGCATGTTCATGGATCAGGTCTCGATGATGCTGATCACGCTGCCGATCTTCCTGCCGATCGCCCACCAATTCGGCTACGAGCCGGTATGGTTCGGGCTGATCCTGCTGCTCGCCTACGAGGTCGGCTTCACCACGCCGCCGTTTGGTCTGCTGCTGTTCATCATGATCGGTGTTGCGCCGAAAGGCACATCGCTCAAGACGGTTGCCATGTCAGCGGCACCCTACATCGCGCTGACGCTTTTGCTGATCCTGCTGATTGTCCTCTTTCCGCAGATCGCTCTCTTTCTTCCGAATTTGATCTAGTCGAACTCGATCCAGCAGGTGTCCAAATGCGCTTTGCCTATCTTGCTTTCTTCCATGATGACCGCGAGGCAAATTTGGCCATCGCCGGTGAAGACGTTGATGCCGTGCGGCGGGTGATTGCATCGACGCCGGGCCTTGCGCTTGCAAACATCTATCTGCCCGAAGTGGCGACGGACATGTTCAACAAGGATGGCCCACCGCCGGTCTTTGGCTTCCAGCTCTATTTCGACGAATTGGCGGACATGGAGGCGGCGCTGGCGCCGTCCGGCCATCTGCAGGCGCTTGCCGCACCGGGTATGCTGTCGAGCGTCGCCGGTTCGAGGCCGACGCAACAGGCTATGTGCGTGCGTCCGTTTCCCGTCGACGACGCTGGCGTCCAGACGTCGGGACTCCCCTGCAGCTATCTTGTCCACTATCCCGGGCCGGCCGAAGACATGAATGTCTGGCTCTACCACTATGTGACGCATCATCCGCAATTGATGCGGGGCTTCCCCGGCATTCGCCACATCGAGGTTCTGTCGCGACTGGATTGGTGCGGTTCGCTGCCCTGGCCGCGCATCGACCATATGCAGCGCAACCGGGTCATGTTCGACAGCCCCGCGGCATTGACGCACGCCCTGCAGTCGCCGGCGCGGCTGGAGATGCGCGCCGACTACAAGACTTTCCCGCCGTTTTCAGGCGGCAGCCGGCATTTCCCGATGTCGACGGAAGCCGTGCATCCTTTGCCGCGGGCCACATAGCGCAAACAGGTTTTGCCGACGCCGAAAAATCTCTGGAGATTTCATGTACGACTTTCGCAAGAAATGTGTCTCTCTCGATCGCCTCATCGGCACGTTCTGCGCCATCCCGCACCCGGTGGCGGTCGAAGTGGCGGCCGCCAGCGGGGTCGATTTCCTGTGCATCGACTGGGAGCATTCGCAGATCGGCCGCGAACGGCTCGAGGATCTGGTTCGCGCCGCCGATGTCCACAAGGTTCCCGCGATGGTGCGCGTTCCCGGCCACACGCCGGAATGGATGGCGGCCGCGCTCGACGCCGGCGCGTCGGGCGTCCTGGTACCCCGCGTCTCGACGGCCGAGCAAGCCCGCATGGTGGTCATGGCCTGCCGTTACCCGCCGGTCGGCGCACGCGGTGTCGGCCCGGGCCGCGCCGCCGGCTATGGCTACAGGATTCCGGACTACCTCAAATCGGCCAACGAGGTCCTGACGGTCGCCATCCAGGTCGAGACGGCAGAGGGCCTGGCCAACATCGACGACATCGTCCAGGTCGACGGCGTCGACGTGGTCTTCATTGGCCCCGGCGACCTGTCGGTCTCGATCGACGCCATGGGGCCGGCCGGCCAGGACAAGCTCAATGCCGCGATTACCAGGATTGCGGCCGTAGCGCGCGCGGCCGGCAAGGCCGTCGGCATCTTTCGCCCTTCGGCGGATGATGTCGGCAAATGGTCGCGGCACGGCATCAGCTTCTACATGCTGGCCAGCGACACGATGTTTCTCGGCGCCGGCCTTGCCGCCGGCGTCGCCTCGGCGCGCAGCGCCTCATAGCAAGAGTTTGCCATGAAGATCATCAAGACCGACGGTGTGCTGTCAGTCGAGGAGGAGCAGCTGCGCTACCTCGACGGCTTGAGCGCCGAGTTTGTCGAAAAGACGCTGCTCACAGAAGATGCCCTGATCGAACACTGCCGCGACGCCGACGCATTGATGGTATTGCGGGAGCCGATCACGGCTCGCGTTTTGGCGGAACTGAAGAACCTCAAGGTCATCGGGCGGTTCGGCGTAGGGCTCGACTCGATCGACGTCGAGGCCGCTAGCCGTGCCGGTGTTCAGGTAACCTACGTGCCGGACGCCAATCTGGTGGAAGTCAGCACCCACGCCATGGCCCTGATCCTGGCCTTGGCGCGCAGGCTGAAGCAGTTCGACAGCGCGGTGCGCGCCGGCCGCTGGGCGGCGATGACCGACGGTGCCGGCATCACGCGGCCGGACAGGCAGATTCTCGGGCTGATCGGCTTCGGCCAGATCGGGCGCCTGACTGCCGAGCGGGCGCGGGTCTTCGGCTATCATATCATCGCCTACGACCCGCATATGCCGGCAGAGCGCATCACGGCCGGCGGTGCCGAACCGGTCGGCTTCGACGAGCTGCTAGCCAGGGCCGACATCGTCTCGCTGCACGTTCCAGCGACACCGGAGACCAGAAACATCATGTCGGCGGATGCCCTGTCGCGGATGAAGGAAGGAGCGATATTCATTAACGTGTCCCGCGGCGGCCTCGTCGACGAGGTCGCGTTGGCGGATCTGATCCGGCGCGGCCATCTGGCAGGCGCGGGCATCGACACGTTCGAGCAGGAGCCGCCTTCGCCCGACAATCCGCTGCTGGCGCTGGACACCGTCCTGGTCAGTCCACACGCGGCGCACTACTCGACGCAATCTTACGCGGAGGTTCGCAACAAGGTGTTTGCCGACGTCGCAGCGGTCCTGCGCGGCGGCAAGGCGGTATATCCGGTCAACCGGGTGTGACCAATTCCCGATGCCGGCACCATCCGCTGCCTGCCGACAGTTCCACCTTAACGTTCCGGGGCAGGCAGCCTTGAGCGCGATCTCGGCAAGCGGATAAAGACGGGAACGGGTGAAGTGAATTCGCATTTTTTTGCGGACAGCGCCACATTTTGTTCTTGCTTTGTGCCGGCAGCTATGCTACTAATTTGCGTATGGTGCTGATTCGCACCGAGGACCCGCCGCAAGGCGGTTTTTTTGTTTCAGGTTTCGGGGCCGTCCGTCGAGGCCCTGCTCGGCTTGTCGCGACGCTCGACGATGTAGATGTGGTCGGCGACCAGCACCACGTTGCCATGCTGGTTGATCACCTCGCAGCGCTCGACGACCCGGCCTGAATCGGGCCGCTTCGGGTCGTCTTCCTTGGCCGAGATGGTGGCGCGGGTCTTGATCGTATCGCCGATGAACACCGGCTTGATGAAGCGCAGCCGGTCGTAGCCATAGGAGAAGGCGACCGGGTTGACGACGCTTGCTGTCAGCCCGACGCCGACCGAAAAGACCAGCGTGCCGTGCGCGATGCGCTGGCCGAACGGCGTCGTCTTCATGAACTCGGCGTCCATGTGATGGGGAAAGAAATCACCGGTATGGCCGGCATGGACGACGAAATCGGTCTCGGTGATGGTGCGCCCGCTGGTCATGCGCGACGAGCCGATCTGGTAGTCCTCGAAATAGACAGTCTGCTCCAAGTCAGGGCCTCGCCGCGATCGGTGTTGCCGGCGCCGCGCTCGATTGGTAGGCGGCTTCGACCAGCGCCATGGTGTTCCAGCCGTCCTCGACGGAACTGACAAGCTCGGCGTCCTCGCCCGACGCGTAGCGCTGGACATTGGCCATGCGGCCGGCAAAGGCGTCCGGAAACCATGCGCCGACGAGTGGAACCGCAATCCAGTCCTTGCCGCCTTTGGGGTAGATTTCGAGGATGTCCGGCTCGCCGCGCGGATAGTCGAGGTTGACGCCCAATTTGAGGTAGGCGGCGCCTTCGGTGCCGCAGATGCGGAATTCGCAGGCCTGGTGTTTTCGACCGAATTTGTGATCGTGGTTGATCGACAGTGCACAGCGCACGGTGTCGCCATAGTCGAGGATCGCGCTGGTGCGCGTTTGCGCAACCTTATGGCCGGGATGGCCGAGCGTCTTGGCGTGAACCCCCTTGGGGTCGCCGAGCAATTGCCGGATCAGGTCGAGATAATGGATCGAATGCATGGCGATCTCGACGCGCGGCGCCTGCAACAGGAATTCCCAGAGCTGCCAGGGTGTCGCAAGCGCCAGCCATGCGTCGAAATCGACCACGTCGCCCAACCAGCCCTTGGCGATCGCATCCCTGAGCGACAGCATCATCGGTGCAAAGCGGAGCTGGAAGTTCACCGCCGCTTTGAGGTCTTTGGAGCGGCAGATTTCGAGGATCTCGGTCGCCTCGGTGAGATTGCTGCCCATCGGCTTCTGGATCAGCGCCACCGCACCATCGGGCAGCGCCCTGAGCACGCCGGCATGATAGGCCGGCGGTGTCGCCAGATCGAAGACGGCGTCCTTGATCGCAGCAGCTTCCTCGACCGACCGGTAAGCGGTGACGCCCCATTTCTGCGCCAGTTTTTCGGCCTTGGCCAGGTCGGGGTCGAAAAGCCCGGCAACCGGGAAACCGGCCTTCCCATAGGCCGGGAAATGCGCATCGCCGACGATCGAGCCGGCGCCGAAAATCACGATCGGCCTGGGCTTTGACGGCTGTGCCCAGGCCTGGGAGAGCGAGGCAGGATCGAAAATGTCATCAGTCATAATGGAAGACTTCGTCCATCGACGCCCACCACTCGCCCTCCTTGCGGGTCGGCAGCGGCTCCTGGCATGGCATGCACAGCGCCCACCATTCCTGCGTCGTGGGATCGGCGGCCATCTTGGCCATGTCGGCGGCATAGTCGGTGCCGTGGTACTCGAAGGTGCTGAACAAAAGGTGCTCCGGCTCCCTCAGATAAATCGAATAATTCTTGATGTTGCAGGCGGAAATCATCTTGAGGACGTCCGGCCAGACGGCGGCGTGAAGCCGCACATACTCGGCGACCTTCTCCGGCTTGAGGCCGAGCACCATTCCCATTCGCTGCATGTCCGCCTCCTATTTCACTATCGTCGTGGTGAATTCCGCGATGCTCTTCGCCTTGATCGCATCCCAGTCCCAGTCGATGCCGATGCCGGGCTCGTCCGGCGCCAATGCATGCCCGTCCTCGATACGCATTTTCTTGCCGGTCAGCTCGTCGAGCTGGGGAATATACTCGACATATCTGCCGTTCTGAACGGCGCATGTCAGGCTGACATGCAGTTCCATCAGGAAATGCGGGCAGACGGGGATGTCGAACGCCTCGGCCGCGTGCGCCACCTTCAGCCACGGCGTGATGCCGCCGATGCGGCCGACATCGACCTGCACGATCGAGCAAGCGCCCTTCTGCATATATTCGCGGAAATGCCGGATCGAATAGAGCGACTCGCCGACCGCGATCGGCGTCGACGTCGCACTCGACAGCCGCACATGGCCGTCAATGTCGTCGGCCGGCAGCGGTTCCTCGATCCAGGCGAGGTCGAGGTCGCGAAAGCGTTCGGCCCGGCGGATTGCCTCGTCGACCGAAAAGCCTTGGTTGCAGTCGGTCATGATCTCGTAGGAGTCTCCAACCGCCCGGCGCACCGCCGTCAGCCGAGTAAGATCCTCGGAACCGTGCGGCTTACCGATCTTGACCTTCGAGCCGCGAAAACCCTTGGCCTTGGCGGCCAGCGCATCCTCGACCAGCGCCTCGGTTTCGATATGCAGCCAGCCGCCTTCGGTCGTGTAGAGCGGGCAGCGGTCCTTGGCGCCGCCGGCCAGCTTCCACAGCGGCAGTCTCTGTTTCTTCGCCCGCAGGTCCCAAAGAGCAGTGTCGATGGTCGCCAGCGCGATTGCCGTGATCGCGCCGATCGTCGTGGCATGGGTGGCGAACTCCAACTCGCGCCAGACCGCCTCGATCATGTCGGCGTCGCGGCCGATCAGCCGCGGCGCAAGGTGGTCGGCCAGCAGTCGCATCACCGACGAGCCGCCGGTGCCGATCGTGTAGCTGTAGCCGGAGCCGACCGCGCCGTCGGCATCGGTGATGGTGACGATCGGTGTTTCCTGGCTGACAAAACTCTGGATGGCATCGGTGCGCTTGACCTTAGGCACCAAGTCGACCATGCGCAGTTCGACTTTCTCGATCTTTGCCATGATTTTAACCTCGCAATGTCTTGCCCGTTTCAGCAGAAAACAGATGGGCCTGCGACAGGTCCAGGCTCATCTTGACCCGGTCGCCGGCTTTGAGCGGCTTTGGATTGAGCATCCGTGATACCCAGTCGCTGCCGTTGAATTCGGCGAACACCAGCGTCTCATTGCCGAGCGGCTCGGTGACGGTCACCGGCAACTCGACCTGGTGGACGTCGACATCTTCGCCGGAGCTGATGCCGTGTCCGGTCGGATAGATGTCGTCGGGCCTGAGGCCGAACACGACCTTGTCGCCGGTTTCGACATTGGCTTTGAACTGGCTGGGCAGAGGCAGCTTCTCGCCGCTGGCGAACAGCAGCTGTCCGTCGTCGACAACCGCCTCATGCAGGTTCATCGGTGGCGAGCCGATGAAGCCCGCGACGAAGCGTGTCTGCGGCCGGCGGAAGACCTCGTCGGGTGTGCCGACCTGCTCGATAAAACCGTCACGCATGATGACGATGCGGTCCGCCAATGTCATCGCTTCGACCTGGTCATGGGTGACGTAGATCACCGTCGACTTGACCTTGGCGTGCAGCTTCTTGATCTCGGTGCGCATCTGCGTCCGAAGCTTGGCGTCGAGATTGGAAAGTGGCTCGTCGAACAGGAAGACATCGGGATCGCGCACGATGGCGCGGCCCATGGCCACGCGCTGGCGCTGTCCGCCGGACAGTTGCGACGGCCGGCGGTCGAGCAACTGGTCGAGGCCGAGAATGCCGGACGCTTCGGCGACGCGACGGTCCATTTCTTCTTTCGCGGCGCCGGCGATCTTGAGCGAGAAGCCGAGGTTTTCGCGCACCGTCATATGCGGATAGAGCGCGTAGGACTGGAACACCATCGAGATGTTGCGCGAGCGCGGCGGCAGGTCGTTGACCATGCGGCCGCCGATCTCGATGACGCCGTCGCTGATCGCCTCGAGGCCGGCGATCATGCGCAGGGTTGTCGACTTGCCGCAACCGGACGGCCCGACCAGCGCGATGAACTCGCGGTCGGCGACCTCGAGATCGATGCCGTGCACCACCGCCACCGGGCCGTAGCTTTTGGTGAGATTCTTGAGCGATACGGTTGCCATGTCAGCCTTTCACCGCGCCGGAAGTGAGGCCGCCGACGAGGTGTTTCTGGACGATGAAGGTAAGCGTGAGCGCCGGTATGACCATGACCACGGCGAGCGCGCACATGCCGCGCCAGTCGATGGTGAATTCGGCCGTATAGTCGAGCAGGCCAACCGGCAGGGTCTTGGAGTTAATCGAGCGTGTCAGCTGCGAGGCCAGCGCGAACTCGTTCCACGAGGTGAGGAAGGCAAAGATTCCGGCCGAGGCGATGCCGGGCCCGGCGAGCGGAAACTCGACCTGCCAGAAGGCCTGCCAGCGCGTGCAGCCGTCGATCTGCGCCGCCTCGGCAAGGTCTTTCGGTACCTGGCGGAAAAAGCCGTCGATCAGCCAGATGGTGAAGGGCACATTGAGCGCGACATAGACCAGGATCAGCCCGAAATGCGTGTCGACGATGCCGAGCCGCGCAAAGACGAAGAACAGCGGCAGGGACAGTGCGATGCCGGGCACCGTGCGCGTCAGCATCAGGCCGAGAAACATCGCCGACTTGGCTTGGAAGCGATAGCGCGCAAAGGCATAGCCGCCCGCCATGCCGATGGCGATGGCGATCAGCGTCGAGGTCACCGAGATGATCAGCGAATTGCGGAAATAGTCGAGCACCGGAATGCCGCCCTTGCCGACGCCGCTGAACATGGCGACGTAGGCATCGAGCGAGAGTTGCTGCGGAATCCACACCGGCGGCTTGGCCATGATCTCGACAGTCGGCCGCAGCGACGACAGCACGATCCAGATGCCGGGCAGGCAGATGACCAGCATGGCCAGGAACAGCCCGATGCCATGGACGATCCGAAGCGCTTTGTTGCCGGCGCGATGCAGGCTGTTCTGGTCCATCCTCACCACTCCGCCGCGATCTGCGTGCGCGCCGCGGCGAGCTTGCGGTAGAAATAGACGGTGAACAGGATCGACAGCAGGATCGAGAAATAGGCCATGGCATTGGCCATGCCCATTTTGGCATCGCCATAGGCGGTGCGGGCGACCAGCGTCCAGACCAGCTCGGTGCGGCCGGCAGGGCCGCCGTCGGTCATGATCTTGACGATGTCGTAGGCGCGCGCGACGTCGAGCGAGCGGATGGTCATGGCGATGAAGGCAAACGGCATGATGAACGGCCAGGTGACATAGCGGAATGTCTGCCATGGCGTGCAGCCGTCGACGCGGGCCGCCTCGACCGGTTCGCGCGGCATCGCCAGCAGCCCGGCTAGGATGAGGATCGCGAACACCGAAGTCGACGACCAGATCTCGGCGGTCAGGATGGCGATGAAGGCGAGATTGCCGTCGATCAGCCACGGGATGGCGCGATCGGTCAGGCCGAGCGCCTGCAGGGCGTTGTTCACCAGGCCGATATTGTCGTTGAACATGAATTTGAACTGGAAGCCGACGAGGATCGGCGAAAACATCATCGGAAACATCATGATGGTGCGCAGGACCCGCTGGCCGCGCGAGGCTTTTTCCACCAGCAGGGCCAGCCCGAGACCGATCAGCATTTCCAGGTTGAGCGCCACCGTCAGCAGCACCACAGTACGGGCAAAGGCGATCCAGAAATCGCGGCTGGTCAGGATGGTGACGTAGTTGCGGGCGCCGATGAAGACCCAGAACGTCTCAGGCCTGGTCAGCCGGAACGGCGTGAAGCTGGAGTAGAGCGACAGCAGCAACGGCACCACCACCACGGCCGCCAGCACGATCACCGCCGGCAGCAGGAGCAGCAATGGTGGCGAGGGTCTCCAGCCTTTCATGGCGATCCGGTTCTGGTTGGTGCCCGGACACCGAAGCCCGCCATCGGCGAGCTGGGATCAAGACAAAGCGGGTTGCGCATGGTTCGAAAAAAGTTCGGGGGCGCCGCTCTTCAATGAGCGCGGCGCCCCCTTGGGAGAATGGTCAAAGCTTGCCGGCGTCCTCGAGGATCTGGGTGGCCTTGGCGGCAGCGTCGTCCAGCGCCTGCTTGGAGGTCTTGTCGCCAAGGATGGCGGCCTGCAATTCGGGATAGACGGCGTTGGAGATTTCGATCCATTCAGGTGTCTGCGGCACGGCGAAAGCGTGCTTTGCCTCTTCCTGGAAAGCCGCCAGCACTTCCTTCTTGTAAGGATCGTTTGCCGCCTGCTGGATGTCCCAGTCCCACACCGCCGTGCGGGTCGGCAGAGGTCCGCTTGCCGCCTCGAGCTTCTGGCTGTCCTCATTGGTCAGGAACCAGACCAGCGAAGCGGCCGCTTCCTTGCTGGCGCAGTTTTCGGTGACCGAAAACCCGTGGTGCCCCGACCAGCCGGTGCGAATGCCGGCCGATCCCTTCGGCGCCACCTTCACGCCGACATTGCCGGCGACCTTCGACGACTTCGGATCGTTGAAGAAGCCTGCCCAGCCAGGCCAATCGAGGTTGATGGCGACCGTGCCCGAGGCAAAACCCTGGCCGAGATCGTCCCACAGATAGTTGGTGGTGCCGGCCGGCACCGCCTTGGCCTTGTAGAGATTGACGAACCAGTCGAGCGCGTGCACGCCGGCCTCCGAGTTGAAAGCGGGCCTGCCGTCCTTGTCGAGGTACTCGCCGCCGTCGGCGATGAGCATCTCGTAAAAACGGCCGTTGATCGCCTCTTCCTTGCCGGCGAACTGGGTGCCATAGAAATCGGGCGGGCTGGCGAAGAATTCCGCCTGCTGGGCGACCTCGTCCCAGGTGTCGGGCGGTGTCAGTTCCTTGCCGTACTTGGCCTTGTAGGCGGCCTTCTTGGCTTCATCCTGATAGAGGCTCTTCTGGTAATAGAGCGCCGAGACATCGAATTGCGCGCGCGGCAGCATTACCAGCTTGCCGTCGAGCGTCGAGGCCTTGATCGTCGACGGCACGAAGGCGTCGATCTCCTCCTTCGGCAGCAGCTTGTTCAGGTCGGTGTAGATATCAGGATATTGCGGCGCGAAGGACGAGTGGTTCGAGCCGACGCACCAGTTGATGCTGCCGGAGGCGATGTCCGACTTGATCTCCTTGTCGAGCTCGAAGTGGTTCTTCTTCGAGATCACGTTGACCTTGGCGCCGGTCAGTTTTTCCCATTCGCCGATCCGCGCGTAGAGCCCTTCATATTGCTGGCCGCCGATCAGCTTGGCGTCGATGGTGACGCCGTCGAATTTGCCGGGCAGTTCGGCAGCAAGGGCAGCACTAGCACCAAACGCGAGTAGCGTTACGCCGGCCGACAGGCCGCAAAACAGTTTCGTCATTGGTATCCTCCCAAAGAGCCTGCATCGATCGCGTAGCGAGGTCGATCGGCAGCTTCATTCATATACAAACAAAACATTTATAGGATCGTCAAGCCGAAAGTTCTTTCGGAAGCAAGGCTGTTGCGTATATGAAAAGTGAAATTCACTGGAGAGGCGCAATGGCAGAGGACGAGGAAGACGACCGGTATCGAGCCCCGGCGCTGGACAAGGGGCTCGACATCCTCGAGCTGCTGGCCGGCGTCGACGGCGGCCTGACGCAGGCGGAAATCGCCAAGAAACTCGACCGCAGCCCGAATGAGTTCTACCGCATGCTGGATCGGCTGGTGCGTCGCGGCTACGTCACGCGGCCGGATGGCGACCGTTATTCGCTGACGCTCAAGCTGTTTGGCCTGGCGCAGCTGCACGCGCCGGTGCGCCGGCTGGTTTCCTATGCGACGCCGCTGATGCGCGAACTGGCCGAAACCACACAGCAGGCAAACCAGCTCGTCGTCTTCGATCGCGGCTCCGCGGTGGTTATTGCCCAGCAGGAAGCGCCGGATTACTGGGGCATCTCCATCCGCGTCGGCTCGCATATCAGCCTGTTCGACACCGGGTCCGGCCATGTGCTGCTGGCGTTCCGCCCGCCGGAAGAGCGGCAGATGATGATTTCCGAACATCTGCGCAGCACCGACAAGCCACCGCAATCGCCAGAGTTTTTCGCTCGCCTCGATCAGATCCGGGAACGCGGCTACGAGATGATGGCGTCGATGCAGACGGCCGGCGTGTTCAACCTGTCGACGCCCGTTCTCGGCTCGGACGGCAAGGCAATCGCCGCACTGTCGATCCCCTACATAACCCTGGTCAACGCACCCAAGGCGCCCGACATCACCAGGACGATAGAGCTGCTGCTGGCAGCGACCGAAAAGCTGTCGCAACTGGCGGGATCGACTGTCAAGCAATCGCGATGAATTCTTATTTGAATGAAGAATTTCTCCGTGAGATGATCTCGAAGTCGCCAAGGAGGAGCGCGCCGCCATGATCTTCGACACCCATCTGCACCTGATCGACCAGTCCGCCCTGCGCTATCCATGGCTGGCCGGCGTGCCGGCGCTCAACCGCGATTTCCCCTACGACGAATATGCAGTCCAGGCCCGTCGCGCTGGCATCGACGGCGCGTTCCATATGGAGGTCGATGTCGATCCAGCCGATATCGAGGCCGAAACCGGCCATGTCAAAGCGCTCTCGCGGCAAAAGGGCAGTTTGCTGAGGGGAGCGATTGCCTCCTGCCGTCCGGAGGAGCCCGGCTTTGCTGCTTATTTGGAAACGCAGCGCGCAGATCCTTTCGTCAAGGGCTTTCGCCGTGTGCTGCACGTCATGCCCGATGAGCTGTCGGAGGGCGCGCTGTTTCGTGAAAACATCAAGCGGCTAGCCGGCAGCGGCCTGACCTTCGATCTTGTCGTTCTGCCGCACCAGATCCCCAAGGCGATCGCACTCGCCGATCTCGCGCCGGATGTGCAGTTCGTGCTCGACCATTGCGGCGTGCCCGACATCAAGGGCGGTGCCGAGCACCCCTGGCGCGAGCATATGGCGGAGATCGCGCGGCGCCCGAACGTCGTCGGCAAAATTTCTGGTGTGGTCGCGTATGCGGATGCCGGATCCTGGACTGTCGAAACGCTGCGTTCCTACGTCGAGCACACCATCGAATGCTTCGGCTGGGACCGCGTCGTCTGGGGCAGCGACTGGCCGGTCTGCACGCTTGGCGGCGGGCTTGCGACCTGGGTGGCGGCAACGCACGCGCTGCTTGCCGGCACCAGCACCGATGAACGGCAAAAGCTGCTCTCCGGCAACGCCAAGCGGCTGTGGCGTTTGTAAGCGCCTCAGATGGTCGCCGACACGTACCGCTCGCGGCCGTAGAGCGAAACCAGGAGCACGATGACCAGGCCAAGTGCCGCCTGCACGGTCGAGGGTCGGAAGCCGAGGCCGATCAGCAGCGTGTTGATCTCCGTCAGCACCAGCACGCCGGCAATGGTGCCGAAATAGCTGCCGCGGCCGCCGACAAGGGCGGCGCCGCCGACCACCACTGCCGCAATCGTCTGGAACAGATAGGGCTGGCCGACATCACCATAGGCTGAGCCGGTGAAGCCGAGCAGCAGCACGCCGGCCGCGGCGGCGAAGAAGGCGCTCGCGGCATAGGTGACCGTCCACATCCGGACTGGATCGATCAGCGCCAGCGGCGCAGCACCTGGATTGCTGCCGAGGGCGTAGAGACGGCGGCCGTATGGCGTGCGCGCCAGCACCAGCGCCACCAGCAAGGTCAGCACCGCGACGCATGGCACCAGCCCCGGTACCGGCAGCGGTCCGACCGAACCGCCGATCGAAACGAAGGCGGAAACCGCTGCAGGCGCCGATCCGGATGGAAAGCCGCCGGTCCACAACAGGACGGCACCTTGCACGATCATGCCGACGCCGAGCGTGACGATCAGCGGGTGGATATCGAGCCCACGCGAGATCAGGCCGTTCAGCGCCCCGATCAGCAAGGCGAGCGCGCCGACGACCGCGCAGACAAGAGCAAAATTCCAGCCGCCGCCGTAGAGCTGTGCGGCAACGACATTGGCAAAGCCGATGATGAAGGGGATCGACAGATCGATGCCGCCGAGAATGACGACGAGGGTCTGGCCGATCGATGCCACCGCCAGCAGCGAGGCAATCACCAGCAGCGCCCGGATGGCGAACGGCTGGGAGTAGCCCGGAATGAGCAAGGTGCCAAGAAGATGCAAGGCGACAGCGACAGCAAAAGCACCGGCGACGCGGGCATTGGTGGATTGGAACCAGTTCCGGCTCATGCTTCTCAGCCTTTCCGCCCCGAGAGCCGCTCCTGCACTGCCGTCATGATGACGGCCACGACAAGGATCGCGCCATAGGCGATCTGCAGCACATAGGTGGAGACGTTGAAGGCGGTCAGCACGCTCTGCAGCAGGAAGATGTCGATAGCGCCGATCGCGGCCCCGGCGAGCCCGCCGCGCCCGCCGGCAAGGCTGACGCCGCCGAGCGCCACCGCGGCAATCGCGATCAGCGTGTAGGTTGGCCCGATATTGGGGTCGGCCGAACCGATCAAGGCGGTCAGCATCAGGCCGGCACAGGCGGCAAGTATGCCGGTCATGACATAGGCGATGAAACGCACTTTCGAGACTGGAACGCCGGCCGTGTAGGCGGCGCGGTCGTCGCTGCCCACCGCCATCAGCTGGTCGTAATAAGGCGTCTGCCGCACCAGCCACCAGAACAGGAAGATCAGCGACAGCGGCAGTGCCGACCAGGGTCCGGCCATCGCCTTCAGCCAGCCCGGCGCCGGCCCGATCGGCGCCGGCAGGATGGTCAGCGTCATGCCGGTGAGGATCAGATAGGTGCCTAGCGTTGCGACGATCGGCTGGATGCGGACGATGGTCGCCAGGAAGCCGTTGGCGGCGCCGACGACCGCGCCGATCAGAAGCGCCGCCGGCACGATGACCAGCGGCGAAGACATCCCAAGCCTGAGAAACAGCACCTGGATCACCATCGCATTGACCAAGCCCATCAGCGGCCCGACGGAAATGTCGATGCCGCCGCGCCCGGCGAGGATCACTGGAGCCGAGGCGAGCGCTGCGCCGATCAGCGGTGCGGCGAGCCCGATCAGCGCGCCCCAGGCGGCGGGATGGAAGCGCGCCGGATTGAGCAGCAGATTGACCGCGATCAGGATGACCAGCAGCACCGTCGCGAAGCCAGCGCCGCGCCATCGCGCCGCCATGCGCTGAAACCCGCTCATGCCGCGCGCCCGAACATGGCCGCGATCACCGTAGTGCTTTTCATCTCGTCGCCGGTGATTTCAGCCGCGACCTGCTGTTCGCGGAACACCAGCACGCGATGGCAAAGCAGCAGAATCTCTTCGATCTCGCTCGACAGGATGACCAGAGCCATGCCGTCCGCCGCGAGCCCACGGAACACGTCATAAAGGACATGCCGTGTCGCCACGTCGACGCCGCGCGTCGGATCGTTGAGGAGCAGGATCGCCGGTTCCAGCGCCAGTGCACGGGCCAGCAGCACTTTCTGCTGATTGCCGCCCGACAGCGTGGTGATCGGCGCGTCCGGTCGCGGCGCGACGATGGACAACTTGTCCCGGTAGCTCTCATAGCGCTGCCGTCGCCCGGCGAAGCTGAGCAGGCCGTACCGCATGTCGCGCGACAACGTCGAAACGGCAAAATTGTCGAGTACCGATTGGGTCGGAAAGATGCCGGTGGTGCGCCGGTCGCGCGGCAAATAGGCGATGCCGCAGGCGACCGCTTTGCGGAAATTGGTGATCGCGCGCGCCCCGGTTGGCGCCTCGACGGTCACCTCGCCGCCAGCCGGGCGTTCCAGACCGGCCAGCACTTTCAGGAACCGCTCCTGTCCATGGCCGTCGAGACCGGCAAGGCCGACGATCTCGCCTGGCGCAATGGTTTGCGTCGTGGGGCTTACGCCGGGCGCGATCACCAGGCCGCGCACCGAAAGGCCGGCGCGATCAGCCATGCGCCAGCTCCGCCGCCGTACGAGGCGCCATCGCCCTGAGAAGTTCGGATGCGGTGGACGTGCCGCGTTCCTCGGTCGTCACCACGCTGCCGCCGCGCAGCACGGAAATCCGATCGGACAGCGCCCTCACCTCGTCCATGCGATGCGTGATGAACAGGATCAGGCAGCCTTCCGAAGCAAGCTTGCGCATCATGGCGAAAACCGCCTCGCGATCGGCAAAGTCTAGCGCCGCCGTCACCTCGTCGAGGATGAGAATGCGCGGGTTGCGGACCACGGCGCGGGCGAGCACTACCAATTGCTGAACGGCAAGCGGCAATTGGCCGGCCAACTGGTCGAGCGGGATCTCGGTCACTGCGAATTGTTTCAGCACCGCTTGGGCGCGCTGCCGCCGCTCGGCGCGCGGCACCGTGCGCGTCAGCAAGCCGTCGAGGCCGAGCAGGATGTTGTCCGTCACCGAACGGTCAGGCGCGATCAGCACTTCCTGAAATACGGTGGCCAACCCGGCGCCCTGGAACGCCGCCGGCGAGAGGCCGGCAAAGGGCGCTCCGTCGAGCAGGATCGCGCCGCTGTCCGGCTGGACGATCCCGGACAGCAGCTTGACCAGGGTACTCTTGCCCGAGCCGTTCTCGCCCAGGATGGTGTGGATCGTGCCGGCGCGGAACGCGATGGAGGCATTGGCCAGCGCAATCGTTTCGCCGTAGCGCTTCGAGATGGCCTGGACTTCCAGCATGAGCAATCCTGATGGAGAAGACCGGCACCGCCCGTGCGGAGCCGGCCTTCATAAATGCTACTTGGCGCAGGCGTCCGGCACCTTCGAATAATCCCAGCCCTTGGTCGGTGCCGGATTGGCGAAGTAGGCATCGAGCCATTCCTCCGGCATCGGATCCTTCGGCGGGACCGGGAAGATCGAGACGGCGTCCGGCGTCATGCAGTCCTTGTACCAGGCCCCGAGGTCGGCATTGTGCACCGGCGGAATCGGGATCAGCAGCGTGTTGAGCTTCGGCTTCTGCCCATCGAGCATGCGCACGCCGACACGAAACAGCGTCTCGGCCGTCCAGTGCGGCAGAACCGCATGGCCTTCGAAGCGGTATTTGTCGGGATTGGCCTTCCAGTAGCCGAGCGCATCGCCGGTGATCGAGCCGGTGATCAGCGGGGCAGGGCGGCCGGCTTCGGCAAAGGCCTCGGCGACGACTCGGCTTTCGCTGCCGGTCGTCCACACCGCATCGATCGGCGCCGGATTGGTGGCGATCGCCTGCAGCACCGCCGTCTTGGTGACATTGGCCGTCCAGTTGCCGTTGACGCTGCGCGAGACCTTGAGCTTTGAATTTTCGGCCAGCGCCTTGTCGCCGCCCTGGCGCTCCTGCACGACGATCGGATGGCCGGCGATGCCTTCGACCAGAAGCACGCTGCCGCCGTCCGGCATCGCCTTGCCGATCGCGGTCATCATGTCGTAGCCCCAGCGGGCATAGTTGGAATCGACATTGATGGCATTCGGGCTGGTCACCGACCCAGCCGCCGTGATGAACGGGATGCCGGCTTTGGCTGCGGCATCGATGGCATCGTCCAACGCCGTCGCCGAGCCGGGGATCGAGGTGATGATCGAGCATTTCTTATCGATGAAGGCGCGGATCTGGTTGATCTGCTGACTGGCGTCGTTGTTGGAATCCGACACTTCGAAACTCGCCACCGTGCCGTCGGCGATCAGCCCGTCGACCAGCCGCTTCAACTCCTTAGTGACGGTGACGCGCCACGGATTGCCCTGGTAGGACTCGGAGTGGCACCATTTCCACGGCTTTGGCGGCGGCGTGAAATTGTCCCAGGCCGACGGCAGCATCTTCTGCGGCGCGCCGTCATATTGCGCCTTCAGTTCGGTCGGCAATCCAGCAATCACGCCCGAAACGTCTTGAGCGCAGGCTATGGTCGTGAGCGATGCAAGTGCGGTTGCGGCCATAAGGCCGCGGATCAGGCTGTTCATGTTCTCCTCCGTTCGGTTGTTTTCAGGCTCCTCCGCCGGCAACGCCGGACACCTGCGTCGAAAGGCTCTCCCGAAACAGGCGATTGAGATCGGCAACGACGCGAGCGGCATTGTGCCTTTCGCTCAGGCCAAGATTGACGCGATCTGACGCCGCCTGCTGGAAGGCCATGTAGCCGTCGTGCCGCGGCCTGACACAGGCACCTTCGAGTGTGGCTCGGGTGTCCTTGTAGAAATTGCCGGTGGCAGCGTTAACGGCGGCATCCTCCCAGGCTGCCGCATGGCCGGGCTGGCCGCCGCCCGAGGCGTAAGGGCCGCGCTGCACGTCACCGCTGGCGATCCAGTAGGCGAAGTCGATGGCCTCCTGCCTGGCCTTCGAAAAAGCTGACACGGCAATGCCAGTCCCGCCGAGCGCCGAGCCTTTGGGGCCGGCATTGCCCGCCGCCGGGATATCCGTGAAAGCCAGGCGGTTGGGTCGAAACCCGGCGATGGCATAGGAGACATAGCCATAGATCAGCGGTGCACAGGCGATCCGCGAGCCGGATCCGGCCATTTGCTCCAGAACCGCTATCGGATCCATGCCAAGGCAGGCCGGATCGACGAGGGCCGCGATCTCGCGCATCATCTCGAAAACCTGCTTGCCGGTTGCCGGGTCCACATGGTCGCCAGGGCCTTCACCGGCGGGCCGGCCGAGAGTGCCGGCAAGCGTGTAGAACACCATCAGCGAATGCGGCGGCCTGAGCGGCAACAGCACGTGGCCTTGCCGGGCCAGATCGAGGGCATAGGCCCAGTTCGCCGGTGCAGCCGAAAGCATGTCCGGCCGCCAGGCCTCCACCTGGCTTGCCGCGTCGATCGGAAACGCCCACTGCCGGCCTTGCCAGTTGTAGCTCGGAAAGGACCGGCCGACACTGCCCGCCGCAAGTGCTGCACGTTCGGCTTCCCGGCCGGCCGCATCGAGCGGCGTCAAACAATTCTCGGCGGTGATCTGGCCGACATGCGGATGGTCGATGACGATCAGGTCGTAGGCACGGGCCAGTTCTTCGACCGGGAAGGATTCGAAATCCTGCAGCGAGCGCTTGTCCCATTCGATGGCGACGCCGGTGCGTTCCGTCCACAGCGCTGAACAGGCGACCATCGGGTCATAGCCGCGCGGATGGCTCCAGGTCATGCCTTTGAGCGTCACGTCGCTCACAGCCCGAACTCCTCGCGGATCTTTGCGCTGTGCTCGCCGATGCGTGGCGCGGCCCGCTCGACCTTGGCGCGGATGCCGTCGACCCTGAGCGGCGAGCGCGTGGTGAGGATCGAAACGTCATCCTCGCGCGTCACCGTCTGCAGCATGTCGAGAACCTTGAAGCCTTCGCTGGCCATCATTTCCGGCCAGGTCAAAACCTTGGCGCACCAGATGTCGGCAGGTTCGAGAATGGCAAGCCATTCGTCGACCGTCTTCGTCGCGATTTTTTGCGCGATGATCGCCTTGATCTCGTCGCGGGCGGTGAACCAGGTCGACGGCTGATCGCGGTAGGGCGCAAGCTCTTCGAGGCCCAGAAGATCGGCCAGCTTCGATATCGGCGTCATGGCGATCGCCAGATAACCGTCCTTGGCCGGATAGACGCCGTAGGGCGCCGACAGATAGGCATGGGCGCTGCGGAAAGATGACCGCCGCGGCAGCCGGCGTCCGTCATTGAGATGCGTCGTCAGCACCTCGAACTGGAAGTCGACCAGTGCTTCGAGCAGGCTGGTCTCGACATGGCTGCCCTTGCCGGTCACGCCGCGCCGCACCAGTGCGGCAAGGATGCCTTGCGCGGCGGCGGAGCCGGCCAGCATGTCGGCGATGGCCAGCCCGAAGGGCACCGGCCCCTGGTCCTCGTCGCCGTTCAGCCACATCACGCCGGAGCGGGCCTGCGCCAGCAGATCCTGACCGGGCCGCTTGACCCAGGGGCCTTCCTCGCCATAGCCGCTGATCGAGGCATAGACCAGGCGCGGATTAATCTTGCGCACCGCCTCGTAATCGAAGCCCAGGCGTTCGATGACGCCGGGCCTGAAATTCTGGATCAGCACGTCGGCCTTGGCCAGCAGGCCGCGCAGCGCCGCAAGATCGGCCTCGTCCTTCAAGTCGATGGCAAGGCTTTCCTTGGCGCGGTTGATGGCATGAAAAATGGTGGAATCGCCACCGATCTCGGTATCGCTGAGATAAAGCCGGCGCGACAGGTCGCCGCCATCCGGCCGTTCTATCTTGATGACGCGGGCGCCGAGGTCGAGCAGTCTGAGTGAACAGTAAGGCCCGGACAGGAACTGGCTCATATCGACGACGATGAGCCCGGTCAGCGGCAGTTCGGCAATGGCAGCCATTGCCTATCTCTCCGTCTTGCCGGCGAAATCGGCCGGATTGCGGTACTTCACCGTCTGCAGGTGCTCGCAATAAAGCACGAGCTCGCCTTCGCCCTTGAAGACTTCATAGCTGGCGCGGATCAGCCCCATTTCCTTGTATTTCGGCTTCTTGTCGAGGTTGGAGCGGATCGAATAAATCGTGTCGCCGATGAACACCGGCTTGATGAAGCGCAATTTGTCGTAGCCATACGAAAAGGCGTTGATGCAATTGGTGGCGACGAGCCCGAGCCCGGCCGAGAACACGAAGGCGCCGGCGACCAGCCGCTTACCGAAGATGCCTTCCGTTTCAGCGAACATCTGGTCCTGCACGTATGGATGGATGTCGAGCACCAGCGTATTGAAGAGATGGCTGTCGCCCTCGGCAATGGTCCGGCGCAGCGAACGGATTTTCTGGCCGACCGGCCAGTCTTCGTAGAACCAGTTCTCCGCGTTCCAGACGGCAAGGTCGGCGTGTTCCTTCGGCATGTTGGCGGGGTGTGTCGATGCCACGCCAACGGTCGGCGCGAAGCCGCTCATGACGACTTCCTCTGGGAGCGGGAATCGTCCATCAGGGCGCGCCGCAGACCAGCGAAATGCATCATCGATCCTCCCGTCAATCTTCTTTTGTGAATAGTATTTTCACATATGGGGTTGTGTTGCAAGCGAGTCTCAGCGAAATTTTGCTGCGATCCGCGGCGGCCAACGCCGGCGGAACAGGAGGAAATGATGCAGAATGCCTGTCTGGTTTTCGTCGGCAGCCTCAACCGCGACGCCCCATATTTTCAGGGCGCGCGCGGCGTCGGGCTGGGCGTCTATAGTTTCGACGAGGGGGCGCTGGAGACGAAGAAACTGGCCGAGACGGGAGGCATCGACAATCCGACCTTCCTGTCGGTGACGCCGGATGGCTCCTACATCTACGCCAATTCCGAAGTGTTCACCTGGCGCGAAGGCGCGGTCTCGGCCTACCGTTTCGACAGGCAGGCCGCCACGCTGTCCTACATCAATAAGCAGCCGACGCTGGGCAGCATAACGGCGCACAACACCATCACGCGCGACCGGACGAAGCTATTGGTCGCCAATTACGGCATGGGCGAGGGTGGCCCCGATCGCTCGGTCGTGGTCTTCGGGCTGCGCGATGATGGCGGCCTGACCGCGCCATTGTCGAGCGTCGCCCATAGCGGGACCGGACCAGACCTCGCACGCCAGGAGCGGCCGCATGCCCATAGCGTAACCGAGACGGTTGCCGGCGGTGTTGCGATCGTCGCCGACCTCGGCATCGACCGGCTGGTGTCCTACCGCATCGGCTCAGACTGCAGCCTGACCAAACTGGCCGAGTCGGCGCTTGCGCCGGGCGCAGGTCCGCGCCATCTCGCGCTGCATCCCGGCGGCCGCTTCGTGTTCGTCATGAACGAACTGGATTCGACGGTCGTCTCGCTGGCGCTGGACGAAGCATCAGGCAAGCTTACAGTGGTCGACAGCAAGCCGGCCGTGCCGGCCGAGGCACGCGACGGCAATCACTGTGCCGACATCCAGATCTCGCCCGACGGCCGCTTTCTCTACGGCTCCAATCGCGGCCATGACAGCATCGCCGTGTTTTCGATCGACCAGCAAACCGGCAGGCTTGCCCTTGTCGACTATACGCCTTGCGGCGGTGCCACGCCGCGCAATCTGGCACTGACGCCCTCGGGCGGCCATCTGTTCTCGGCCAACCAGAATGCCGACCGCATCTCGATTTTCGCCCGTGATGCCGCAACCGGCCGGCTGACCGACACCGGCCGATCCATCGGCATTGGCACGCCGATGTGCGTGAGGATCGTGCGTTGACGCGATCTCAGAACTCGAGCGCCTGCCTGAGTGCCGGGCCGCTCCTGACACGCAAATCGAGGTCGGCCTCGATATGGTCGATGTGGTGCAGCATCAGCGCGCTGGCGCGTTCGGCATTGCCATTTTCCAGCGCCTCGAGGATCTGCGTGTGTTCGTTGTGGCCGCAGCTCGAGATACCCGAGCGGCCATAGAGTGCGATCACCAGAGATGAACGAGCGACCAGCTCCTCCATGAAGCGCTGCAGGATGACGTTTCCGGCGACCGACGCCAGAAGCAGGTGAAAATCTCCCGACGCCTTGATCTCCGATCGCCTTGCGTTCGGTCCGCGTTCGGCAATGAAGCGGCCCTCTTCATCGAGCTGGGCTTTGAACGCGGCGACATGCGCCGGCGTCATCCGCCCAGCCGCGGCGATTGCGATTCCGGGCTCGATCAGTCGGCGCGAAGCAAAGACCTGCCGCGCTTCCTCCGGCGACGGATTGGCGACGAAGGCGCCGCGATTGCGTTCGGTGCGCACCAATCCCTCGAAGGAGAGCATCTGCAGTGCGGCGCGCGCCACGGTGCGGCTGACATCGAACAGCGTGCCGACTTCGCCTTCGGAAAGCTTGGTTCCCGGCGCCAGCCGGCGATCGACGATGGCGTCGCGCAACTGGTCGCGAATCGCCTGCGCGCGATCCTCGTTGGCGGCCTCGATGGCAGGGAAAGTCTGGTCGGCAATGTTCATGGCGATGGTCCTGCGTTCTTCTACCCTGAATCGCATCGCTTGGACGAGAGACAAAGTGAATACAGGGATGGAAAAGATTGCATACGATTTTTGCGAGGATCGGCGGCGATCGCCTATAATTTGTGCATTGCACAAGGATGCCGTATCGGCAGCCATGTAGATGCAGCCCTGATTTCTTCGAGGATTCAGTCGGTTGGTGCACCGGCGCGCAACTGGCACACATGATGCTTTGGCTAATCCGACCAAAGGGGAAGCTGGATGTCCAAAGCCGCCGAAATCGACATTGTGTCCGTTTCGAAAGTCTATGGCGCGACGACTGCCGTCGAAGGCATCAGCCTGAAAATCCCTGCGGGAACCTATTGCTGCCTGCTCGGTCCGTCCGGCTGTGGCAAGACCTCGACGCTGCGCATGATCGCCGGGCACGAGAGCATATCGAGCGGCGATGTGCGGCTCGGCAACACAGTGGTCACCGACCTGCCGCCGGCCAGGCGCGGCACTGCCATGATGTTCCAATCCTACGCGCTGTTTCCGCATCTCGACCTGATCGACAATGTCGCGTTCAGCCTGAAGATGAAAGGCGTCGGCAAGGAGGAGCGCCGCGCCAAGGCACTCGACATGCTGAAGCTGATGCAGATGGAGGCTTATGCCAGCCGCCGTCCGGCGCAGCTGTCCGGCGGCCAACAGCAGCGTGTTGCTCTCGCCCGCGCGCTGATCACCGATCCCGAGGCGCTGTTGCTCGACGAACCGCTTTCGGCGCTCGATCCGTTCCTGAAGATCCGCATGCGGGCCGAACTGAAGAAGCTGCAGACGTCGCTCGGCATCACTTTCGTCCACGTCACCCACAGCCAGGAAGAGGCGATGGCGCTGGCCGACCTGATAGTGGTCATGAACGATGGCCGTATCGAGCAGGCGGCGCACCCTCGCACGGTGTTCGAGCGGCCGGCTACGGCCTTCGTCGCTCGTTTCATGGGCGACCACGATGTCCTCTCCGGCCGCGTCACCGGTAGTCGCGACGGCATGGTCGTTTTCGATGTGCCCGGCGGCGTCACGCTCGCCGCCAGTGGGCAGGGCAGGGAGACCGGGGAGCCCATCGACATCGCCATTCGCACCGACCACGTGCGGATCGGCGAGCCGCCCGCGGCGGGGCTCGGCTTCACTGGCATCGTTTCAAACGTCGAGTACCGCGGTTCGACCGTGAAGCTCTCGGTCAATGGCGCGGGCATCGAGGATTTCACGGTGATCGTCGACGACACCAGCTTCTTCGCCAGCCCGGTTGCCGTCGGCGACGCAGTGCCGATCGCCTGGGACGCCGAGGACGCGATCGTCCTTGGCCGTCTCGATTCCTGAAATCCAGCATAACCAACCAAAACAGGGGAACTGAACATGACCAACACCACAGACAAGAAGACTGGAATATCGCGTCGCTCGCTGCTCAAGACAGGCGCCGCCGCCGTCGGTTTTGCCGCCGGTTCCGGCGCTATATCAGGCTTTCCGACCATCTGGGCGCAATCGAACATCACGTTGCGCCAGTTCGGCACCGGCGTGTCCAACCTCAATGCCATCGCCGACAAGTGCAAGGCGGATCTCGGCATCACGCTGGAGATGACGGCAACCGATTCCGATGCCGCCGCCCAGCGCGCGGTAACGCAGCCCGACAGCTACGACATCGCCGATATCGAATACTGGATCTGCAAGAAGGTGTTTCCGACAGGCGTCCTGCAGCCGATGGATGTCACCAAGCTGAAATACTACGACGAGCTCGTGCCGCTGTTCAAAACCGGCAAGCTGACGCCGGACAGCGTCATCGCCCAGGGCACCGCGCCGCACACGGTCGGTTACGTCGAGGCGCAGGACAGCAAGGTATTCGCCAAGGCGCCGACCAATTGGTTCACCATGGTGCCGACGATCTACAATGCCGATACGCTCGGCATCCGCCCCGACCTCGTCGGCCGTGACATCACCACCTGGGCCGACATCATGGATCCGGCCTTCAAGGGCAAGACAGCCATCCTCAACATCCCGTCGATCGGCATCATGGATGCGGCGATGATCATGGAAGCCACTGGCAATATCAAATATGCCGACAAGGGCAACATGACCAAGGAGGAGATCGACAAGACCATCGATTTCCTCATTAAGGCCAAGCAGGACGGCCAGTTCCGTGCCTTCTGGAAGTCCTTCGACGAAAGCGTCAACCTGATGGCTTCAGGCGAAGTGGTGATCCAGTCGATGTGGTCGCCGGCCGTGGCCGCGGTCCGCTCCAAGGGCATCGCGTGCCGGTTCCAGCCGCTCAAGGAAGGCTACCGGTCCTGGGGTGGCGGGCTTGGCCTGGCAGCCCATCTCTCCGGCGCCGAACTCGATGCCGCCTATGAATACATCAACTGGTACACGTCCGGTTGGGTGGGCGGCTACCTCAATCGCCAGGGCTACTACTCGGCCAACATGGTGTCGGCCAAGAAGTTCATGTCCGAGGACGAATGGGGCTACTGGATCGAAGGTAAGCCAGCAAAGGGCGATATCCTGTCGCCGGACGGCAAGGTCATGGAAAAGGCAGGCGCCGTGCGTGACGGCGGCTCGTTCGAAGAGCGCATGGGCAAGGTCGCCTGCTGGAACTCGGTCATGGACGAGGACCGCTATATGGTAAAGCGCTGGAACGAGTTCATCGCTGCTTGATGCCCTCTGCCTTCTCCCCTTGTGGGAGAAGGTGGATTGGCGCGCAGCGCCAAGACGGTTGAGGGGTGCTGGACGGAGCACTGTTGGTGCCACGCTGGAACACCCCTCATCCGACCGAGCTTCGCTCGGCCACCTTCTCCCACAGGGGGAGAAGGGAACACCCCTCAGTCGCATCGCCGACTTGGACCGAGAGATAGATGGCAGTAGCGCTCGAACAATCCACGCACGTTACGTCTGCGAAGCCGGCCAGACCTAGGCGCTCCTTTGCCGGCGTCGCACCCTATCTCCAGGCGGCACCGCTGGCGCTGATCCTCGGCGCGTTCCTCCTGTTGCCGATCCTGATGATCGCCGTGGTCTCATTCTGGGACTACGATTTCGCGGCGATGTATCCGGATTTCCTGACCACCAACTATGCCGACACGCTCGGCTCCTGGGTCACCTGGAAAACCTATCTGAACACGCTGAAATACGCCGCCATCGTTTGGGCGCTGACGCTGTTCATCGGTTTCTGGGTCGCCTATTTCCTCGCCTTCCACATCAGAACCACAGCCATGCAGATGGTGCTGTTCCTCGTCTGCACCGTGCCGTTCCTGACCTCCAACATCATCCGCATGATCTCGTGGATTCCAGTGCTTGGCCGCAATGGCCTGGTCAACTCGACGCTGGTGCAGATGGGGCTGATCCCGAAGCCGATCGAATGGTTGCTCTATTCCGAATTCGCCGTGGTGCTGGCCATGGTGCATCTCTATACGCTGTTCATGGTGACGCCGATCTTCAACACGCTGATGCGCATCGACAAGTCGTTGGTCGAGGCCGCGCGCGACGCCGGCGCTTCCGGCTGGCAGGTTCTGTGGAACGTCGTCATCCCGCTTGCCAAGCCCGGCATGGCGATCGGCACCATCTTCGTCGTCACCCTGGTGATGGCCGACTTTTCGACGGTGCAGGTGATGTCCGGCGGCCAGAGCGCCTCTGTCGCGCTGATGATGAAAAACCAGATGTCGCTGCTGCAATATCCGGCAGCCGCCGCCAACGCCGTCGTGCTGCTGGTGCTGGTGCTGTTGATGGTCGCGGGCATCCTGCGCATCGTCGATATTCGCAAGGAGCTGTGAGGCGATGAGCCACGACAAGCGCACCTTCGAATTCTACGTGCTGGCGGCCTTCTTCGCGCTTTTCGTGCTATTCCTATACGGCCCGCTTTCGGCGATCCTTATCCTGTCCTTCCAGGGCGAGAATGGCGGTCTGACGTTTCCGTTGAACGGCGTTTCGCTGCACTGGTTCGCCAATCTGTTCGAGCGCCAGGCGGTCGGCGATTTCGGCGGCAGTTTCAAACGCTCGCTCGTCCTTGGCCTGATGGTGATGATCGTCACGGTCGTCGTGTCGCTGCTTGCCGGCCTTGCCTTCCGGCAGAAATTTCGCGGCGCAACTGCCTTGTTCTATCTGGCCGTCGCCAGCCTCGTCGTGCCGTCGATCATTATCAGCCTCGGCATCGGCGTCGTCTTTCAGCAGGTCGGCTTCCGCCCCGCCTGGTACACCTCTGCTTTCGGCGCCCATCTGACCTGGACCTTGCCTTTCGGCGTGCTGATCATGTTCGCGGTCTTCAACCGGTTCTCGCCGGCCTATGAGGAAGCCGCGCGGGATCTCGGAGCATCGTCGTGGCAGACCTTCGCCCATGTCGTTCTGCCGATGATCGCGCCCAGCCTGATCGGTGTCGGCCTGTTCGGCTTCACTCTGTCATATGACGAGTTCGCCCGCACGCTGATGACCTCGGGGACCTTCAACACGCTGCCGCTCGAAATCTACGGCATGACGACGAATGTGACGACGCCGGTGCTCTATGCGCTCGGTACAGTGACGACCGTGTTTTCCTTTCTGGTGATCCTGCTGACGCTCGGCGCAATCGTCTATGTCGGCCGCCGCCGGGAGCGTGCCTGACAGTGCAGATCCTCGTGGTCAATCCAAACACCACCGCCAGCATGACCGAGACTATTGCGGCGGCGGCCCGATCGGTCGCTGGTCAATCGACGAAGATCGTTGCCGTCACCTCGACGATGGGCCCGGTTTCGATCGAAGGCTATTATGATGAAGCGCTTGCCGTACCCGGCCTGCTGGTCGAGATCGCTGCCGGCGAGCGCTCAGGCGCGCAGGCTGCGATCATCGCCTGTTTCGACGACACCGGCCTCGACGCCGCACGCGCCATGGCCAACATTCCGGTCATCGGCATTTGCGAGGCAGCGCTCAGCACGGCCTCGTTCATCGCCCAGCGCTTCACCGTCGTCACCACCACCGGACGCTCGCACGTGCCGGTCGAAGGGTTGGTGCAGCGCTATGGCATGGCGGGGCGCGCGCGCGTGCGCGCTGCCGATATCCCGGTTCTTGCCCTCGAAGATCCGGCATCCGATGCGCTCCTGAAGCTGCGCAACGAGATTGCGCGCGCCATCGACGAGGATCGCGCCGAAGCGATCGTGCTCGGCTGTGCCGGCATGGCCGACTTGGCGGCCGCGCTGCAGCGGGAATTCGGGCTTCCGGTCATCGACGGCGTCGGCGCCGCAGTCAAGCAGGCCGAGGCCTTGATAACGCTTGGCCTGACGACATCCAAGCGCGGCGCCTATGCAAGCCCATTGGCAAAGCCCTATCATGGTGCGTTGAAGTCCTTCGCGCCTGATGCCGCCGAGTGATCGCAATGCCCCGAACGATCCGAACGCTCGCACGTGAAGAAGTGCAAACCCTTGTCGATTGGGCGGCGGCGGAAGGCTGGAACCCCGGCCTCAGCGACGCCGCGCTGTTCCAGGCAGCCGACCCGCAGGGCTTCATCGGCGCCTTTGTCGACGGCGAGATGGCGGCCGGCATTTCAGCCGTTGCCTATGGCGAGGAATTCGGCTTCATCGGCCTGTATATCTGCCGGCCGGACAGGCGTGGCCAAGGCCATGGTAAGGCCGTTTGGGATGCCGGCATGGCGCGGCTCGACAACCGCACGATCGGCCTCGACGGCGTCGTCGAACAACAGGCCAACTACCGCAGCATGGGTTTTGCGCCGGCCTACCGGACGATACGGCTCATGGGGTCGTCGAATGCCCCGGCAGCCGCCGGCAGCGACATTCGCGCCGTAGGGCCGGAACTCGTGCCGGACATACTGGACTATGACCGCCGCTTCTTTCCCGGCCCGAGGCGATCCTTCCTGGAGCACTGGCTGCGCCCGCCGCATATGGCCCATGCGATCGTCAAGCACGGCGCCATTGCAGGATATGGCGTCGCGCGCCAATGCCGGGACGGCTGCAAGATCGGCCCGCTCTTTGCCGACAGCCTGGATGCAGCGAGCCGTCTCTTCGCCGCACTCGCGCACATGTCCGGTCCCGGAAACGTCCATCTCGACGTGCCCGAGACCAGCGGGCAATTTGCAGATTTGCTGTCGTCCGCCGGCCTTCAACCCGGCTTCGAGACAGCTCGGATGTACAAGGGAAGGGCGCCGCAGCTCATGCAGTCCGGGGTTTTTGCGATAACGACGTTGGAGCTTGGCTGAAACGGTGCAAGCCGACGTCTACCGTAAAGTCGGGCAACACGAATACCTGGTCTATTTTTCCTGAACCGAAATGCCGGAATCGTCGATACGAAGTTCCACGCCTTTCGGCTTAGTCTCCTCGCGATAAACATAGATGCCCAAGGCAATGACGGCGACGACCAAAGCGCCGATGATGAGATAAAGATAGTTCTGCTTCATCCGCTGTCGTTAACAACATGATGTGGGCGAGTCTAGCAGTTCGGGTATCAGGACGGCGGACGGACACGCGCGTCGATCAGCCATCCAGCCGGTCGCGCAGCATGCTCCAGGGGAGCACCATGTTTGGTGCATGCCGCATCAGGCTGTGGAACGGGATCGGCGACGACGGTCCAAACGGCAGCGGCAAATCCTGAGGCTTTGTTCCATCAGCCCAGTCGGCAAGCACCTGGCCCATGGCAGTCGTCATGGCGATGCCGCGCCCATTGCAGGCAAAGCCCGCAACCAGGCCGGGGCCGAGATCGACGAGGCGCGGCAGGAAGTCGGGCTCGACTGCAGCCATACCCGACCAGCTGTAGTCGATCGGCGGCATTCCCGGGAGATCGAGATGCCTGGCAAGCCGTCGCCAGATTGCCTGCGGCACCCGAGTGTCGGCACCGAGGCTAAGAACATGCATGCCGCCGGTTATCAGCCTGTTTTCGCCATCGAAGCGGAAGGTGAAGAGATTGCGCCTTGTGTCGCCGACGCCTTGCCCTCCTGAAAGCAGGCGGGTGCGGTATTCGCGCGGCAGCGGCGCCGTCGCGATCTGGAAGATTTTCAGCGGGAAATAGGTTCGCTGCAGCGCGCGATCCAGCGCCCCGCCATAGGCGTTGGTGGCGACCAGCACTTTTTCGGCACGCACCGAACCGGCGGCCGTCTTCAAAGCCCAACCATCGCCTATGTGATCGATCGACGCGACACGCGTATGCTCGAAGATGCGCGCTCCGGCCTTTTCCGCCGCGTCGGCCAATCCGCGCGCATATTCGACCGGATTGAGGACGCCACCCGACCTGTCCATCCAGCCACCGAGATAACCGCGAACGCCGGTCAGCTCTTCGACCGCCTGTCTGTCCAGCGCGACAGTCTGTCTTCCGCGTTGTGCCCATTGTTCGGCGCGCGATCTGGTCTTTTGCAAAGCGGCCGGTGAATGGGCTGGTTGTATCCAGCCGCTCTGGACGGCATCGCATTCGATGGCATGCCGCTTGATCAGGGCAAAGACGAGGTCGGCGCTGCCGGCGGCGAAATCGACAAGGCGTTCGCCGCGTTCGGGCCCAAGCTGGGCAATGATATCGTCGGGGTCTCTTTTCGCGAAATTCGGCACGACGAAGCCGGCGTTCCTGCCGGTTGCCCCCCAGGCGATGATTTCCGCCTCGAGGACGGCCACCGAGATGCCTCTTTCGGCGGTGTGCAGCGCGGTTGAAAGGCCCGAAAACCCGCCGCCGACAATTGCCAGATCGACATCGAGTGCGCCTTCGAGGGTGGGCCGGTCGCGGCGACTGCGGCTGACGGCATGCCAAAGGGAAACGCCGTGCGGCCGGGTCACAGCGTTCATGAGCCGCTCTCGCTCGGGGCCACGCGTGCACGCTTGCCGAACCTTGGACGCCGCGGCCTGTCGCCAAACAGGCCGTTCGGCCTGACCAGAAGGATGACGCACAGCATCACGCCGATGGCGACGATCTGCAGCGAAGCGGCGCGGGCCTGCTGTTCCGGCGAGAACAACATACTGGTCAAGGCTCCCGATCCGGCCCATATCGCCCAGACCAGGATGCTGCCGATGACGGCGCCGATATTGCTGCCCGAGCCGCCGACGATCAGCATCACCCAGACCTGGAAAGTCAGCGCCGGCAAATAATTGTCCGGGGCGATGAAGCCGGTGAAATGCGCCTGCAGCGCACCGGCCAGCCCCATGATGGCGCCGCCGACGGCAAAGGCCTGGACCCGGTAGAACCGCGCGCTTTTTCCCAGGGATATCGCGGCCCGCTCATCCTCGCGAAGCGCCTTCAACACGCGCCCCCACGGGCTGCGCGACAGATGCTCCAGCGCGAGATAGACGATCAGCGTCACCACCGAGACGACGGCAAGATTCGACAGGTTGAACAGTAATGGGGTTTCGGCAAGACCGCCGAACGGACGCGGAATGAAGCCGATGCCGAACGGGCCGCCGGTCAGCGTCTGGGCATTGAGAGCCACCAATTGCACGACGACGGCGACGCCAAAGGTGGTGATCGCCAGATAGTCCGATCTCAGGCGCAGCGTGGCGATGCCGGTGATGGCGGCGGCGACACCGCCCACCAGCATGGCGCCGAGCCAGCCGACAAGGATCGGCAGATCGAAGCCGCCGAGTCGCGCGGCATCGTCGGGCGTGGTCAGCAGTGCCGAGGTGTAGGCGCCGATGGCAACGAAGCCGGCGACCCCGACATTGAAAAGCCCGGTCAGCCCCCATTGCAAATTGAGCCCGAGCGTGACGAGCGAAAAAATCAGCGCGGTGGTCAGGAAGAAAGCGCCGTAGCCGAGCAGATCCATCAGCGTTCCCCCACTCCGAAAAGGCCGATAGGCCGCACGAACAGCACCGCCATCAGGATGATGAAGGAGATGGCCGCCCGCCATTCGGCGCCGATCAATTGCACCGCGCCGGCTTCGGCCAAACCGATGATCAAGCCGCCGAGAACGGCGCCGGGTACACTGCCGATGCCGCCGAGGATGGCGGCCGCGAACATCGGCAGCAGCATCTCGAAACCCATGAACGGGCGGATCTGAATGAGCATGCCGATCATGACGCCGGCGACACAGGCCAGCCCCCCGCCGATGATCCAGGTGACGCGCACGACTTTGGCGACGTCGATACCGACAATGCGGGCAAGTGCCGCGTTCTGGCTCAACGCCTGCATCGAGCGGCCGGTCTGGGTACGCGTCATCAAAAGATGTACGCCGAGCACCAGAACGGCGGTCAGCAGCAGCAGCGCGATTTGGTCCGGGGTGATGCGAATGCCGAAGCCTATCGGCATGGCGATCTGGATCGCCCGGCTGAAATAGGTCGGACGCGAGGTGAAGATGAATTCGAGCAGGCTTCTCAGCGCCATCGAGGCGCCGAAGCTCGCCATCACCACGATGATCGCCTGGCCCTTGGCGCGCAGCCGCGCGAACAGCACCATGTCGAGCGCCAGCGCCAGCAGGCCGGTGGCCGCCATGCCGATGATGAGCGCGACGATCAGCGGCCAGCCGAAGGAGAGGGGTGCGATCGGCGCGATCTTGCCGAACATCGCGCCGATAGCGCCAACCACGGCGAGCGTCGCATAGGCGCCCCAGGCCATGAAGTCGCCATGGGCGAAGTTCGAGAAGCGCAGGATTGAATAGGTGAGCGTCACGCCGATGGCGCCGAGGCCGATCATCGAGCCTGCCAGCAGCCCGTCGGCGACGAATTGCAGGTTCATGCCGCGCCTCCTTTTCCAAGGTCGGGGCGGCGCTGGCCAAGATAGAGCTCGGCGACGACAGGATCGTTCCAGAGCTCGGAGGCGATGCCCTGGTGCCGGTCCTTGCCCTCGACCAGCACGTAGGCGCGATCGCCGATCGCAAGCGCTGCCTTGGCGTTCTGTTCGACCAGCAGAATGGTGACGCCGGATTTGCGGATACCGGCCAGCATCTCGAACACCATCGCCACGAATTTCGGTGACAGGCCGGCCGACGGTTCGTCGAGCACCAGCACCGTGGGATGGACGATCAACGCCCGGGCGACGGCCAGCATCTGCCGCTGTCCGCCCGAGAGATTGCCCGCGGCCGTTCTGCGCTGACGGGCGAGATCGGGAAAGGCCGCATACATTTCCTCGATGCGGGCAGGGATCTCGCGCGGCCTCAGGATGCCGCAGGCGACCTTCAAATTGTCCTCGACCGACATCAGCGGGAAGATGTTTTCGGTCTGCGGCACGAACGCAAGGCCAAGGCGGACCATGGTGTGGGCGGGCGCCGCCGTGATGTCCTTGCCGTCCAGCAGCACGGTGCCGCCGGTGATCGGGACAAGGCCGGCGATGGCCTTGATAAGGCTCGACTTGCCGGCGCCGTTGGGACCGAGGACGACGACGATCTCGCCCTGGTCGACGGTGATCGAAGCGCCGCGCACGATCGGCACGCCGGGCTCATAGCCGGCTTCGAGACCGCGGACGTCGAGTACCGTTTGGCTCATGCAGCGCCTCCGAGATAGGCCTCGATGACGCGCGGGTCGCGCGCAACCTCGTCCGGAGTGCCCTCGCACAGCAGCTGGCCGCTTGCCATGACCAGCACCCGGTGGCAGAGCCGCGTCACCATGTCGATATTGTGCTCGATCAGCAGGAAGGTGATGCCGCGCGCATTGATGTCGCGGATGCGGTCGATAATGATCTCGAGCAGGGTTGCGTTGACCCCGGCCGCCGGCTCGTCGAGCAGGATGATCGCCGGGTCGGCCATCATCACGCGGGCCAGTTCGAGCAGCTTGCGCTGGCCGCCTGAAAGCACGCGCGCAGGTTCGTGCGCGAGGTGAGCGATCGTGACGAGCTCAAGCAGTTCGACGGCTCTTGTCTCGGCAGCCCTTTCTTCGGCAGCGACCCGCCGGGGCGTCAGGAAATTGGCGAGCAGTTTTTCTCCGGCCTGCCCTTGCGCGGCCAGCATAACGTTTTCGATCAGCGTCAGGTTAGGCAAGGGCCGGGGGATCTGGAACGTGCGGCCAAGGCCGCGGCCAATGCGGCGATGGGCAGCTTCCCCCGACACCGATACGCCGTTGAGAAGGATTTCGCCGCTGGTCGGCAGGATGCTGCCGGCCAGCAGGTCGAACATCGTCGTCTTGCCGGCGCCGTTCGGGCCGATAAGGCCGAGTATTTCGCCTGGCTGGACGTCAAACGAGACATTGTTGACCGCGACAAGGCCGCCGAAGCGTCTGACGACGTTCCTGGCCGTCAGAACCGGCGTGCGGATCTCCTCCTGCCGTTCTGTCGTGTCGCCCATCAATCCCTCTGGCCGAAAGCGATCTTCGCCGCCTATGATTTGTGATCACACTTGCTTTGATCACGCTATTCGGCTTTAATTTCTTCCGCAAGCCGAAAACGGGCCGAATGGCCACCGGGAACGCCATGCAGAAGGCCGCCATCGAACGGAATAACGAAACGATCGCAGCCCAGCTTACGCCGGTCGGCCGCGAAACCGTGCAGGATCGCGTCTATTCGGAGCTGCGCCGTGCCTTGATCGGCGGCCTTTTTGAGCCGAGTCAGGTGCTGACCATCCGTGGCCTCGCCGACGCGCTGATCACCAGTACCATGCCGGTGCGTGAGGCGCTCGGGCGGTTGATCACGGAGAAGGCGCTGGAGGCGCTTCCCAACCGCTCGGTGCGCGTGCCGCCTATCACGCTGGAGCGTATCGACGACCTCTTGCGCGCCCGCTCCCTCATAGAGGGCGAAGCGATAGCACTTGCCGCTACGCGCATGAATTCGCGCCAGATAGCCACGGTCGAAGCCATGCTGGGCCAATGGGACGAGATGCGGGCGCTGAAGCACAAGAAGGATATCGACCGCGAGGCGACGCTCAACCAGAGCTTCCACTTCGAGATCTACCGATGCTGTGGCTCCGCCGTGCTGATCCCGATGATCGAGAGCCTGTGGCTGCAATCCGGGCCGTGCATTCGCGTGGCCATTTACGCATTTTCCGATGCCGGTGAAGTCGATACCGCCCACTACCATCGTAGTATCGTCGCAGCGCTTTCCAGGCAGGATGCCCAGGCAGCGCGCGAGGCGCTGGTGGCGGACATCAGCCGGCCCTTCGCCTTCCTGCGCGACAAGCTCCAATCCGCAAGCAAAGAAGGATTGAGAGCATGACGACGCCTGGCATCAGGATCACCGAGCCACGCTCGAAGCTTTCCGTGACCGCGCTGCTGTTGCCTGAAAAGGCGCCCGACAACGCCGCCTTCCTGCTGGCCTATCTCGAGCAGCCGCGCGTCGTTGCCGGCATCCATGCGATGTGGACCGGGCCGGAAATCTCCTGCCCGGTTCCATCAGCCGAACTTGAGGGCCAAACCTATGCCAGGCCCTTGCCGGCGGAGAACGCAACGCTAACGCCGCAGCCGGGTGACATCGTGTTGTCCTACGTGCCGCCGCGCATGTGGGGCGGCAACCCGAATGCCATCTTCGACATCGGCTTGTTTTATGGACCGGGCGCGCGCTTGCTGTTCCCGATCGGCTGGCTTGCCGAAAGCGTCGTCGCGCAGGTGCGTCCCGAAGAGCGCGATCAATTCGCTGCCGCCTGTGGCGCGATCCGCCGCAACGGTGCCTGTGACATCACCTTCACCCGGGTGGAGATCTGAATGGCCGACGACAGTTTCGAACTCTTCGACCTTCGCGTCGAGGCGGTCGTCCCCGAGGGCAAGCCGATCTATTGCGGTGCCAAGGCCGGCGACTATTTCGAGTTGAAGGGCGAGATGCTGTCGATGCCGACGGGGCAGGGCTTCTCGATCTATTCCATTGCGGCAGTGTTGCCGCTTCTGGCCGCAAAGCAACGCCCGACCCACAGGAACGACTGGATGACTTCGGATGCCGAGATCGCCTGTCCAGATCCCAATTGCGCCAGCCGGCTCAGGATCGTCAGGACCGGCAAGCGGCGGTTCAGTCATTCAGAAACCACGGCTGTGCCACTGCCCAAGGAGACTGACCAGAGATGACCGCCAAGGCGTTCGAGCTCAGCCCCGGCTACACGATCTCGCGCGTCATTCGTGGCGGCTGGCAGCTTGCCGGCGGGCACGGCGCGATCGACCGCCAACAGGCGGTAACCGACCTGATCGCCACGTTCGACGCCGGCATCGGGACCTATGACTGTGCCGACATCTATACCGGCGTCGAGGAACTGATCGGTGCCGCGCGCCTGCGGCTTGCCAATGAGCGCGGCCTCGACGCCGCCGCCAAGATGAAGGTGCACACCAAGCTGGTGCCTGACCTCGAAAGGCTTTCCAGCATCAGCCGCGACTACATCAGCAGCATCGTCGACCAGTCGCTGCGGCGGCTGAAGACCGAGCGGCTC
Organism: Mesorhizobium sp. M0778; assembly: GCF_040320105.1. Classification (NCBI taxonomy): domain Bacteria; kingdom Pseudomonadati; phylum Pseudomonadota; class Alphaproteobacteria; order Hyphomicrobiales; family Phyllobacteriaceae; genus Mesorhizobium; species Mesorhizobium sp. M0778. The sequence continues at coordinate 194,524 of NZ_JAMYPA010000003.1, read as the reverse complement.
GATCTCGTTCAGTTCCATTGGTGGGACTATGCGCTGCCGGGCTACGTCGATGCGATGGGCTGGCTCAACGACCTGCGGCTCCGAGGCAAGGTGCGCAACATCGGCACCACCAATTTCGACACGCCGCGGCTGGCCGAGATCCTGGCCGCCGGCGTGCCGCTGGTCAGCCAACAGCTGCAATACTCGGTACTCGACCAGCGGCCGGCCAACAGCCCTGCGGCGCTCGCCAGCCAGCACGGCGTCAGTTTCCTCTGCTACGGTTCGGTGGCGGGCGGCTTCCTCAGCGAAAAATGGCTAGGCGTTGCCGAGCCACAAACGCCACTCGAAAACCGGTCGCTGGTCAAATACAAGCTGATCATCGACGACTTTGGCGGTTGGGAGCTTTTCCAGGAGTTGCTTCGCACACTGAAGGCCGTCGCCGACCACCACGGCGTCGACATCGCCACCATCGCCAGCGCCTGGGTGCTGGAGCAGCCGCAAGTGGCGGCCGTCATCGTCGGCGCCCGCAACCAGGCGCACGCCCTTGCCAATGCCAGAATCATGGACATCGCGCTCGATGCCGACGACCGGGCGAGGATCGCTGCCGTGATCGCGCAAAGCCGTGGGCCGCTGGGCGACGTCTACACATTGGAACGCGACCGTCACGGCCGCCACGGCTCGATCATGCATTACAATTTGAATGCAGGCAGGAAATGAGCGCGGCCATGGACGAGAAGCCCTCCTTGCTTTCCCGCGCCAGTGCCGAAGTGGTCGATCTCCACCGCTTCTTCGTCGACTGGTTCAATGCGGCGAGTGCGGACAATGCAGATTTCAGCCGCTTCGAACGCGTCATGGGCGAAGGCTTCTGCATGGTTGCGCCGGACGGTCAGGTCCTCGATCGTGACGCGGTGCTCGACCATGTCAGGGCAAGCCGCGCCACCTCTGATGGCGATTTCAGTATCTCGATCGAGGATATCCGGGCCGGCTGGCAGTCAGACGACACGATCGTCGTCTGTTACATCGAAGCACAGCAGCGCGGCGGCAAGCACAGCCGCCGCCGCTCGAGTGCGGTCTTCACCACCAGCTCATCGGCGCCCAACGGCGTCGAATGGCGACATCTGCATGAAACCTGGCTGCAGATGCCGGAAGACTGAACAGGCTCAAGGCGTCAATGAGAGTCGTGTAACGAAAGGGGAACAACAATGAAAAAGACCATACTTCAGATCACCACTGCGCTGGCTCTGGTGACAGCGGCCGGTGCAGCGCAGGCCGCGGATTGCAAGATCACGGTCGGCCTCGTCATGGAACTGACCGGTCCCGCCGGCGAATACGGCCAGGCCGGCGCAAAATCGGTCGAAATGGCCTTCCGCGATATCAACGAGGCGGGCGGCGTGCGCGGCTGCGACCTAGCAACCGACACCCGCGACAGCCAGAGCCAAGGCAACATCGCGGTCGATGCCGCGACACAACTCGTGCAGGTCAAGAAGGTGCCGGTGATCATCGGCGGCATCATTTCCTCGGTGTCGATCCCGATCCTGACCTCGGTCACCGCTCCGGCCAAGATCGTCCAGGTGTCGCCTGCTTCCTCGTCGCCGACGCTGACGGCGCTTGGGCGCGACGGCAAGACCAACGGCATCTTCTTCCGCACCATCACATCTGATGCGCTGCAGGGTGTCGCTGCCGCCAAATACGCCATCGACAAGGGTTTCAAGAAGCTGTCGGTCATCCACGTCAACAACGACTTCGGCGTTAACATGGTGGCGGAATTCTCACGCGCCTATAAGGCGCTCGGCGGCACCATCGTCTCCGACACGCCCTACAATGAAAAGCAGTCGAGCTATGCCTCGGAAGTGACCGCGGCGATGGCCGGCGAACCGGACGGGCTTTATCTCGTCAGCACGCCTGTCGACGGCGCGACCATCGCCCGCACCTGGATTTCGCAGGGCGGTGTCCAGAAGTTCCTGCTCAATGACGGTATGAACAGCCCGGACTTCATCGAATCCGTTGGCGCGGATTACCTGAAGGATGCGTACGGCACTTCCTCCGGCACCAGCCCGACCGCATCGACCGAGTATTTCACCAAAAACTACAAGGAATTTTCGGGCATCGAACCCTCGAACCCGGCGGCCGATCGATCCTATGATGCCGGCGCCATCGTCGGCTTGGCCATCGCCATTGCCGGCTCTGAGGATCCGGCCAAGATCAAGGACGCGATGTACAAGGCGGTCGACCCGGCCGGCACGCCGATCTATGCCGGCAAGGACGAGTTCGCCAAGGCGCTCGGCCTGATCAAGGAGGGCAAGCCGATCCGCTACGAAGGCGTCATCGGTCCGGTCGCCTTCGATAAGTATGGCGACATCACCGGCCCGTTCCGGCTCTGGAAGATCGTCGACGGCAAGGTGACGACCGACGGCGAAATGACGACGGATGACGTCAACGCCTTGCAGGCGAAACTTCAGTAAGCGCCTATGCCCCGTCCGGCATCGATCCCATTTCATTGAGGTCGATGCCGGACACTTGCAGGTCCTGCTGCCGGTTAGGCCGGCCCGGAAACGACCACCGCACCAGCGGCCGGCATGATCCAGGGGCAGGCATAGTAATCGGTGACGCGATTTATGATCCCGCCAGCGGCTTCGATCCGAACCGGATGGGCCGGCTTCCAACCGTCTTCGCCATGGTGAAGCACGAGCAGCACCGCCTCGCTATCGATTATGCCAATCGCCATTTTCCAGGTCGTCGAGGCTCTTTCGTATTCAACGAAGTAAGGTGATTCCGATAGCCTTCCCTTGAAGCAATCCGCGACTTGCAATTGGGCATCCGCGCTGGTCAGCGCCCGTACCCCGTCCCAGTCGCGGCGATTGAACAGTTCGACATAGCGGCTGAGCAATTCCAGAAGTTCCGGATCGCGCTGGGGCTCCGAACGGACGATTGGCTCGCCTGACAAGGCGGCCAATTTGGAGCGGCCACGGCTCAACGCGGCCTTGACGCCACCCACGGTCGAGCCGACGAGATCGGCGATCTCTTCCAGCGAATAGTCGAAGACATCCTTGAGCAGGACGCAGGCGCGTTCCTTGGGCGGCAGGTGGATAACCAGCCGTTCGATCGCGCGATCCGCGCCGTTGCCCACCGGCTCGACCGGCAGGATGATCTCGTCTTCGACGAAATTGGCCTCCGCATGCTGACGCACCTGCCGGCTTCGCAGGAAATCGATGCAGCGATTATGTGTTGCGAAACAGCCAGGGGCGAAGAGCACTCGCATCGTCCAGCTTCTCGATCTTCCGATAGGCCTCGAACAGCGCCTCTTGCATCACGTCTTCGGCGTCGAGCGTCGAACCGGTCATGCGTGCACAGTAGCGGTGCAGCCGCCCACGCAAATGCGCGACTGTCTCCAGGAAGCCGGCGTAGCGGACGTCGAAAAGCCCGGTCGGGTCAAGTCTTGGCTGCATCTTCATGGGCATTCAATTCGGCGGCGGATCACAGCGGGACATAGGTCAGCGTAATGACGCCGTTCTTGAAACGGTGCGTATCTATAAGCTCCAGCTTGACCAGGGATGGGTCGACATCCTGGAAAGCGCGTTTGCCATGCCCGACGCGGGTCGGCACGATCGAGAGTTGATACTCGTCGACAAGCCTGTTGGCGAGCAGCGTCTGGTCGAGATTGCTCACTCCATACTTCAGTATGTTGCCGCCGGCCTGTTGCTTGATCCTGGCAATTTCGGCAGCGACGTCGCCTTCGATCAGCGATGCGTTCCAGCTCACCTCCTTGAGGCTGCGCGACGCAACGAGCTTCTTCAGTCCGTTCATGCGGTCCATGTACTTGCTGCCTTTGACCTGCGGCCAGCGCGCCGAAAACATTTCATAGGTGATGCGGCCGAGCAGGAAAAAATCGGCCTCGCCGGCCTTTTCATAGGAGTGCTCCTTCATCTCCTCGTCGAAGAAGGGCGAGGCCCATTCCATTGGCGCTTCGATGACGCCGTCCAGCGAAATGAAGCTGCCCACGATCAATTTTCTCATCGCATATCTCCGGTTGCGCACAGGCGTCCCGTGAGACCCAAGAACCGGCGAAAACGAAACGGCCCGATGGATAACCACAGGATGCAGTCTCTAGGACGTTCCCGGTTCGACTTTGGATACGCGTGAGGATCGTTTGAGTTAATAGAGCGGCTTGGCCATGTGCCGGGGCGTCGGCCACTCCGTCGTAATCCCCGGCTGCACTGGCCGCTCCAGATAGGTCGATAGCACCACGTAACTTCGCGTCGAGGTGACGCCGGGTGTTTCGTAGAGGCGCGACAGCAGGCCTTCGAGCGCCCGCGTGTCCTCGGTGCGGACCTTGATCAGCATGCATGTGTCGCCGGCCACCGAATGGATCTCCTCGACTTCGGGATGTTCGGAAATCGCCATCAGCTCCGGCGTCTTTCCCCACCCCTTGGTATCGATATGGACGAAGGCGAGCAGCGGCTTGTGTACCGCCTTGGGATCGATGATGGCCGCGGTGTTGCGGATGGCGCCACTCCGCCGCAGGCGCTTGACGCGTTCATGGACTGCCGGCGGCGAAAGGCCGACGCGGTCGCCGAGCTCGGCATAGCTGATCGTCGCGTCGTCGACCAGGACGCCTAATATTTTTCGGTCGATTGCATCGATATCGCGGGCGGCAGGCCTGTTCTGCGGAACGCCATCTGTTTCTTCATCCATATTAAAATTCCCGATTGATGCAGAATTTAATACGGCCATTATTGCCATATGTCGAACAGTGATCAAGTCGCCACATTCGCAGCGGCCCCCAAGCCGCCAATCCCGGCACTCGCTTACCTGCTGACCGGGTGCATTGCCGTGATCGGCTCGAACTCGCTTGTGCTCGGTCCGATTGCACCGGCGGTGGCCGCGTCGTTCGGCACAAGCGTGCCGGCGGTCATGATCGCGTCCGCCGCGTTCGGGCTCGGTACGTCGGCAAGCGCCTTGTTCCTGGCGCGCTACATCGACCGGCTCGGCGCCCGCCGCATGCTGCAGGGAGCGTTGCTGCTGCTGGCAATAGCGCTCGTCGCCAGCGCTGCGGCGCCGACGGTGACGGCGCTGGTCGCGGCCCAGCTTCTCGCCGGCATTGCTGCGGGTGTCGCCATGCCGGCAATCTATGCCAGCTCCGCCGCGATTGCGCCGCCCGGTCGTGAAAGCGGGACCATCGGCGTCGTGCTGACCGGCTGGACGCTGAGCATGGTCGCCGGCGTTTCGCTGTCGGCCGTACTTGCCGACCTGGTGCATTGGCGCGCCGTGTTCGCGGCGGTCGCGGTGCTCGCAACACTCGCATTGGCCAGCCTCACGTTGACGTTGCTCAGCGACGTCAGGAAGAGCGGTCCGGCACCGACGCCGCTGGGCGCCTTGGGTGTTCCCGGCATAGTGCCGCTTCTGGTCGCCTGCGCCGCCTTCATGACGGCGTTTTATGGCGTCTATGGCTATCTCGGCGATCACCTTCACAACGGCCTAGGACGGCCGGTCAGTGCCAACGGGCTGGCCGCGCTCGCCTATGGCGCCGGCTTTGGCACGGCGGCACTTCTTGACGGCGTCATCGATCGTCTGGGCGCGCGGCGGGTCATGCCGTTTGCCTATCTGCTCGTCGCGCTCGTCTATGTCGCGATTGCTGCGGCAAGTGGCAGCTTCGGCCTGACCATAGCGATGATAGCCGTCTGGGGCCTTGCCAATCATTTCGGGCTGAACGTCCTGGTGATGCGCCTATCGGCGCTCGACCCTGCGCGCCGCGGCACGATCATGGGTTTGAACAGCGCGGTGACCTATCTCGCGGTGTTCGTCGGCACCACGGCGTTCGGGCCGCTTTATTCCACGTTCGGGTTTGCGGCATCGGCGGTGGTTGCAGCCTTGCTCATGCTGATCGCTGCTGCGGCAGCGGCGTGGCGTTCGCCGAAGCTATAGCGCAGCAAGGCTTGCGTCTCGGCCCGGTCCTTCGATAGATGCTCGTTGGATGGACAATACAACGCTTGAGACAACCGCCAATCCCTTGCCGCACGAGCTGGCTTTTCTTGGAGAGCGGCTTGCGGCGTTCAACGACAGCGATGTCGGCGCCTCCGGCAGGAAGACATTGGCCGTGTTCGTGCGCGATGAGCACGGCGCGATTGTCGCCGGCATCTCGGGATACACCGCCTGGGGCTGGCTCTATGTGCAATGGCTCTGGGTCGATGAAAAGCTGCGCGGCCAGCGCATGGCCGGCCGGATGCTCGAGGCAGCCGAGAGGGAGGCGATGGCGCGCGGCTGTCACGGCGCCTGGATCGACACGTTCAATCCCAAGGCCGCCAAGGCCTATGAGCGCCAAGGTTATCGACCGTTCGGTGTGCTCGCCGACTTTCCCATTGGCCGAAGCCGTATCTTCCTGCAGAAGAAATTGGTGGCTTAACTAGCCGGCAAGGCGTCCGCCGCACATCGGCTGTGGCACGCCGGTCGTGCTGGGGAAGCTGATCGGCAAGCCCCTAAGCACGCGCACAGCCAGGAAGGCAAAACACTCCGCCTCCACCGCGTCGCCCTTCCAGCCAAGCGCCTCCGCCGGCACGGCTTCGACGCCGGCGCGGCTGGCAAGCATGGCCATGATCGTTGGGTTGTGGCGACCGCCACCGCTGACCACCAGCCGCTTCGGCCGGCGCGGCAGAAGATCGAGCGCCTTGCCGACCGCGGCCGCGGTGAAGGCCGTCAGCAGGGCAGCGCCATCCTCGGCATTCATCCCGTCCGCCATCGAGGCGCCGAAATCGAAACGGTCCAGCGATTTCGGGTATGGCTTGGTCAAGTACGGGTGCTGCAGGAGCTTGGCCAACCGTGCCTCATCGACCGTCCCGACGCGAGCCAGCGCGCCGTCGCGGTCCATTTCGCCAAGCCCCTTCGACTTGATGAAGTCGTTCAGCGGCGCGTTGGCGGGTCCGGTATCGAAAGCGATGACATTGTCCTTGCCGTCCCACCAGGTGATGTTGGCGACGCCGCCGAGATTGAGCACCGCCGTGTCGCCGCTGGCGTCGGCTTCGCGCAGCAGCGCGGCGTGATAGGCCGCCGACAGCGGCGCGCCCTGGCCGCCGGCGCGCATGTCGGCCGAGCGGAAGTCATAGGCGACCTTGGTGCCCAGGATGGCATGCATCAGCTCGCCATCACCGAGCTGGCGACTCTGGCCCAGTCGGCCTACTTGCGGGGCACGGTGCAGCACGGTCTGGCCATGAAAGCCGACGACGCCGATGTCGGCCATGGTCAGGCCGTGGCTTTCGACAAGATCCTTGACCGCCGCAGACTGGGCGCGCGTCAGCGCTTCCTCTGCCTCGTGGAAGATTGCCGGTTCCGGCCCGGTGAAATTCCAGTTCCTTGCCTGCCTAAGCGTCTCTTCCAGCAAGGTCCGGATCGACTGCGGGTAGGGGGCCAGCGTGTAGGTGCCGAAATCCGCGATCCGCTCGCCGTCGGTCTTGATCAGCGCGACGTCGATATTGCCGTCCAGCACGGTGCCGGTCATCAAGCCGACGGCCCACATTGGTTCGCCATTTTTCATGATTGTCAGGCTCCGTTGACGAGATCGCCGACCGCTTGGCGAAGCGCTGCGATCCCGCTGTTGAAATGACGTGTCGGATGGATCCGGTTGGTGAGCAAGGTCCACGCTCTGCTTTTGTCGAAGTCGACCCAAAGCCCGGTGCCGGTGAAGCCGGTATGCCCGATGGTTTCGGGGCTGCACAGCCGGCCGCCGGACCAGCCTTCGTAGGGTCGCTCCCAGCCATGGGTGCGGGTTGCCGACAAGGGCGTGCGCATCAGCGCTATCGAGCGCTGCGACGCGCCGGTCCCGTCCAGCAGCCCTCGCGCAAAGTCGAGGACCGAAGCTGCCGTTCCGAACAGCCCGGCGTGACCGGCCCCTTGCAATGCCGAGCAATTGTCGTCGTGGACCTCGCCTGACAGCACGCGATAGCGCCATGTGCAATCTTCTGTGGCCGCCGCTTGACCCGGTTCGGCGGAGAACGCGAAGCCCGGACCGGGATCCATGTCGCGAATGGTCTTGCCGGACAGGCGCTCCAGGACGAAGCCGAGCAGAATGAAGTTGATATCGGAATAGACCGGCTCCCCGACCTGCCACTCGCGCTGCAAGACAAAGGCGCGCAACAGCTCGGGGTCACGCCCATAGGTGTAGATCGGCGCGACGGCGGGAAACGGTGTCTGATGGCCGAGACACTGGCGAAACGTCACCGTCCGCTCCCAGGCTTTTTCGTCATATTGGCGAAGGTCGGGCAGGACCGAAATCAGCGGCGCCTCGAGGTCGATGACGCCTTCTTCCGCCAGTGCCAATATACGCGGCGTGCTGAAGATGATTTTTGTCAGGGATGCCAGATCGAACCAGGTTTCGGCATGCATCGGCCGCACCTTCGGCACCCGCTGGGCCGAGCCGATTGCCCGGACGACGCGTTGGCCGTCCCGGTCGACCATGCCGAGCACCCCGCCGGGAATGCGCGACGCAGCCACCGCCGCTTCGAGTGGGGCAAACGCCCGGTCGAAAAGATCATGGTCGATCAATTGCGGCCTCCGTCTGAAAAGCAGCGATCCGTCCCACTCCCTCTGGCCTTGCATCCGTCTGGGCGACAATCATCACACTTCCACCCGTACTCTATGATCCGGCCCGAACTGCTGCCATTTGGCCGGGCCCGGCTCAAATCCCAGCGGACGCACGAGCGAGGGAACCTGGCGCGTGTCCAGCTCGAAACGTTCATGCCGCCGGTCTATGGTGGGAACGGCCGCGATAAGCTGTTTGGTATAAGAGTGCTTCGGCTCCGAGAGCACCAATCTGGCATCGCCGATCTCGACGATCTGGCCGGCATAGATGACCGCGATGCGATGGGCGATCCGCTCGACCACAGCCATGTCATGCGAGATGAACAGATAGGCCAGCCCGAATTCACTCTGCAGCTCGATCAAAAGCTCCAGCACTCTGGCCTGCACCGATACGTCGAGCGCCGAAACCGCTTCGTCGAGGACGACAACGGAGGGATTGAGCATCAGCGCACGGGCAATGCACAGCCGTTGGCGTTGGCCGCCGGAGAATTCGTGCGGATAACGCTGCAGGCTGTTTTCCGGCAGGCCGACGCGGTTCAGCAGCGCGGCCATTTTCGCTCGCGTCTCAGCAGTTATCCGCCCGCCCGTGGCGATCACCGGTTCCGCAAGAATGCTTTCGATGGCGAGCCTGGGATTAAGCGAGCCATAGGGATTCTGGAACACCATCTGCACGGGAAGGGCGCTCTGCCCGGCGGCGGCCTTGCGCGTGCTGGCCAAGATTGTGCCGCGCGTCGAGCGCACCAGCCCCAGAATCGCACGGGCGGCGGTGGATTTTCCGGAACCGCTCTCGCCGACGACGGCCAATGTTTCGCCCGGCATCAAGTCGAAATCCACACCGTCCACCGCATGCACGGCACCGCTGGCGCGGCTCAAAAAGCCACCCTTGACGGGAAATCGCACCACGAGGCCATCGACCTTCAGCGCCGGCTCGGTAGCTTTTTGCTTTTCGCGTTGCATGTCTTTGCGTGTCGCACTGCCGCCGGCGAAATGCGGCACCGCATGAAGCAGATGCCGCGTATAGGGATGCTGCGGATCGTCCAATATCTGGTTCAGCGCGCCTTGCTCGACAGCTTCTCCGCTTTGCATCACCATCACCTTGTCGGCGATACCTGCAACCAAGCCGATATCGTGGGTGATGAAGATCATCGACATCCCGGTTTCCTGCTTCAACTCGGCGAGCAACGCCATGATCTGCGCCTGCACCGTAACATCCAGCGCCGTCGTTGGCTCGTCGGCAATGAGCAGGCGCGGGTTGCAGGCGAGCGCCATGGCGATCATCACCCGCTGCAGCATGCCGCCCGAAAGCTGGTTGGGCGTGTATTTCAGCCGCCGTGCTGCGTCGGGAATGCGCACACGGTCGAGCGCGTCCTTGGCCGCCGCCGTCGCTTGCCGGCCGGTCAGGCCGCGATGCAGGCGAAACGACTCCTCGATCTGCCTGCCGATGGTCAGCACCGGATTGAGCGAGGTCATCGGCTCCTGGAAGATCATGCCGATTTCGCCGCCGCGGATCTTCGTCAGCTGCGGCTCGGCCGCGGCGGTCAGGTCGAACATGCTGCCGTCGGCCCGCTTCAGCTTGATCGAGCCCGCGGTGATGCGGCCGCCGCCATAATCGACAAGGCGATTGATCGAGAGCGCCGTCACCGATTTGCCCGAGCCGCTTTCGCCGACGATGGCCAGCGTTTCGCCGTCAGCGAGATCGAAGCTGACGCCGCGCACGACCTCATTGGCTGACGGCTTTCGGCCGAAGCCGACGCGCAAACCGCTGACGGACAGCAGCGGGATCATGCGATCGATCTCCGCGTCTTCGGGTCGAGCACATCGCGCAACGCATCGCCGAGCAGGTTGAAACCGAGGATGCTGATCATGATCGCCACCCCCGGGAAGATCATCAACCAGGGAGCCGTCTCCATCAGGTTGCGGCTGTCGCTCAGCATCAGGCCGAGCGACGCGGCGGGCGGCTGCGTGCCGAGCCCGAGGAAGCTCAAGCCGGCTTCGGTGAGCAGTGCCCAGGCCAGCGCCAGCGTCACCTGAACGGTCAACGGCGCGACCAGATTGAGCAGCAGATGCCGTGTCACGATGTAGCTCGAGCTGCTGCCGAACGTGCGGGCCGCGTCGACGAACTCACGCGCTTTCAGCGACAGAGCCGGGCCGCGCACCACGCGCGTGAAGATCGGCGTGTAGACGATGGCAATGGCGACGACACTGGTCCAGGTTCCCGGTCCCGCAACCGCGACGATCAGCAGCGCCAGCAGGATCGCCGGGAATGCCAGCAGCACATCCATGATGCGCATCACCAGGCCGTCCCAGCGGCGCCCGAACCAGGCTGCCGCCAGCCCGAGCACGGTGCCGGCCAGCGTCGCGAAGGCGACCGAAAAGAAGGCCACGAGGAAGGACTGGCCGATCCCGGTCATCAGCCGGCTTGCGACATCGCGGCCGAACAGATCCGTGCCCATCCAGTACGTGCTGTCAGGCGCATGCAGCCGCTCGACCCGGTGCTGCGTCAGCGGATTGTCCGGCGTCAGCCCCAGCATGCCAAGTACGGCAAGCAGCAGATAAAGCGCAACGATGGCACCGCCGATGCGGCCGCTGGTGTGCGCAAGTATGGCCCGCAATGTCGCCATCAGTGCTCGCTTAGCCGAATACGCGGGTCGAGCGCGACATAGGCGAGGTCGACGAGGAGATTGACGATCATGAAGTTGAAGGCGATGAACAGCACGCTTCCCTGCACCAGCGCATAGTCGCGCTGCAGGATGGCGTCCAGCACCATGCGGCCGAGACCGGGCAGCGCATAGATCTGCTCGACGATGACTGCCCCGCCCAGGAGATAGCCGAACTCTATGCCGCTCAGCGTCACGACCGGGATGAGCGCATTGGGCAAAGCATGCCGCCAGATGACGCCGCGCGCCGAGACGCCCTTGCTGCGCGCGGTCCTGACGTAATCGTCGCTCAGCACGTCGAGCATCGCCGAACGCGATATACGGGTGACCGACGCCGCGAAGGCGAAACCGAGCGTGACGGCCGGCAGCAACAGCTGGCCGATATTGCGCAGCGGATCCCGCCACAGCGGCGAAAACTCGCCCATCGCCGGCAAAACGCCAAACCCCGCCGACAGCGTGTAGATGATCAGCAGTGCAAGGACGAAGTTCGGCGTCGATTGTCCGATCATTGCGACAACGCGCACGCCGAGATCGGAAAGCTTCTCATTGTGGGTGGCGGCAAAGATCCCGGCCGGCATGCCGACGACAAGGGCGATGATCATCGACAGCAGCGCAAGCTCCAGCGTCAGCGGGAAGCGTTCGAGGATGACGCCGAGCACCGGCCTGCCATAGGTGGACGAAATGCCGAGATTGCCTTGGAAAAGACCAAGCAGCCAGCGCCAGTACTGGATGAACCAGGGCTGGTCGATGCCGAAATAGGCCGCAAGCGCGTCGCGCTGAGGAGGCGTCAGCAGGCCGGCTTCGGTTCCCAGCATTGCCGTGATCGAATCGCCCGGAACCATCCGGATCGCCAGGAACACCACGATGGACACGCCAAGCAGGACGAGAGGGAAGGTCGCCAGTCGCCGCATCAGATAGTTCACGCGAATAATATCCTCTCGTCCGGCATCGAAGCAGCTACTGGATCGTCACCTTGGCGAGGCTGAACAGCGAACCTGTCGGCACCGGTTCGAATCCTGCGATATTCTTCTGCTGGGCCGTGTAGCTGTAGGACGTGTAGAGCCAGATCCAGGGCGACATCTCAGTGATGTGCTTCTCGAAGTCGGCGAAGATCGCTTTGCGCGCCGCCGGGTCGGTCTCGGTGCGGCCCTTCTGCATAAGGCTGTCCAGCGTATCGTCGATATAGTTCGCCACCTTCTGCAGATTGCCGGTCTTGGTCCAGTAGCGGTTGTACATAGTGTAGGGATCGGCCCTGCCGCCGTTCAGCGCGACGGCCATGTCGAAATCGCCCTTCAGCCAGGCATCGACATAGACGTTGAGCTCCATCATCTTGATATCGAGCTTGACGCCGATTTCGGCGAGTTGCGACTGGATCACCTGGGCTTCCGCCGCTGCTGTCGGCGGCTCGCCGGTGGCGCCGATCACGGTCGCCGAAAAGCCGTCGGCATAGCCGGCCTCGGCCATCAACTGCTTGGCCTTGTCAATGTCGCGCTTATAGCAGAACAACTGGTTCGGATCGGTCGCCAGCGCCGGGATGGTCAGCGGGCCGGTGACCTTGCCTTCGCCGAGCGAGGCGGTGTCCAGCACTTCCTGCCGGTCGATGGCGCAGGATATCGCCTGACGCACCTTGAGTTCGGTCATCGGCTTGCGGGACGGATTGAGCTGCAGCACGTGGTAGGCAAGCACCGGCACGCGGTTCAACTGCAGGCTGGCTTCCTTGGGCACCAGCGTGGCGACAAGTGGATCGTTGAGCAGGGCGAAGTCGATCTGCTTGGTGCGCATCGCCGCCAGGATCGCCGTTTCGTCCGGCAGCACGCTGATCTCGATGCCGTCGACACCGGTCGCGCCGCCCGCCCAATCCTTGTTGGCGACAAGCACTTCCTTGGAATTAGGATCCCACTTTTCGAGCTTGAACGGACCCGAGCCGACCGTCGTCGTGCCGATCGAGCCGGCCGTGATTTCGCTTGCCGGGACGATCGCGGCATTGACGTCGCTCATCGCGGTCAGGATCGGCACATCCGGCTGCGAGAGGTGGAACACGACGGTGGCTGGATCGGGCGTGTCGATGCTGGCGATCGAGAGAAAGTTGGCGCGGGCGGCCGCACCGGTCTTCTCGTCGAGTATGCGCTCGAAGGATGCCTTGACGTCGGCCGAGGTCACGGCGGCGCCGTTCTGGAATTTTGCTTTCGGATTGAGCCTGAAGCTCAGCTCCTTGCCGTCCGCCGAGAACTGCCAGGAGTCGGCAATCGCGGGCGTGATCTGCAGATTGGCGTCGAGCCGTACCAGCGGTTCATAGATCAGCTCCAGCAACCGCAGCGAGGAGAATGCCGTCTGCTTGTGCGGATCAAGACCGGTGGCGTCCTGCGACCAGGCCATGTGCAGCGTCGCCGCACTCGCCTGCACCGGTGCCGCGGCAATGGCCAGCATTGCCGCAAGCGTCATCCCGGAAAGCAGTTTCTTGCCAATGTGCCGTACCATTGTCGTCTCCCATTATTGTTAAACCTGATGCCTTGCAGTTCCCCGGACCGGTTCAAAGGGACACACGCCCCGGAACATCGGCCCAGCATCCATGCGGTCTTACACCGTCTTTTCGCCTATCGCCTTGCGCAGGAAACCTCCCGCATTGGCAAGCGCCTTACGTGCTTCTTCGACGCCCATGCCGGTGATCGTCACCAGGATTGCCAGTTTTACGTCATTGCCGGTCTGGTCGAGTGCCTGTCGTGCCTGCTGCGCCGCGCAGCCGGTCGTCTGCATCACGATCCTGACCGCCCTGGCGATCAGCTTCTTGTTGCTTGGATTGAGGTCAACCATCAGGTTCTGATAGCTCTTGCCGATGCGGATCATGCTGGCGGTCGACAGCATGTTGAGCACCAGCTTTTGCGCGGTTCCCGATTTCAGTCGGGTCGAGCCGGTGAGGACCTCCGGTCCAACCACCGGAGAGATGGCAATATCGGCAATTCCGGCAATGGTCGATCGCGGATTGCAGGACAGCGCCACGGTGGTGGCTCCCACCTGCTTGGCATAGGTTAAGCCGCCGATGACATAGGGTGTGCGTCCGCTGACAGCGATGCCGACCACCACGTCGCCGGCGGTCAGCTTGATGTCCTGCAGCGCCTTTATTCCCTGCTTCGGATCGTCCTCCGCGCCTTCCGCGGAGTGCACCAGCGCGTCGACGCCGCCGGCGATCAGGCCCATCACCATGTCCTCGGGCACGCCGAAGGTCGGCGGACATTCCGAGGCGTCGAGGACGCCAAGCCGGCCGCTCGTGCCCGCGCCCATATAGACAAGGCGTGCACCTTTCTGGAACGCGCTCACGATCCGGTCCACGGCCGCAGCAATGTCGGGGATGACCTTCTCGACGGCTGCCGCAACGCCTTTGTCCTCGTCATTGATCTTGCGCAGCACCTCGAGGGTCGGCAACAGATCGATGTCCATCGTCTTCGGATTCCGGTCCTCGGAAACCAATCGCTCCAGCTCCGACATCAACCCGTGTTCGACCACTTGCTTGCTTTCAATCTGCTGTGAGCAGGAATGTGATGCGGTGCCAGCCGACGACCAGTGCCCGCAGCCGGCGACCGGCAACTTGCTTCTGCTTGGTTAACTTTTTAGAATTCGATATTCCTCGTGTCAACGGATACTAGGAATATAATATTCCTTCAGGCAGGAGCACTATCGCTGACACAGGGATTTCCTAGCCAGGATTATGGCTCCCGAAACCGCATCGCCATCGGCCGGCTTCAGACGTCGGCGGACGTCGGGAGCGAGCCATGGCTCTAGCGGGCTGGACAGACCGCCGAGCAGCGTAACCCGCGGCGCGCCCTTTTCGAACAGCACCCGCACGAACGTGTCGACCTGCTCGGCAGCACCTTGCACGATGCGCCGTCCGGCCGGATCGCCCTGGTCGGCGTGGCGGATCACCATCGGCGCCAAGGCGGCATAGTCGGTCGCGGTGGCGCGGTCCATCCAGGCCACCGACTCGAACGGATCGTCCCTGAAGCGCTGCATCACCTCGGTCAGCAGCGCCGTCCGCTCATGCCGGCCGTCATGGGCACGCAAGGCAAGCTGCACTGCCTTTAGTCCGAGATCGGCGCCGCTGCCCTCGTCGGAAATCGGAAAACCGTAGCCGCCGACGCGCATGTCGCGCCCTTCGACAAAGCCGAGCCCGATCGAACCGGTTCCGGCTATGACGATGGCGCCGTCTTGACCCGAATGAGCGCCCAGGCAAGCCGCGACGCCGTCGCTGACGAAGTCGATGCTCGCAAAGCGATGTTCGATGCCACGAAACGCCTCGAGCGCACCCTTGCGGCCGATGCCGGCAAGACCGATGCCGGCGCGGATCCTGGCGATTTCCGCCGCCGCGAACCCTGCCTCTTCGATCGCCGCGCCAAAGGCTTTGGCAATCGAGGCCCAGGCCGCCTCTATACCGAGCCGCGTTGTCGCCGGGCCCGACAGGCCTTGCCCGAGCACAGTTCCTGCCTCGTCTTCGATACGCGCCCGGCAGCCGGTTCCGCCGCCATCGACGCCCAGGAAATAATGCGGAGACGCCGCGCCGGCACTCATCCACTTATCCGCTCGATCTGGGCGCCACACAGGCGGAGCTTGCGGTCCAGCTGCTCATAGCCACGGTCGAGGTGGTACACCCGGTTGATCGTCGTCTCGCCTTCGGACACCAGCGCCGCCAGCACCAGCGAGACGGAGGCGCGCAGGTCGGTCGCCATCACTTGCGCGCCCCTCAGCTTCTCGCCTCCGCGCACCAGCGCCATGGTGCCTTGCAGCTTGATATTGGCGCCGAGCCGCATCAGTTCGGGCACATGCATGAAACGGTTCTCGAAGATCGTCTCGCGCAACAGCGAAGCGCCCTCGGCACAGCACATCAACGCCATGAACTGCGCCTGAAGATCGGTCGGAAAGCCCGGATAGGGCTCCGTCGTCACGTCGACCGCCTCGAGTGGCCCATCTCTCGATACGATCAGCCCGCGATCGCCCGGCCAGATTTTCGCGCCGCTGGCTTCGAGCAGCTGGACGACGGATGCCATGTGCTCGAGCCGGGCATGGGTCAGCTCGAGCTGGCCGCCCGTGATGGCCGCTGCGACAGCATAGGTGCCGGCCTCTATCCGGTCCGGGATGATGTCGTGCGTGGCGGCGCGCCAGTCTGTGCTGCCCGCGATCAGGATGCGGTGCGTGCCGGCGCCCTCGATCCGCGCGCCCATGGCGTTCAGGCAGGCGGCAAGATCGGCCACCTCCGGCTCACGGGCCGCGTTGAGGATCTCGGTCTCGCCGTTTGCAGTCGTCGCCGCCATCATTGCAGTTTCGGTCGCGCCGACCGACGGCGAGCTCAAAACGATGCGCGCGCCTTTCAGCCCGCCCGGCGCAGACGCGACGATCAGCCCGTTTTCGATGGCAATGTCGGCGCCAAGTGCCGCAAGCGCGGCGACATGCATGTCGACCGGCCGTGCGCCGATCGCGCATCCGCCAGGCAGCGAGACCCGGGCATGGCCGAAGCGGGCAAGCAGCGGACCGAGAACCAGCACCGTCGCGCGCATGCGCCTGACTGTGTCGTAGCTTGTCTCCCTGGAGACGGCAGCACTGGCATCGATTGTGGCGGCATGCGCCGATCTGGTGACTTCAGCCCCATGAAGCCCGACGACGCCAAGCATGTTGTCGACATCGGTCACCTCAGGCAGGTTGGTCAGCTCCAGCGGGTGGGGGCTGAGCAAAGCTGCCGCTATTTGCGGCAAGGCCGCGTTCTTGGCGCCGGAGATCGTCACCGCGCCCTCAAGCCTGTGCCCGCCGACGATCCGCAATCTATCCATGGCTCTGACCTAATCCAAGGTGTCGGCGAGTCTACGCGCTTGCAGGCGATCTTTCATGTCCGAATTCCCGTGCATGTCCGATCGTTGGTGTGGGCGAAAGGCTAGGCCGAAACCGCACGGGTCGAGATTTGATAGATCATTCTTGGCTGTCAATCAGGAACGGAATAATTTATTCCTTGGCTTGGCATTGTCGATGACTGGCAACAGGGGAACGCATGTCCGTCCTGAAGAAGATCGAGGCCAAGCTCGAGATCATGGCGCCCGGCGATCGCGAGATCGGGCGGTACATCGTCGACAATCCCGACCAGATGCTGCGCCTGTCGACGGCGGCGCTCGCCGCCGAAATCGGCCGCAGTCAGTCGAGCGTCGTCAAGTTCAGCCAGAAGCTCGGCTATGCCAGCTATCAGGAGCTCAAGCTCGCCGTCAGCGAGGCCAAGTCGCAGGAATGGCACGTGCCGGCCGGCATGATCCACGGTTCGATCGAGGTCGGCGACAGCTATCTGGTCATCTTGCGCAAGCTGATCGGCAGCAAGCTCTTGTCGATGCAACAGACCGTCGCAGCCAACACCGAGCAGGAAATCGGCAAAGCCCTCGAAGCGTTGAACGGGGCGCGCCGCATTCATCTGGCCGGCGTCGGCGCATCCTCGCTCGTGGCGCGCGATTTCTCCTACAAGCTGATGAAGCTCGGCCGCAACGTGCTGCACGACAGCGACAGCCATGTGCAAATGGCCAATGTCTCGACGCTTGGACGAGGCGACGTGCTGTTCGCGCTCTCCTATTCCGGGGCGAGCATCGAAACCCTGCGGATAGCCGAACTGGCTCGCAAACGTGGCACCACCGTGATCGCCGTCACTGGACTTCGCGACAATCCGCTGAGCCGCGTTGCCGACATTCGCCTCCACACGATCGCCGATGAAGAGCGCGCGCGCTCTTCGTCGATAACCGCGCGCGACGCACAACTGACGCTCACCGACCTGCTGTTCATCCTGCTCGTGCAGAAGCAGCCTGACGCCAACGAATACGTCCACAACAGCGAACTGGCCGTCTCGGTACTGAAGGCTTAGTCGTTGGACGCATCTCACCCGCTCTCCTTGAGCCGCGCGTCTATTAGCGGCCCAGAAGGTTGCGCTCGACTGTCTTGAGATGGGCGAGCATCGCCTGGTTGGCGCTTTCCGGGTCGCGGCGCAGCAATGCGTCCAATATTGTCTGATGCTCGTCGCAATAAACGCGCCTGCGCTCCTCCGAGAATGAGCGCTTTTTCATTTCGAACCACGGCGATTGGTTGCGGATCGTGCGCATGAGATTGTGAATCTCTTTCAGGAAGTCATTGCGGCAGCAGGCGAAGACGCAGTGATGGAACTCGGCGTCCCAATGCTCGAAGTCCGGCATGTCCTCGGCAGCGCATGCGGTCTGATGCGCTTCGCGAACCGCGTTTAGTTCCGCCATGCTGGCATTTGTGGCGGCGAAGGCCGCCGCCGCTGGCTCCAGCAACTGCCTGATCTCCATCATGTCGGCGGGGCTGGTGCCTTCCATCCGCGTGACCGTCGCCGCGATGGAATCGGGATTGGTCGCAGTCAGAAAAGTGCCGCGCCCGACATGCCGGACAACCGTTCCGTCCTCCTCCAGGAAGCCGACGGCACGACGCACCGTATTGCGCGCCACGCCAAACTCGGCCGCAAGGTCGCGCTCGGGCGGCATCCGCCCGTCCTGAAGCCACTCGCCGGCCGAAATCCGTTTTTTCAGCACAGTGGCGATGTCGTTGGCGACGAGCTTGGGCATTTGTTGAGAGCTTTTAATCTGATCCAATGTTGAACCAATACTATCAGCCGGCGCCCTGCCGGTCCAGTACCTGATGAGGTCAAGGCCCGATTTACCGCGACAAGTGACGAAAACCCTCTTGCAGCCTAAACCAATCGGCGATAGCGTGTAACGAAAGAGCTTATATTGGCTCATAAAAGGTTCAGGGAGGAACGAATGAAGGTCGCGACGTTTTCGATTGCAGGCGAACGTCGCGTCGGCGTTGTCGATGTCGACAATCAGTCGGTCGCCCCCTTCGATATCCCTGTTGACCAGGCGCTGTCTGGCGTGCTGGCGCTGTTGCGGCGCAACGGCGCCGGGATGCCGCGCACGCTGTCGCCGGTTCCGCTGGCGCAGGTCGAGCTCGAGGCGCCGATACCTTTGCCTGCCCGCAACATCTTTTGCGTCGGCAAGAATTATTATGAACACGCCCACGAGTTTGCCCGCAGCGGCTTCGATTCGAGCGCCGGTGCCGGCGCCATTCCGCAACATCCGATCATTTTCTCGAAGGTCCCCGAATCGGTCGTTGCAACACATTCGAACGTGCTGATCGACCCTTCCATATCGATTGCGATCGATTATGAGGCGGAACTGGCGGTCATTATCGGCAAGGGCGGACGCGGCATTTCGAAAGCCGAGGCTTACGATCACGTCTGGGGTTATACGATTGTCAACGACGTCACTGCCCGCGACCTGCAGGGAAAATATAGCCAATGGCTAATCGGTAAGTCGCAGGATACGTTTTGCCCGATGGGGCCATGGGCGATCACCAAGGATGAGCTCGACCTGGAAAACGCTTCGGTACGTTGTTTCGTCAATGACGACCTCCGCCAGAATTCCAAAATATCGCTGCTCATCTTCGATATTCCGACGATCATATCGACGCTTTCGCAAGGCATCACCTTGAAGCCGGGCGACATCATCGCCACCGGCACGCCGGTCGGTGTCGGCATCGGCTTTGATCCGCCGAAATATCTCAAAGCCGGCGACATTGTGCGGGTCGAGATCGACGGCATCGGGACGCTGGAGAACCGGATCGTGGAGCGGGTGCAATGACGACTGTCACCGTCGGTCCGATTGTCGCGGAAGTCGCCGGCGAGGGCGAGCCGGTGGTGATGATCCACGGTCTCGGCGGAACCTCGAACATGTTCCAGCCGCAGCTGGAGGCGCTCTCGGCCTACCGTGTCATCCGCCTCGACCTGCCTGGATCCGGCCGCTCGCCGCGGCCGCTCGATCCATTGACGATCGAGGTCATGAGCGACGCCGTCATCCGCGCCATGGCGGGCATGGGCGTCACCCGGGCGCATTTCGTCGGCCACTCCATGGGCACGATCGTCTGTCAGTTGGTCGCAGCGATGCAGCCGTCGCTGGTCAGGTCGCTGGTTTTGTTCGGTGCTCTCGCCGAGCCAGCTGAGGCGACGCGGCAAGGCCTTGCCAACCGGGCGCGATTGGCGCGATCGGGCGGTATCGCCGACATCGCCGACCAGATCGTTGCCAATGCACTGTCGGCCCATACCAGGGAGACCTCGCCGGCCGCCGTCGCCTTCGTGCGCGAATCCATCACCAGGCAGGACCCGGAAGCCTATGCCCGCACCTGCGAAGCCCTGGCCAAGGCCACGGCTGTGGATACGCGCCGGATTTCAGCGCCGACCCTTTTGGTTACCGGCGACGCCGATACGATCAATCCGATGAGCGTCGGCCAGGCGCTTGCCGACAGGATAAAGGGAGCGATATTCTTGTCCCTCGATCGGTGCGGACATTGGGCCACGGTGGAGTGCCCCCGCGAAAGCAGCCAAAGGCTCGCCGATTTTTTGAGACGCGTTGATAGGTGAGGATCGGAATTCGGGCGTAAAAACAGTGCGCCCGACAGTTTGGGAGGTTTTCTGATGGCAGACGACGGCTGGAACGGAAACGGTTCGGGCAGCACGCTCTTTACCAATGTGCGCGTGCTCGATGCGACCGGCGAATACCCCTACACCGGCGAAGTGCTGGTTCAGGGCAACCGTATCAAGCAGATCACCAAGGGCTCGTCGCGTTTCGGCTCGCCGGCTGTGTCGTCCTCCTACAGCGGCTTGTCAGGCGGTGTCACAACGATCGACGGCATGGGCGCGACGCTGATGCCGGGCATGATCGACGCGCATCTGCATCTCCTGGAACAACGCGCCCGGCATCGACCCGATCCAGATGATGGAGGTGGAAGAGCACATGCTGGTCACCATGGAGATGGCCAAGCTGGTACTCGACGCCGGCTTCACTGCCGGCCGCGGCGCCGCAGCCGCCAAGCCGCGGCTCGACGTGGTGTGCAAGAAATTCATCAATCAGGGGCGTTTTCCCGGGCCGCGTTACCTCGCCGCCGGTCCCGAGATCACGACGGTCGGCGGCCTCGGCGATTCCGCGCCTTCGCACATTCCGCATGAAGGCCTCAATCTCGGCATCGTTGTCTCCGGTCCCGAGGAAATCCGCCGCACGGTGCGCCAGCTGATCAAATACGGTGTCGATTCCATCAAGCTCAATCTGTCCGGCGAAAGCATCACCGGCATGGGCGCCGAAGAAACGCCGATGTCGGAGGAAGAGGTCGCCATGGCCGCCTCCGAGGCGCGCTGCCGCAACAAGGTGCTGTCGGCGCATGCGCGCTCATCCGGCTCGGTCAAGCAATGTGTCCGCCACGGCATCCAGAACATCTACCACGCTTCGTTTGCCGACGAGGAAGCGCTCGACATGCTCGAGGCGGCCAAGGACAAGCATTTCGTGGCCCCCGGCATCGCCTGGCTGATCAACACCGCGCGCCATGCCGAGCAATGGGGCATCAAGCCCGGCTCGCCGCTCTCGCTCGAATATGAGCGCGAGCTCGAAATGTGCATCGAGACGATGAAAAAGATGCATCGACGCGGCATCCGCGTCTGCATCGGCGGCGACTACGGTTTTGCCTGGACGCCGCAAGGCACCAACGCCAAGGACATCCAGACCTTCGTCGAGATGCTTGGCTTCTCGCCGATGGAGGCAATCCAGGCCGGGACCAAATATGGCGGACAGATCATGGGGATGGCCGACGAGCTCGGCATGATCAAGGAAGGTTATCTCGCCGATCTGCTGTTGATCGACGGCGACCCGATATCGGACGTGCGCATCCTGCAGGACAAGAACCGCATCCTCGCCATCATGAAGGACGGCAAGTTCCACAAGGCGCCGCGCTTGAATGAGCAGCGCCGCCGGCTGACCGCATGAGCATTCTGGACCGGCCATCTTCGCCCGACATTTCGCGGCCTAAGACTTCGGGGCTCGAGATTTCTGGCGGCGGCATGACGCGCAGACAGGCGTGGGGTCTTTTCTGGCTCCTCGCAGCTGCCGTCATTGCATGGCTGGTCTTTGCCGTCTGGCCGGACTGGCTGAACGCCATCCTGATTTCCAAGAAGGCATTCGTCAGCGCCATCCTCAACGGCATCACCCTGGCTGGCCTTTATTTCCTGGTCGCCAGCGGCTTTACCCTGATCTTCGGCCTGATGCGCAACGTCAACCTGGCGCATGGCTCGCTCTATCTGCTTGGCGCCTATATCGGCTATGAGGTGGCGAACCGCACCGGCTACTGGCTGCTGGGTGTCGCCGCGGGCTTCATCGTTCTGGCCCTTGTCGGCGTCGTCATGCAGATCTTCGTCTTCCGGCGACTGGAAGGCGACGACCTTCGCCAGACCCTGGTCAGCATCGGTATCTCGATCGTCGCCGCCGACCTGATGCTGGCGGTCTGGGCCGGCGGCACCTATCAGATCCCGGTGCCGGAATGGCTCGACGGTGCACTGACCTTACCGGTGGTCACGGCCGTGCGGTCTAACGGCGTCTCGGTGTTTCTCACCTACCCGCTTTATCGCGTCGTCGTGCTGGCGGCTGCGATCGTTATCGGCATCGGCCTTTGGCTGATGCTGCACAAGACGCGCGTCGGCATGATGGTCCGCGCCGGCGTCGACGACCGCGCCATGCTGTCGGCCTCGGGCGTCAACGTACACGCGGTCTTTGCTATCGTCTTTGCCGTCGGCGCCGGGCTTGCCGGCTTTGCCGGCGTCGTCGGCGGCTCGGCATTGTCGGTTGCGCCCGGCGAGGACGTCCGCTATCTCCTGGCCTCGCTCGTCGTCGTCATCGTCGGCGGCATGGGTTCGATTACCGGTGCTGCAATCGGCGCGCTGCTGATCGGCCTCGCCGAACAGATCGGCCTCGTCTATTTCCCGACCTACGGCATCGTGCTCACCTTCGTCATCATGGTGGTAGTGCTGTCGGTGCGGCCGCAAGGCATCATGGGGAAAGCGCGATGAGCCTGACCGTCGCCGTAGGCGCCGCGCCTCGACAGAACTGGCTGGAGAAGCTCGGCGCCGGTCACATCATCCTTGCCGTAGCATTGGTTCTCTACCCGCTGGTGGCATCCGATTTCTTCCTGACGCAGATCGGCGGTTATTCGCTGATCTTCGGCATGCTCGCACTGTCGCTGATGATGCTGGCCGGCTATGGCGGTATGGTCAGCCTTGCCCAGATCACTGTCGCCGGCATCGCCGCCTATGCCATCGCCATCCTCGGCGAGAACAATTCGAACGTGCTCGGCCTCGGCTGGCCGTGGTGGATCGCAGCACCCTTCGCCATTCTGGCAGCTGCGGTGGCATCGGCGCTGATCGGCTGGATCTCGGTGCGCACCGAAGGCATCTACACCATCATGATCACGTTGGCGATCGCCACCGCGACCTTCTATTTCGCCCAGCAAAACTACGCGATCTTCAACGGCCATTCCGGCTATGCCGGCATTCGCGCGCCGGTGTTCTGGGGCGTCAACTGGCGCGACCCGAAGGCCTTCTATTATCTCTGCCTGGGTTCGGCGGTGCTGTCCTACGCGGGGATACTCTACGGCGCCCGCTCGACCTTCGGCATGACCGTGCAGGCAATCCGCGACAATCCGCGTCGCATGCGCGCGCTCGGCTATCACGTCACCGCACACAAGGTCTTCGCATGGTTCCTGGCTGGAATCATTGCCGGTGTCGCAGGCGTGCTTTTGGTCTGGTTCAATGGGCGCGTTTCACCCGGCACGATCGGCGTCGATGCAGCCATCGACGTGCTGATCATCGCCGTCATCGGCGGTTTGCGCCACCCGATCGGGCCTTTTCTCGGCGCGCTCGTCGTTGTCCTGATGCAGACCTTTGCCATCGACCTTGTCGGAGCCGAGCGTTTCAACGCGCTGATCGGGCTGGTGTTCCTGGTGATCGTCTTCATCTCGCCGGATGGAATTCTTGGGTTGTGGGGGAGGATCAGACCGCAGCTAGCTCAGGAGTCCTTGCGTTCCGGTCCGTGACGCCGGAGCGGAATGAACTGCATCAATCAATCAAAGGGAGGAAAAAATGAGAATACATCGACGCACACTGCTTGCGCTGGCGCTTGCCACCGGGCTGACAGCTCCGTCTCTGGCGCTAGCCGCCGACGACACGATCAAGATCGGCCTGCTCGCCACTTTCGAGGGACCGTTCACGGTGCTCGGCGAAGACGGCGAGCGCGGCGCGAAGACGGCGCTCGACGAGGTCAGCGGCATGGTTGCCGGCAAGAAGATCGAAATCGTCAAAGGCTCGTCCGACGCTTCACCTGATAGCGCCGTGCGCGCTGCGCGCAAGCTGGTCGAGCAGGATGGTGTCAAGGTTTTGGTCGGCCCGCTTTCGGGCGATGAGGGCCTCGCCGTCAAGGACTATGCCAAGACCCAGCCGACCGTGACCTTCATCAATGGCACCTCGGCGGCGCAGGACACGACGCTGCGCAATCCGGCGGAAAACTTCTTCCGCTTCTCGACCGACGGCGCGCAGTGGATGGCCGGTCTCGGCACTTATGCCTTCAACGACAAAGGCTACAAGCGGGTCGCTACGGTCGCCGAGGACTATTCTTTCCCGTATACGCAGGTCTTCGGCTTCATGGCCGAGTTCTGCAAGGCAGGCGGCAAGGTGCCGTCCAAATCCTGGGTGCCGATCGGCAACAAGGATTTTTCGTCGGTTATCGCGGCCATTCCCGATGACGTCGATGCAATCTACGTCGCGCTTGGCGGCGCCGACGCCGTGAACTTCCTGACCCAGTATCAGCAGGGCGGCGGCGCGGCCCCCTTGATTGGTGGCTCGATCACCGTCGACCAGACGGTGCTGACCTCGAAGGGCAAGCTGCGCGACGTGCTGGTCGGCACGCCTTCCGCCGGACCAACCGCCGACACCAACGACGCGCCTAGTTGGAAAACTTTCGTCGAAGCCTACAAGAAGCAGCCAGGTGCCTTTCCCTCGCCGTCGCTCTTCGCCCACGGCTATTACGTCAACATGAAGGCGACATTGCTCGGTCTCGAACAGGTCGGCGGCGATGTCGCCGATGGCGGCGCCAAACTGCGTGACGCACTCTCGAAACTGTCTTTCGACACGCCGACCGGCAAGGTGTCACTGGACAAGAACCGCAACGCGATTGCCGACATCTACCTGACCGAGGTGACCGAGGGGCCGGACGGCAATCTTTTGAACAAGCTCGTCAAAGTCGTGTCGCAGGTCAACCAGACGCTGGGCATTCCCGAAGACGAGTTCACCAAGCTTGGGGCTGTCAGCCGCGACAATCCGAGCTGCCCGTAACCGCGTGGCTTGCGAGTATATCCGCCCGTGACCGAAACTCTTGCCGCGAACCGTCTCCAAGGCTCCGGCGCCTTTGCGCTGGAACTCGATGGCGTTGCGCGGCATTTCGGCGCTTTGGTGGCGCTCTCCGGCATTGATATGAGGATCGCGGCTGGCGAGCGGCGCGCGGTTCTCGGCTCTAACGGCGCCGGCAAGACCACGCTGTTCAATGCAGTGACCGGCGATTTCCTGCCGACGGCTGGCCGCATCCGCTTCTTCGGTGAGGACATCACCGACTTGCCGCCGCATGAACGCATCCGGCGGGGCTTGCGGCGGACCTACCAGATCTCGCAGCTGTTCAAAGGCTTGTCGGTTCTCGACTCGATCTTTCTCGCTTGCCGCGGCGTCTCACGCCGACGGTTCTCGCTGCTCCGCCCAAAGGCCACCGACGTCAACATGGTGCAGGCGGAATCGATCCTCAATGCCGTGCATCTCGAGGCCTATCGCGACCTGCTGGTGGCGACACTCAGCCATGGCCAGCAGCGGCAGTTGGAGATCGCGCTGGCGCTGGCCGGCGCGCCACGCTTCATCCTGTTCGACGAGCCGGCGGCCGGCCTGTCGCCGACCGAGCGCCGCGACTTGGTGGCGATCCTCAATGCGCTGCCCAAGCATATCGGCTATATTATCATCGAGCACGATCTGGATGTCGCGCTGCGCGTTTCGGAATATGTGTCGATGATGCACAACGGCCGTCTGTTCAAGGAAGGCACGCCGCAAGAGATCGAGGCCGACCCGGAGGTCCAGGAGATCTATCTCGGGGGCAAGCATGGCTGAGCGCCCCGTTCCCCTCGGCCGAACGCTCCCTTCTGGCCCAGCCTCTTCCGGCAAAATAGGCAAGGCGATCCTCAAAATAGAGGATCTGCAGGTCTATTACGGCGAAAGCCATGCCCTTCAGGGCGTCTCGCTGGCGCTGGAAAGCGGCGTGCTGTCGGTGGTCGGCCGCAACGGCATGGGCAAGTCGACGCTCTGCAACACCATCGTCGGCCTGAAGCGCGCGCGCTCCGGCTCGATCCGCGTCGACGGCCGCGAGATCACTGCGCTCGAACCGCACGAGATCCATCGCCTCGGCGTCGGTTATGTGCCGCAAGGGCGGCGCGTCTGGCCAAGCCTGAGCGTTGATGAGCATCTCCGTCTCGCTGCCGGCAATCGGCGCGATGCGAGTTGGACCGTCGAACGCATCTACCAGACATTTCCGCGCCTCGCCGAGCGCCGCACCAATGGCGGCTCGCAGCTCTCCGGCGGCGAACAGCAGATGCTTGCTATCTCGCGTGCCCTGCTCAGCGACCCGAAGCTGCTGGTCATGGACGAGCCGACCGAAGGCCTTGCGCCGATCATTGTCGACCAGGTTGAGCGGATGCTCGTCACCCTGGCCGAGGAAGGTGAGATGGCGATCCTCGTCATCGAGCAGAATATCGGCGTGGCGACCGCTGTTTCCAACCAGGTCGCCATCATGGTCAACGGCCGCATCAATCGGCTGATGGACGCGGCAGCGCTCGCGGCAGACCGGGAATTGCAGCAACGGCTGCTTGGTGTCGGACGCCATGCCGACGAGACGTCCGTCACGCCGGCAGCCGCGGCACAGGCGAAGGACCAGTTGGCTGAAGTCTACCGCATCGACCGGACGGCTACCGGTTCCGAACCGATGACCCAGAATGGAACCTACCTTCCGGTCACCGAACTGCCCAACCGCTGGAACGTGCCGGTCACGGCCATGCGGCAAGCGGCTATCGAGAAGGCCGCGCCACAGGACGATTTGAAGAAGGTCTTTGCAATTCCTTTCGCCGAACGCATTGGAAGAACAGTGCTCGTCGCGGGCACTTTCGATACCAAGGGCAAGGAGTTGCGGTTCGTCGCCGACCGGCTGAAGTCCCTCGGCATTCCGGTTCGCACCGTCGACCTCTCCACCTCCGGAAAACCGTCGAGCGCCGACGTTCCCGCCATGCAGGTGGCCGGAATGCATATGCGGGGATCGGCGGCCGTTTTCACCAATGATCGCGGCGGCTCGGTGAGCGCTATGGCGGAAGCCTTCGCGCGCTGGATCGAGCGCGAGCCGCGCATTGGCGGCGTCATCTCGGCCGGCGGCTCCGGCGGCACCACGCTGGCAACAGCAGGCATGCGCGTGCTGCCCGTCGGTATCCCCAAACTGATGGTGTCGACCGTGGCAGCCGGCGATGTCGCCAAATATGTCGGCGGCGCGGACATCATGATGTTCCATTCGGTTGCCGACGTTCAGGGGCTGAACTCGATCACCGAACAGGTGCTGTCAAATGCGGCGCATGCGATGGCGGGCATGGTCGCGCAGCTGCCCAATGCCGAAGCCTGGGAAGCCAGGCGCAAGCTGGCGCGCCCGGCTGTCGGCATCACCATGTTCGGTGTCACGACGCCGGCGGTGCAGGCGGTAACCAGGCGGCTCGAAGCCGACTACGACTGTCTCGTGTTCCACGCGACCGGCATCGGCGGACGGGCAATGGAGAACCTCGGCGATTCGCGGCTGCTCTCGGCTTTCCTTGATCTGACTACCACGGAGGTGGCCGACATGATCGTCGGCGGTGTGTTCCCGGCGACTGAAGATCGCTTTGGCGCCGCAATCCGCACCGGCTTGCCCTATGTCGGCTCAACCGGCGCGCTGGACATGGTCAATTTCGGCCCGCGCGACAGCGTGCCGGAGAAATTTCGAAGCCGCAAATTCGTCATCCACAATCCGAACGTCACGCTGATGCGGACAACCCGCGACGAGAACCGCGCCTTCGGCGAATGGATCGGTGCGCGGCTCAATGCCATGAATGGCCCGGTGCGGTTCCTGTTGCCGGAGGGCGGTGTCTCGATGCTCGATGCATCGGGCCAACCATTTCATGATCCGGAAGCCGACAGCGCCCTGTTCGAGGCGATCGAGAAGACCGTTCGCCAGACGCCGCAGCGCCATCTCGAGCGTGTGGGTGCGAACATCAATGACGCGCTCTTCGTCGATGCAGCGGTCAATGCGTTCCGCGCGATCACACCGAAACTGCAGAGGCGAGCATAATGGCTTCGAGCAGGCGCATTTGTAAAATCGGTGCCGGTAGCCTGTGGCTGACCGCATTCTATTTGGGAGGGTAGAAAAGATGGCCGCGCAGACCTTGGGTGCTTTCCTTTTGTGGCTGATCATTGCCGCGATCGTGGTGGTGATCGCCGTCTACATACTGCGATGGCTTTATCGCCGGTCGACCAAAGAGACGGCGTTCGTGCGCACCGGCTTCATGGGCGAGAAGGTGGTGGTAAACGGCGGCGCTTTCGTCATTCCGGTGCTGCACGAGATCACGCCGGTCAACATGAACGTCCTGCGCATCGAAGTGCGCCGCGAGGATGCCTTTGCGCTGATCACCAAGAACCGCATGCGCGTTGATCTGGTCGCAGAGTTCTTCGTCCGTGTCGGCGCCGGCCGCGAGCTGGTCGCAGCCGCCGCCCAGACGCTCGGCCGCCGCACGCTGCAGCCCGACAGCCTGCGCGAATTGCTGGAGGGCAAATTCGCCGGTGCCATGCGCACCGTTGCCGCCCAGATGACGCTGGAAGAGATGCACGAGCTGCGCGGCGACTATGCGGCCAGGGTCCGGCAGCTTGCCTCGGAATCGCTCGCCGCCAACGGGCTGGAGCTGGAGAGCGTCGCCATCGTCGACCTCGACCAGACCAGCCTCGAATATTTCGATCCGTCCAATGCCTTCGACGCCGAAGGCCTCACCCAACTGACGGAATCGATCGAGACGCGCCGCAGGATGCGCAACGAGATCGAGCAGCGCACGCTGGTCGACATCCGCAACCAGAACCTCGACACCCAGCGCAAGGTGCTGGAGATCGACCGCGACACCGAATACGCCCGCCTCGAGCAGGAGCGCGAGGTCGAGATACGTCGCGCCTCGCAGCGCTCCGAACTCGCCAGGGAGCGGGCGATCCGCGACCAGGAGGCCGAGCAGGCGCAACTGTCGGCGCGCGAGGCCGTCGAGAAATCGCGCCTCAACCAGGAGCGCAACATTACCGAGGAGCGCATCAAGAGCGAGGAAGACACGCAGCGCCGCGAGATTGCGCGCCGCCGCGCCCTCGATGAGACGGAAATGAAAATGCGCGAACTGACCGAGCGCGAGCAGATCGCGCTAGAGCTCGCCCTGGAAAAGGCCAGGATCGAACGCGAAGGCACGCAGAGCGAGCTCGAGATCGAGCGCAGGAAAGCCCTCGAAATCGCCGAGCTCGAACGCCAGATCGCGCTGGCGGAAAAGGCATTGGAGGTTACCAGGGCCGAGGCGGAAAAGCGCCGCGCCGAAATTGTCGAGAACCAGGCGACCGAAACAGCGCGGATCGGGCAGGAGCGTGCCATCGACGAGGTCAGGATTGCACGCGAGCGTCACCTCGAGGCGCTGCAGATCGCCAAGCGCCAGGCTTTCGAGGAAGCCGAAATATCGGCCGGCGAAGAGGTCGAGCGCGCTCGCATCACCACCGAGCGCGGCATCGAGGAGGCGCGGCTGATCAAGGACCGCGACATCCGCCAGCTCGGCGTCGAGCGCGACCAGAAGATCGAGATAGCCGAAATCCAGAAGGCCATCGACATCGCCAAAAAGACGCAGGAGCGTTCCTCCGCTATCGCGGCATCCGAGGCGGTGCGCGCCAAGGCCATCCAGGCTGAGGAGCAGGCCTTCACGGCGCGCGAGCGCGAGATCGCCGAGCGCCGCAAGCTGACCGACTTGATCGGTGCGGCTCGCGAGGCCGAGCGCGAGGCCTTGCGCATAACCGCGGCCGCAGATGCCGAGATGAAGGCGGCCAAGAGCCTGGCCGAAGCGCAGAAGATCGCCGCTGTTGCCGCGGCCGAGGCGGAGAAGATCCACGCCCTTGCGGCGGCCCAGCGCTACGAGGTTGATGCCGCCGGCCATCGTCAGCTCAACGAGGCCGACAATCTGCTCTCCAACGAGGCTCGTGCCGGTCGCCTGCGCGGCAAGTTGCTCGACCACATGGAAGGCATCATCCGCGAAAGCGTCAAGCCGATGGAGAAAATCGACGGCATCAAGATCCTGCACGTCGACGGCATCAATGGCGGGCAGGGCGGCAACCGCAACGTCACCGACGAGGTGATCGATTCGGCGCTGCGCTACCGGGTCCAGGCGCCGATGATCGATAATCTGATGAAGGAGATCGGCATCGAGGGCGGCTCGCTCGGCCGCATGACCGACGTGCTGCGCGATGCCAAGGACATATCGAGCCTGACCCGCGACAAGAAAGGCAAAGGCAAGGTCAGCAAGGACGACGATGACGACCGCGACCGCTGACCAGGTCCGGTGGGCGGTGTGCTGTGCGAATGAGTGGCGATGCCTCGGCACCGGCCGCTCGTTCGATGCGGGCGGTGGGGCATGACCAAGGTCTATGTGTCCTCGGTCATCCCTGCGCCGGCTGCGGAAGTCTGGAAGCTCGTGCGCAACTTCAACGGCCTTCCCGCCTGGGCGCCATTCGTTGCGGAGAGCCGCGTCGAACAGAACGCACCGGCCGACCAGATCGGCTGCATCCGCAACTTTGTGCTCAGGGATGGCGGGCGGATTCGCGAAAAATTGCTGGCACTGTCCGACTACGATCTGTCGTGCAGTTACGCTATCCTGGAAAGCCCGATGGCGGTGGAGAATTATATCGCCACGCTGTCGCTGACGCCGATCACCGACGGCAATCTCACTCTGGCCGAATGGGAGGCGGAGTTCGACTGTGCGCCTGAGCGCGAAGCAGCACTTATGCATCAGATCGGCACCGGCGTCTTCCAGGCGGCCTTGAGCGCACTCAAGCAGCGCTTCGGGCGCTGACATTCCCGCGATGGTTCAAGTCCGCCAGAGCACCATCATCGATGCGCCGATCGATGATGTCTGGTCGATTCTGCGCGATTTCAACGGCCATGAACGCTGGCACCCGGCGATCTCGTTCAGCGAAATCGAAGGTGGCGACCCGGTCGACGCGGTCGGTTCGGTTCGTCGTTTCCGCCTGGCCGATGGCGGCGAGTTGCGCGAACAGCTGCTGGCGCTGTCCGACAAGGACTTTCGGCTCGCCTATTGCCTGCTCGAAGCGCCGCTGCCGCTGATGGGTTATGTCGCATCGATCCAGCTGAAGCCGGTGACCGACGGCAACGCGACCTTCTGGGAATGGCGTTCCGAATTCCATCCACCTACGCACCGCCGCGACGAACTGGTCAAGCTCGTCTCCGAAGGCATTTATCAGGCCGGCTTCGCGGCGATCCGTAGCCTTTTGCGAGGAAGGGTTCTGACTGCCAAGGCAAGAGCGCCGACGCCGGCACCTCCGTCAGCCCCGCCGCTGATCCCTTCGCCGGTCTCTTCCGCAACAACATCGTTCGGCCAGTCAGCAACAACCAGGGCTATTGTGGTCGAGCGCTATGGCGGTCCGGAGGTGCTGCAACTCAAGGAGATCGGCTTGCCGCCGCCGGCGCCGAACGAGGTGCGGATCCGCCATACTGTGATCGGCGTCAACTTCATCGATGTCTATTGCCGCACCGGCTATTTCGACCTTTTGCAACCACCGGGCGTGCCTGGCATGGAGGCGGCCGGCGTCGTCGAAGCGGTCGGTTCGGAGATTGCCGGTTTCTCGGTCGGCGACCGCATCGCCTATGCCTGCCCGCCGGTCGGCGCTTATACCGAGCGGCGCAACATGGTGCCCGATCTGCTGGTTCGCCTGTCCGACGATATTCCCGACGAGATTGCGGCCGCGGGGCTGCTCAAGGGCATCAGTGCGAGTTTTTTGCTGCATGATATCCATGCGGTGCAGCCGGGCTCCGTCGTTCTCGTCCATGCCGGCGCCGGCGGCATCGGCCAGCTTCTGGTGCAATGGGCACGCCATCTCGGCGCAACGGTCATTGCAACGGTGTCGAGCGACGACAAGGCGCGCATCGTCGAACGCCTCGGTGCCCATCATGTCATCGTCTACTCGCGTGAGAATTTCACTGAGGCCGTCATGCGGCTGACGGGAGGCGTCGGCGCCGATGTGGTCTACGATGCGGTCGGCCAGGATACGTTCGGCGGCTCGCTGGCGGCGCTCCGCATTCGCGGTCACCTCGTCAGTTTCGGTCAGGCGTCAGGGCCGATCGGCAATTGGGACATCGGCCGCTTTGCATCGAAGTCGATCACCGTATCGCGTCCCAACTATGCGCATTACACCGACACGCCGGAAAAACTAGCCCCGCACGTCGAGCGTTTCTTTGCCGCGCTGCGACAGGGCGTCGTCAGGATCGAAGCGCCCAAGCGCTATAACCTATCCGACGCCGGCGAGGCTCACCGCGACCTTGAGGCCAGGCGGACAACAGGCGCATTGGTGCTGGTGCCGTAGCCGACACTCGGTCGAAAACAGATGTTGACAATGTCATCTGTTGTTGCGAAGGCGTTCAGCCTCGAATTTGACGGCCGGGTGGGACAATGGACGACCTTGGAGCACAGGAACAAGCGGTTCTCGACCTCATTGCGGCGAACCCATTCGCCGGCCAGCAGGACATAGCAACGGCGCTCGGCATCGCCCGCTCGACGGTCGCGGCCCACATCGTGCAACTCGTCAACAAGGGCTATATTCTCGGCCGTGGTTACGTCTTGCCGACGTCCAAGCGCATGGTCTGCGTCGGCGGCGCGGTGCTCGACCGCAAATACCACGCCAAGAAGGATCTGATTTTCGAGACGTCGAACCCGGTCGACGGCTATCGCAGCTTCGGCGGGGTCGCCCGCAACGTCGCCGAAAACCTTGCCCGCCTCGGCGTCGACATAAGCTTCGTCTCGATCGTCGGCGACGATGAAACCGGCCGCTCGCTGGTGCGGCACCTGCGCGATCTTGGCGCTGATGTCAGCCAGGTCATCACCACCACGGAACGGCCGACGGCCGAATATGCGGCGATCCTCGACCGCAACAATGATCTCGTGCTCGGCATTGCCGACATGGAGATCTTCGATCTGTTTTCGTCGTCCTATCTCGACCGCTTCTGGCCGCATCTGGCTTCGGCGACATGGGTGTTCATCGACTGCAATCTGCCGGCTTCGACCATCGCAGCACTGATCTCGCGCAAGCAGGGCGCGCGCTTCAAGCTCGCCGTCGACACGGTCTCGTCGCCGAAATCAGCGCGGCCGCCGAAGGACCTGACCGGCATCGACCTTCTTTTCACCAACCATGACGAGGCCAATACGATGCTCGGCATAACGGATGCCGACAAGCGGCTGACGCCGGAGGAAGCAGCAGCAGCGCTGCGCGCGGCCGGCGCCAGCGCGGTGATCGTAACCGCAGGCGCGCATGGATTTGCCGTTGCGACTGAGAGCGGTGTGACGACCATGCACTCCGTCCCGGCCCAGCCCGTCGACATCACCGGCGCCGGTGACGCGATGATCGCCGGCACTCTGTACAAGGTGCTTTCGGGTGATCCGGTCGCTCATGCCGCGCGCACCGGCGCGCTGCTCGCCACGCTGACCACCGAGAGCGAATCGAGCGTCCACCCCGATCTGTCGCCGCGCTTCCTTGCCGCCGGCACGTACCGCATTCCTGCCTGAAAGCGAGATGATATGAAACCTTCCCTTGTCCACTTGAACGATGAAGTCGCTGCTGCGCTTGATGAAGGCCGCGCGGTGGTGGCGCTGGAATCGACGATCATCACCCACGGCATGCCCTATCCGGCCAATCTGGAGACTGCTCGTGGTGTCGAGACCGTGGTGCGTGAAAACGGCGCTGTGCCCGCCACGATCGCGGTGGTCGCCGGCAAGATCAAGGTTGGCCTCGACGACCGTGAACTGGAAGAGCTGGCAGCGGCAAAGGGCGTGGTCAAGGCTTCCGGGCGCGATCTCGCCGCCATCATGGTGCACGGCGGCTCGGCCGGAACCACCGTCTCGGCGACGATGCGGATCGCGGCACTCGCCGGCATCGGCATTTTTGCGACCGGCGGCGTCGGCGGCGTGCATCGCGGCGCCGAAGCGACTTTCGACATCTCGGCCGACCTGACCGAACTCGGCCAAACCGGCACGACTGTCGTCTGCGCCGGAGTCAAGTCGATCCTCGATATTGCGAAGACGCTGGAATATCTGGAAACCCAGCGTGTGCCGGTGATCGCCTATGGGAGTGATGATTTTCCGGCTTTCTACACCCGCTCCAGCGGGCTCAAGGCCGATCATCGCCTCGATACCCCCGACGAGATCGCGCGAGCCATGCTGCTGCATGACGAGATGGAATCCGGCACCGGCATTCTCGTCGCCAACCCTATCCCCGAAGCGGACGCGCTCGATCCGGCATTCATCGACGGCACGATCGCAGCGGCGGTAGCCGAAGCGGAGCAGCGCGGCATCGGGCGCAAGGAACTGACGCCGTTTCTGCTCGCCCGCATCAACGAGCTTTCGCAAGGCCGCAGCCTGAAGGCCAACATCGCGCTGGTCCGCAACAACGCCGCGCTCGCCGCCCGCATCGCGGTGGTGCATGCGAAATTGAAGGGCGTGACCAGATAGAGGCAGCACCCGGCCAGCGCTACCGGCCTTCGATTTCAGCCCGTCGCAAGGTCGAAGATGCGCCCGGCATTGAGGATGTTGTTCGGGTCGAAGGCTGCTTTCAGGCGCCGCATGGCCGCAATCTCTGCATCGCTGCGCACCAGATGCAGCCACTCCTTCTTGTCAAGGCCAATGCCATGTTCGGCCGAAACGCCGCCGCCGGCGGCGGCCACACCGCGGTAGACGGTGCCGTATGCGGCTGCCGGATCCACCGTGCGGATCTGGTAATGCAGATTGCCATCGCCGAGATGGCCGAAGACGTAGATGTCGGCGCCGGGGTCGACGGCCTTGATGGCTGCTTCTGTTTCGTCCAGGAAAGTCGCCATTCTCGCCAGTGGGATGCTGATATCGACGCCAATCAGGCCTGCCATCGAAAACAGG
This sequence comes from Mesorhizobium sp. M0778, assembly GCF_040320105.1. NCBI lineage: Bacteria > Pseudomonadati > Pseudomonadota > Alphaproteobacteria > Hyphomicrobiales > Phyllobacteriaceae > Mesorhizobium > Mesorhizobium sp. M0778. Next base: position 159,161 of record NZ_JAMYPA010000003.1, on the reverse strand, counting down.
AAACGGTTGGCCTCCTCCCGCACCGCCCAGAGCGCCCGGAATTCGCGCGGCGATTGCGAGACGACCACGTCGTCGATCACGCCCTCCTCGACCGCCTGCATCAGCGTCGCGGCAAAGCGTTCGCCGTCGCGGTCGGGCTCGCTGCCCTGTATCTCGGCAAGCACATAGACGGGCGAGCCCGCGGGCAGCGGCGCCGGCGCGTCCATGCCGGCGATCATGGCGCCATAGAGCGGGGCGAAATTCACCTCATAGGCCGAGAGCGAGGGCCCGAGTTTCTGCCTGAGCAGCGCCAGCAGCGCGATTGCAGCGTCGAGCGAAGCAAGCGCGCAGAAGGCGTTGATCTCGGTGGCCGGCTTCGGGTGCAGCCGCAGGCATGCGCGGGTGACCACGCCGAGCGTGCCCTCACTGCCGATGAACAATTGGCTGAGGTCATAGCCGGAATTGTCCTTCGCCAAACCCTTGAGCGAGGTCAGGATGCCGCCGTCGGCAAGCACCGCTTCCAGGCCAAGCACCTGCGCCCGGTACATGCCGTAGCGCAGCACGCGGATGCCGCCGGCATTGGTGGCGACATTACCGCCGACGGTCGCCGCGCCGCGCGCTCCGATGTCGACGCCGAACAGTAAGCCGGCCGCATCGGCGGCTTCCTGCACCGTTTGCAGCGGCGCGCCGGCCTCGGCGATGATGGTTGCCGCTTCACGGTCGAGGGCTTCAACGGAAGTCATACACTCCAGCGACAGCACCGCTTCGCCGGGTTGGACGCGAGCGCCGCCGGCGAGCCCGGTCCGGCCACCCTGGATGACAAGCCTCTGTCCGGCCTCGTTGCACAGGCGAAGTATGTCCGACACCTCGCCGGCCCTACGTGGACGCAGCACGAACTCCGGCGATACGCCGGCTTTGCCGTCGGGGTCTTCCCTGTAACGCGGCCCGGCCTCATCGGCCGAAACGATCGCCGACCGGTCCAGCCGCTTCTCCAGCCGCGACAGGAGTTCGCCGGTCAGTGGGGACAGAGCGCTCACGGATGGTGTCGTCATGCGCCGCTCCTGTAACAGGCAGGACGATAGACACGGACTGCTGTTTGTCAAACCCACGCGGGACTGCCAGTCGTGGCCGGCCTTCAGCCTCGACCCTTCAAAAACTCGATCACCATTGCCGCGGTCCAGGTGAAACGGTTACCGCCGAGCGGCTCGCCGCTGAGGGGATCGTAATATTCGGCAAAGCCGCTCTCGGCGATCAGGTCGAGACTGGACTGGGTGATCCGTTGTGCGATTTGGCTGTGGCCGGCGGCGGCAAGGCCATTAGCGATCATGTAGTTGACCACCAGCCAGACCGGGCCGCGCCAGTAGCGCTTGGCGTCGAAGCGCGCATCGCCAGGATCGTGCGAGGGGACGATGTAACGCGCTTTGCCGGCGATGCGCTCGATCGTTGCGGCGATGGCCGCTGCCCGGCTTTCCGGAATAGCCGAAAACACCGGCAGAATGCCGCCGACCGACGCGCTGTCAACGTGCTTTCCGGCCACTCGGTCGAAACAAATGTACTGGCTATGTGTGTCGCTCCACAGCCGTTCCATCGTCGAAAGCCCGTTTTCGGCACGGGCGCGGTTGGCTTTTGCGATTTCGGTTTCGCCAAGTGCCTCGGCGAGATCGGCAAGATCGGCGGCGGAACGGATCAGAATGGCATTGAAGCCGGGATCGACGACCTGGAACGGCGAGGCATCGTGCAGCCTGGCATTATCCCAGCCAAGCCCGCGGAAATGCTGCAGCAGCCAGATATAGCGGTCATACTGTGCCTTGGTTGGACGATGCGCCGGATCGGCGTGCAGGATGTCGCGGCGGGTGTAGGGCTCGACGCCTTCGGTCGGCACGTGCTCAAACGCCTCGTCCCAGTCGATCGAGTTGTCGCGACCGGACTCCCATGGGTGGATTATGGCGACCAGCCCTTCGCCGTTCGGGTCGCGGTTTTCGTAGAACCAGCGGTGCCAGGCATCGATTTTCGGCAGCAACACCCGGGCACGCTCGGCCGCCAGCGTCTTGTCCTTGGCCTGGTCAAACAAGCGGCGCACGGCAAAGCCGGCGACCGCCGGCTGGGTGATGCCCGAGCTGGCGGTCGGGCGGTCCGTCCGCCAGACCTCCGGTCCCGGGAAATAGCCGTCGCTCCAGACATGGAAGACGATGTGCGGTACCATGCCGTCCGGCCACTGGTGGGCGAACAGCGTGTCGATCTCGGTCCAGGCTCGAGCCTCATCGTAGTGGGCAAGACCGAGCGCGGTCAGGCAGGAATCCCAGTTCCACTGGAACGGGTAGAGGCCCTTGGTCGGTATGGTGTAGGTGCCTTGGTCGTTTTCCCTGAGCACCTCTACGGCGCGGGCGATGGTTTCGTCGACAGCAAGAGATATCATGGGGCGGTCGTACTTTCAGGATCGAAGGGCGTTTGGATCAAAGCGCGTTGGTGGTTTCGGGGTCGAACCAGCGGATGCGGTCGGGTTTGGGCAAGAGCCGCAGGTGATCGCCGACGGCGACCGTGGCATTCGATTCGAGGATGGCGCGGAACAGGCCGCCCTCGACATCGCAGGTGACCAGCGTGTGCGGTCCGAGCGGCTCGACAACGCGCACGGTGGCGTGCAGCCCTTCGGTGCCGGTGTCGACATCCTCGGGGCGAATGGCGAATTCTATCGTCTGCTTGTCCGATTTGGGGCCGGGCAGCGTCAGCCCGGCGACGGTCCAGCTGCCGTCTGCCGCCTTCGTCGCCAGGATGAAATTCATCGGCGGGTTGGCCGATGAAGGAGCCGACGAAGCGTGCGGCCGGATTGCGATAGACCTCTACCGGCGAGGCGGCCTGGACGATATGGCCCTGATGCATGACGGCGATGCGGTCGGCGAGGCTCATCGCCTCGACCTGATCGTGAGTGACATAGATGGTGGTGGTCTTGGACGCGGCGAGCACGCCCTTGAGCTCGGCGCGCATTTCGAGCCGCAGCAGCGCATCGAGGTTCGACAGCGGCTCGTCCATCAGGATCACGTCCGGCTCCATCGCAAGTGCCCGAGCGACTGCCACGCGCTGGCGCTGGCCGCCGGAAAGCTGGCCCGAATAGCGCTTCAAAAGCTGCTCGATGTGCATGAGCTCCGCGGTGCGGTTGACGCGCCCCTCGACCTCCTGCTGCGGCAGCTTCTTCATGCGCAGGCCGAAGGCGATGTTCTCGAACACGGTCAGGTGCGGAAACACGGCGTAATTCTGGAACACCATGGCGATGCCGCGTTCGCGCGGCGGCAGATGGTCGACGCGACGGCCGCCGATCCAGACCTCGCCCTGGCTTGGCGTTTCCAGCCCGGCGACGATCCTCAGCAGCGTGGTCTTGCCGCAACCCGAGGCGCCAAGCAGCACCATGAATTCCTGGTCGGCGATGGTCAGGTCGATCGAATGCAGCGCGGTGAAGCCACCGAAACGTTTTGCGACCTGCTTGATGGCGATCTCAGCCATCGGCGTTCTCTTTTGTGCGCGTCATCGGTTGGCGATCCCCCACATGGCGAACAGATATTTGCGAACGGTGAAGATGAAGATCAGCGCCGGGATGACCAGTGCCGCGCCACCGGCGAATTTGAGGTAGAGCGGCGATTCGCCAAGGCTCTGCAGCAGGAAGGCGGTCAGCGTCCGGTTCTCGATGGTGAGCACGGCGGCGGCAAACACTTCGTTCCAGGAGATGGTGAAGGCAAATACCGCCGACGCCGCGATGCCCGGCAGCGCCAGCGGTAGAATGATTTTTCGGAATGCCTGCAATCTCGTGCAGCCGAGCGTCCAGGCCGCTTCCTCCAGCTCGACTGGAATGCCGGAGAAGAGCGAGAACGTGATCAGCACCGCGAATGGCAGCGCCAGCGTGGTGTGGACCAGCGCCAGCCCGATCGCGGTGTCGTCGAGGCCGGTGCGGATGAACATCACCGCCAGCGGTAGCGCCAGCAGCGGCAGTGGGAAGGCGCGGGTCATCAGCACGAGGAAACGGAACGTTTCCTTGCCCGGGAATTCGAAGCGCGACAGCGCGTAGCCCGCGGGTGCGCCGAAGCCGATCGAGAGGAGCATCGTCAGCGTGGCGACGAGAACGGAGTTCCACAGCGCCCTGGCGACGCCGGCGAAATTGATGAAGAAAGAAAGGCTGCCGAAATCGAATGACGGGAAGAAGCGCTTGGGAAAGGCGGTCACCTCTTCCGGCGACGACAGCGCGTTGACGATCAACAGATAGATCGGCAGCAGCACCCAGATGCAAAGCAGGATGACGGTGGCGACCAGCAACCAGTTGCCGGCTTTGCGGGCCTCAGGCGCGGCGATCGACAGCTCCACCGTGCTCATATCCGCGCCTCCTTCGGCACACGCAGCACCCGCAGGAAGAACAGCGTGAAACCGATCGATATGGCGAGGATGAACAGCGCCATGGCGGCGGCGACATTGCGGTCCTGCAGCGTGAACTGCCAATTGTAGGTCTCGCCCATCAGCACCGGCAGATTGGTGCCGCCGAGTGCTGCAACCACCGCAAAGACCTCAAAGGCAAGGATGACGCGCAGGATGATCGCCGTCTGCAGGCTGGGGCGCAGCAGAGGCAGCGTGATCTTGATGAAGCGCTTCCACGGACTAGCGCCAAAAACCTCCGCCGCCTCGTAATATTCCCGGGGGATGAGCCCCATGCCGGCGACCAGAATGACCATCATGATGGCGGTCGCACGCCAGATCTCGGCCAGCGCCACGGCGATGAAGATCGTCAGCTTGCTCTGGTAGCCGAGGAACATGACCGGCCTGTCGATGACGCCGAGATTGGAGAGCAAGGTGTTGAGGAAGCCGGACTGGTCGAAGATGGCGAGCCAGATCAGCCCAGCGGCGAGATCGGAGATGCCGAGCGGAATAGCGAAGATATAAAGCGCGGCGCTGCGCCCGGCCGCAAGTCGCGACACCATCGTTGCCATCAGCAGCGCCATGACCAGCTGGATGGGCACGACGACGGCGCTGAGAAGCAGCGTGTTGCGAACCGTGACCGGAAATTTCCAGCTGCTGGTCATGGTGCGGAAATTGTCGAGCGTAAAGCCGCCGTCGCGGGTGAACGCCTCGAAGGCGACCAGCGCAAACGGATAGAGGAAGAAGACGCAAAGGAACAGCGTCGCCGGCGTCAGCAGCAGATAGGGCAGGGCCTTGCCGTGCATGGAGCTCTCTCTATTCGAAGCTTCAAAAGGGGTGGGCGCCCGGCGCGCTGGAAATCCGGACGCCCGGGGAGGATTCTTAATCGACGGGACAGGCGCCTTGCGATGGTTTGTCGGGCGCCCAGCACGGCGCTTTCGCCTGGTCGATGATCGCCTTCAGCGCCGTCGCCTGTTCGTCGAGCACGCCGTGCACATCCTCGCCGCCGAGCACGATGCGCTCGAAGCTGTCGGTGTAGATCTGATTGAACTTGCCGCCGAGGCCGCCAAGTCCCATCGGCAGCAGCGCCGGCAGCGCATCCGGGGCTCCGGTCATGGTGGCGATCACTGGGCTGAAGGCCTTCACCGAGGCCGGCATGTCGTCGGGCAGCTTGACGTCGACGATGGGGAAGAAGTTTGTCGCCTTGAGCGTCGCGATCTGGGTTTCCGGTTTCAGCATATAGGCGACCAGTGCCTTGGCCTTGTCCATGTCGGGCGAGGTCTTCGGGATAGCGACGCCGGCGACCACCGGCATGTAGCCGCGGCCTGCCGGGCCGGCCGGCGCCGGGAAGGCGACGAAGTCATCGGGTTTCTGGTTGAAGGCGTCGGCGAGGCGCGCCACGTGATCGAATGCCACCCAGACTTCGCCGGTCAACAGCGGCTCCTGCATGAAGGCATAGTTGGTCGAATTCGGGTTGGTGTATTGCCACAATTCCTTGAACTTGTTCCACGCCGTCTCGGCCTCCGCCGAGCGGAACTTGGTCACCATCGAGCCGGTATACGATGGAAGGAGAAAACCCTCGAAGAAACGGTGCTTCAGCCCTTTCGGGCCGGCCGGAAAACCGAATTTGGGCGAACCGGTCTTTTCAGCGATGTTTTTCGCCCACTCGATCAGTTGGTCATAAGTGATGGTGTTGAGATCGGTGCCGGCCGGCAGATATTGCAGCGCCTGCTTGCTGGCCGCCATCAGAAAGGTGGCCTGCATCCATGGCAGGTACTTCTGCTCGCCGGTGCCGAGCATGCCGAGCTTCTTATAGGTCTCGTTGACCTTGACGCCACCGAGATCGACGCCAGAGAGATCGACAAGGTCCGCGCCGACGGTGGAGAAGTCTCCGTGCAGGCCGCCGAGCACGCCTATGGTGCCGGAGCCGGCCTGCAGTTCGGCCTGAAGGCGGGTGAGCCAAGGCCCGTCCTCGGCGACCTGATAGTCGACCTGGCCATCAAACCCCTTCAGCACCTCGCCGCGCATTTTTTGCGTCTCTTCCACAGGTCGCGCCTGTGTCGACCAGAACAACACCTGCTGGGCTTGCGCTGCACCGGCAGCGAGCGACAGCGCCAGCACGGCGCCGGCCAATATCCGCAAAGCATTCATCGTCATCTTCCTCCCTGGGTTGCGCCGCGAAGCGGGCGTCAGTTCTGTCTTGTGGGTGCCGGGCCATGGCTTGCCCGCGAGACAAGTGTCGGCCGGACCAGCCGCGTCAGTGGCGCGTCCGGCCTGTTGCCGATGACGGTCAGCAGCATCTCGCCGATCTCGCGCGCGCACTGGCGGATCGAGGCGTCGAAAGTGGTTAGCCCCGGCGGCGCATAGGCTGAGGCGGCTATGTTGTCGAAGCCGATCACCGAAAGGTCGCGAGGAATGGCAAGGCCGGCTCGGGCAGCCTCTTCCATCACCGTCAGCGCCAGCTCGTCGAACAGCGCGACAATGGCTGTCGGCCGCTCGGTGGCGTGCAGCAGCCGGTTGATTGCCTGGATGCGGGCACCGCGATCGAACCGCGGTGCCGTCGCCACATCGAGCCTGACCGACGGATCGCCTCGGCGGGCGATCGCGGCAGCGAGCCCATCCTGCCTGAGATGGCGAAACGTCATCGGCTCGGAAATCGTCACCAGGCCGAAATGGCGGTGTCCGAGATCGTAGAGCATGTCGAAGGCCTCGCCGAATGCGTGCGCGCCATCGGTATCGAGCCAATGATAGGCAAAGTCACCGTCGAGCAGCCGGCCATGCGCGACGAACGGAAAATTGCGTTGACGCAGGTAGGCAAGCCGCTCGTCGACCTCGGCGATGCGGGTGACGACGACCCCATCGGCGCGTCCGGATTCGACAACATGGCGAAGCACGGAAAGTTCCGACTGGCCCTGCGCCGCTGCGGCCAGGATCAGGTCGGAGCCGTGCGAAACCAACCCTTCGCCGAGCCCGGTGACGAATTCGCCGAGGAAGGAATCGACCAGATTGGGGCCACGGATCGGCAGCACCATGCCGACAAAACCGCTGCGGCCGGAGACTAGCGTGCGGGCTGCCGTGTTCGGCACATAGCCGGCCTGGCGCGCGGCCTCGGTGACACGTTGGCGCGTTTTCAATGCGATCTGCTCGTGGCCGGCAAGGGCGCGCGAAACGGTGGTGATCGACAGGCCGAGCTGTGCGGCTAGTTCCTTGAGGGTGGTAACGCGGCCCGGCATCGTTCCTCTCGAACGAAGTTTGAAACGTTTGTAATCAGTCCAAGCGAAATTGCAAACGTTTTAAATGCGAGCGATCGGTGTTGCTTCTTGCCCGTTGGTTCGCGCGGCCCTGTTCGGCCCCGGGCCGGCAAGCTTCCGGACGGAGATTTAAACGCAGCGGTTGCTTGACTCGGACGGCGCCTTGTGAAAAATTTTACAGCAACTGATAAAAATATCAAAGGGCGGAAATGGTTGGTTTTGGCAACGGCCTGCTGCGCGACGATGAGACCGGGATGGCAGCCCGCGCTGCCTGGCTTCACTATGCCGGCGGCCTGACCCAGTCGGAAGTCGCCAAGCGGCTCGGCCTGACCAGCCTCAAGGCGCACCGCCTCATCACCAAGGCCAATCAGGAGGGCCTGGTCAAAGTCTATATCGATGGCGAAGTCTCAGAATGCGTGGAACTCGAGGACGAGTTATCCGGCCGTTACGGCCTCGACTATTGCGAGGTGGTCCCGGACTTCGATGCCGAAGACCTGCCGCTCAAGGCGCTCGGCATTGCCGGCGCGCAGTTTCTCAAGCGCGAGATCGAACGCGGCGAGGAGGCGCTGATAGGCGTCGGCCACGGCCGCACGCTTGCCGCCTGCGTCGAATATCTGCCGCGCATATCGGCCGGCAGGATCCGTTTCGTTTCGCTGCTTGGCGGCCTGACGCGCAAGTTCTCCGCCAATCCGCATGACGTCATCCACCGCGTCGCCGAACGGACCGGCGCGGAGGCCTATGTGATGCCGGTGCCGATGTTCGCCAACACGGTCGAGGATCGAACGGTGCTGCTCGGGCAGAAGGGCGTCAGCGATGTCTTCGACCTCGCCAAGACCGCCGACTTGCTCATTGCCGGCATTGGCACCGCCGAGCGTGAGGCCTCGCTTGTCGCCACCGGCATGATCGAAAAGGGCGAGATGGAGGAGATCCGCCGCAACGGCGGCGTCGGCGAACTGCTCGGCCATTTCTTCGACGATGCCGGAAAGGCCGTCGCGACGACGCTTTCCGACCGGGCGCTGGCACTGGCGCGCGAAGACATCAGCAACCGCAGGATTGTCGCCGTCGCCGGCGGCAAGGTGAAGGTTCGCGCCATCAAGTCAGTGCTGGAGGGCCGCTATCTCAAAGGCCTGATAACCGACGAGCGGACGGCGCGATCGCTCGTGGAACAGACGCCGGTCGGGTAGCCGGCAACCATTTCGTTGAAACTACCCTGTGGAGGAGAAGAGAAATGCATGAGAAAGAGAAAGACCTCATCGACGCGTTCCTGCGTGGACAAGTCGGCCGCCGTGGGCTGATCAAGGGCCTCGGTGCAATGGGCCTTGCCGCCAGCACCGCCGGTACACTGCTCAATTTCGGGCAGACCCGCGCCCTGGCAGCTGATTTCGACTGGCAGGCGCATAAGGGCAAGACCATCAAGCTGCTGCTCAACAAGCATCCGTACGCCGATGCGATGATTGCCAACCTCGACAACTTCAAGAAGCTGACCGGCATGGAAGTCGTCTATGACGTGTTCCCCGAAGACGTCTATTTCGACAAGGTTACCGCCGCGCTGTCGGCCAGCTCGCCCGAATACGATGCCTTCATGACCGGCGCCTACATGACCTGGACCTACGGCCCGGCCGGCTGGATCACCGATCTCAACGAATGGATCAAGGATCCGGCCAAGACCAACCCGAAATATGCCTGGGACGACTTCCTGCCCGGCGTCAAGAATTCTTGCGCCTGGAACGGCCAGCCGGGCGGCGCGCTCGGTTCGGAAGACGCCAAGCAATGGTGCATTCCGTGGGGCTTCGAGCAGAACAACATCACCTACAACAAGGGCATGTTCGACAAGGTCGGCGTCAGCGTTCCCGGCAATATGGATGAAATGGTCGCTACGGCGGCGAAGCTTACCAAGGATGTTGGTGGCGGCGTCTACGGCATCGGCGTGCGCGGCTCGCGCTCCTGGGCAACGATCCACCCGGGCTTCCTGTCGGCTTACGCTAATTTCGACCAGAAGGACCTGAACGTCTCGGCTGACGGCAAGCTGTCGGCCGCGATGAGCACCGCCGAATCCAAGGCTTTCCACAAGCAGTGGGTGCAGATGATCCAGGAGAGCGGCCCCAAGGACTGGTCGACCTACACCTGGTATCAGGTCGGCACCGATCTCGGTGCAGGTGCGTCGGCGATGATTTTCGACGCCGATATCCTCGGCTATTTCATGAATGGCGGCGACAACAAGATGGCCGGCAAGCTCGCCTTTTCCGCGTTCAAGGCCAACCCGGCCGCCAAGGCGCCGACGCCCAATATCTGGATCTGGTCGCTGTCGATGTCCAACTTCTCGAAGGACAAGGACGCCACTTGGTACTTCATGCAATGGGCATCCGGACCCGAGCATGCATTGTTCGGTGCGACCAAGATGGACTTCGTCAATCCGGTTCGTCAGTCGGTCTGGAACGACGAGATGTTCCGCGAGAAGCTGAACAAGAGCTATCCGGGCTACGTCGAGATGTTCGACGTCTCGGCGCCGGGCGCCAGCATCAAGTTCACACCGCAGCCGCTGTTCTTCGATCTCACCACCGAATGGGCGGCGACGCTGCAGAAGATGGTGGCCAAGGAAGTGCCGGTCGACGAAGGCCTCGACAAGTTGGCCGAGAGCATCAACAGCCAGCTCAAGGAAGCCGGGCTCGGCTAAAGCCGCGGCCAAGGCTGGCCCGTCCGCGGGTCAGCCTTTGAGATGTGATACGTTTGCGACGCGGTGCCGAGCGGTACCGCCTGCTCGCCCGACCGGCCGCCTTGCTCCCTTGGGCGGCCGGGACGGCGAAGCAACAGAATGACGGAGCAGCAGATGACTGCGGCGACAATACAAAGAAACAGGCCGTCGGGCTTCAGGATCAGCAAGCGGGTGCTGCCCTATCTCCTTAGCTTGCCGGCCTTGCTGGTCTGCATCGGCATCCTGATCCCGTTCTTCACATCGGTGGTCTATTCTTTCCAGCGCTACCGATTGAGCCAGCCTTGGGCGCGGCAATTCAACTGGGGCGACAACTATATCTCGTTCTTCACCGACCCGAAGTTCTGGAACACGCTGCAGGTGTCGCTGCTCTACGCCGGCATCACCGTCGTGCTCGAGTTGCTTCTCGGTCTCGGCATCGCCATGCTGCTGCAAAAGCGCTCGACGCTGAACAACTTCATCTCGATCATGCTGTTGATGCCGCTGATGACGGCGCCAGCGCTCGCCGCGCTGATGTGGAAGCTGATGACCAATCCCGGCTTTGGCGTGCTCAGCTATCTCGCCAGCCTGATCGGGCTGCAGGATTTCCGCTGGGCCTCGTCGCCCTCGACGGCACTGCTCACCGTCGTGCTTGTCGACATCTGGGTCTACACGCCCTTCATCATGATCCTGCTGCTTGCCGGTCTGCGCAGCCTGCCGACGCAGCCCTTCGAGGCGGCAGCACTTGACGGCGTGCCGCGCAGCTTCGTGTTCTTCCGCATCACCCTGCCGATGCTAACCCCCTATATCCTGACGGCGACATTGTTCCGCCTGCTCGATTCCATCCAGCAGTTCGACATCATCTACGCCATGACCCAGGGTGGTCCGGGCGACACGCTGACCGTGTTCCAGGTCGAGGCCTATCTCAACTTCTTCCAGTCGACCAATGTCGGCCGCTCGGCGGCGCTGATGATCATCCTGTGGGCGATCACCTATTTCCTCTCGAACATCTTCATCAAGAACTGGCTGCGGCTGCGCGAACGCGCCCGCGGCCAGGCATAGGAGGCTGGCATGGAACATACCTCCCTTCTCGAACGCATCCTGCGCGGCATAGCCCTGGCGCTGGTCGTGATCTTCTTCATGTTCCCGATCGTCTGGATCCTGATGATGTCATTCCAGACCAACGAGACAATCCTGCGGATTCCGCCACAGCTTGTCTTCGAGCCGACGCTCGCCAACTACACCGCCTTGATCACCGGCAAGCTGATGACGGCGGCCGGCACGCTCGACATCGCCTTCATGCGCAATCTCTGGAATTCCGTCTTCCTGTCGGTCACCTCGGTTGCCGTCGCGTTGCTGCTCGGCGTGCCGGCCGCCTATGCGTTTGCGCGGCATAAGTTTCGCGGCTCGGAGGACATTGCCTTCACGCTGCTGTCGTTCCGTTTCGCGCCGGCGCTGCTGGTGCTTTTGCCGCTCACCCTCTATTTCCAGAAGCTCGGGCTGGCCAATACCTATATCGGGCTGATCTGGGTCTACCAGCTGATCTGCCTGCCGCTGATCCTGTGGATCGTGCGCGGCTATTTCGAGGATATACCGGCCGACATCGAATACGCCTACCGCATTGCCGGACATTCCTGGTTTGCTACCTTCCGCAAGATCGCGCTGCCGCTCGCCGGCCCAGGCATTGCCGCTGCCGGCCTGCTCGCCTTTATCTTTGCCTGGAACAATTTCGTTTTTGCGCTGGTGCTCGCCTCGGCCGACAAGCAGCCGGTGACGGTCGGCGCGCTCGCCTTCATCACGTCCTCCGGCATCCAGTATGGCCAGATTTCGGCGGCGATCGTGCTGTCGATCACGCCGACCCTGGCGCTCGCTCTCTATGCGCAACGCTATCTGGTCGAAGGCCTGTCGCTTGGCGCGGTGAAAGGATAGTCCGATGGCAAGCCTCGAACTGCGAAACATCGTCAAGCGCTATAAAAGCCAGACCGTTCTCGACAATCTGTCGCTGACCGTCGCCGACGGCGAAACGCTGGTCCTGTTCGGACCGTCCGGCGCCGGCAAGACGGTGCTGTTGCGGCTGGTGGCCGGGGTCATCGACCCCGACGAGGGAAAGATCCTCATCGGCGGCGAGGACATGACCGATCTCGACGCCGAGTTCCGCGGCGTCGGCATGGCATTCCAGAACTTCGCGCTGTTCCCGCATATGACGGCGTTCGACAACATAGCCACGCCTCTGCAGGCGAAGCACTCATCGCAGGGCACGATAAAGACCGGCGTCGAGAGCGTCGCTAAGCTGTTGAAAATCGGCCATGTGCTCAGCCACAAGCCGCGGGCGCTGTCCAACGGCCAGAAGCAACGCACCGCGCTTGCCCGCGCGTTGGTCGGCTCGCCGCCGCTGCTGCTGCTCGATGATCCCTTGCGCAACGTCGATGCCAAATTGCGCTTCGAAATGCGCCTCGAGCTGCCAAGGCTGCTCGCCGATCGTGGCGCGACCGTCATCTACGTCACCCAAGACTACAAGGAAGCGATGGCGCTCGGCGACCGCATCGCGGTGATGTCGCAAGGCGTCGTCAAACAGCTCGGCACGCCCGAGCAGATCTATCGCGAGCCGGCCAATGTCGAGATTGCCCGGCTGTTCGGCGACCCGACCATCAACCTTCTGGACGTCAAGCCGTCGCGGGACGCCAAGGGCATCTATGTCGGCCTGTCCAACGTCCAGGTCCATCTTGCCGGCGCGCATGAGGCGGCGGTCGGCCGTGATTGCGTGATCGGCCTGCGGCCGGAGGCTCTGGCGTTTGTTGATGAAGGCACGCCCGGCGCCATCCCGGTGACGGTCGAGGCTGAGACGCCGCTCAACGAGAAGATCGTCACCCTGGCGCGAACCGTGCGCGGCCGTGAAATCTTGGTCTCGCGTCCGTCCGGGACACCTGGCCAATCCGAGGGCAGGGCGCATATAGCCGTCGACAGCAAAAGCGCCCTGCTGTTCGATCGCGCGAGCGGCGAGCGCATTGGCTCGAAAAACGTCGTCAATTTGCGCAGTGGAGAAGCGGCATGAGCCCAAGCGCAATCACCCTCTCAGGCGTCGACAAGTTCTACGGTCCGATCGACCGCGGTGTGCATGCGGTCAAGAACCTGACGATGGAAATCGCCAAGGGCGAGATCGTGGCGCTGCTCGGCTCGTCCGGTTGCGGCAAGACCTCGACATTGCGTATGATCGCAGGCTTCGAAGAGGTCTCGCGTGGCACCATCGCGGTTGCCGGCCGCAAGGTGCACACGTTGCCGCCGGTCAGGCGCAACGTCGCAATGGCCTTCGAGGGCTATTCGCTCTATCCGCCCCTGACCGTGCGCGAGAACATGGCCTTCGCCCTCAAGGCGGCCAGGCTGGCGAAGAGTGCGGTCGATGCAAAGGTTGCCAACATCGCCAAGCTGCTCGAGATCGAGGACATTCTCGAGCGCTATCCGAGCTCGATCTCCGGTGGCCAGCAGCAGCGCGCCAGCCTCGGCCGGGCGCTGATCCGCGAGGCCGACCTGCATCTGCTGGACGAGCCGATGGGCCAGCTCGAGCCGCAGCTTCGCGCCGTGCTGCGCGGCCGCATCAAGCATTTCATCAAGGAGCGTGGCCTGACCGCGATCCTGGTCACGCACGACCAGACCGAGGCCAATGCGCTGGCCGATCGCATCGCCGTCATGGAGGGCGGCGTGCTGCAGCAGTTCGATACGCCTGACAGGCTCAAGGAACGGCCGGCAAACCTGTTCACCGGCACCTTCGTCGGCGAGCCGCCGATGAATGTCTTCGAGGCCTATGTCGGCACGGCTGCCGACAAGATCAGTCTCAAGCTGCCCGACGGGCTTTCGCTCGACTACGACAAGGACGCGTTCAGCGGCCCAGTTCGCGATGAATTGCTCAACCGGCAACGCGTCGTCATCGGTGTCAGGCCCTATGCCGTCCGCCGCTCCAAGGACGGTGTGCCGGCCACGGTTTCGGCCAATCAATGGCTCGGCGACCAGACCCATATCGCCGCCGACTTCGCCGGCGGCTCGCTGGTTCTGGTCGAACATGACCGGACTCGCCTGGAACTCGGGGCGCCTATCAAGGTCAGCATCGATCCAAAAAACCTGCACGTCTTCGATCAGGCGAGCGGCGACGCCATTTCGCACGGCACGGAGCTTGCCTGATGCGGGATGTGCTGATCGGCATCGACGCCGGCACGTCTGTTATCAAATCCGTCGCCTTCGACACGGCGGGCAGGCAGATCGCGGCAGCCGCGCTGCCGAACAGATACGAGACACTGCCGGGTGGCGGCGCCGAGCAGGACCTAGTCCGCACCTGGGCCGATACCGCGACGACCTTGCGCCAACTGGCCGACAAGGTGCCGGATCTCGCCAGCCGGACCATTGCCATCGCCGTGACCGGGCAGGGCGACGGCACCTGGCTGATCGACAAGGATGGCGAGCCGGTGGCCAAGGGCTGGCTGTGGCTCGACGCGCGCGCTGCCGCCGTCGTCGAGGAGATCCGCGCGCGGCCCGAAGACCGGCTGCGCTTCGAAAAGACCGGCAGCGGGCTCGCTGCCTGCCAGCAGGGGTCGCAATTCGTCTTCATGAAGCGGCACATGCCCGCGATGCTTGCCAATGCAGCGACGGCGTTCCACTGCAAGGACTGGCTTTATTTCAAGTTGACCGGCCAACGCGCCACCGACCCGTCCGAAGGCACCTTCACCTTCGGCGACTTCCGCACGCGCAGCTATTGCGACGATGTTCTTGAGGTGCTCGGCGTCACCGATCTCAGGCATCTGCTGCCGCCCATCGTCGATGGCACCAGGCAAAGCACCGCACTGTCGGCGACAGCAGCCGATGCGACCGGCCTGCTTGCCGGCACGCCGGTCGTTCTGGCCTATGTCGATGTCGCCTGCACGGCGCTCGGCGCCGGCCTGTTCGATCGCGAGCGCAAGCCGGGATGCTCGATAATCGGCTCCACCGGAATGCATATGCGGCTTGCCGAGACGCCGGACGAGGTTCTGCTCAACGAAGCTGCAACCGGCTACACGATGACCATGCCGGCACCGGGCGTCTTTGCGCAGATGCAGTCGAACATGGCGGCAACGCTCAACATCGACTGGGTCCTCGGCCTCGCGTCCGGCATTCTCGCCTCGCAAGGTATCACGCGGACCAATGGCGAGATGATCGCGCTGGTCGACCAGTGGATATCGTCGTCCGAGCCAGGCTCGCTGCTCTACCAGCCCTATGTCTCCGAGGCGGGCGAGCGCGGCCCGTTCGTCGATGCCAATGCCAGGGCCGGTTTCGTCGGCATTTCGTCCAGGCACGGCTATGCCGACATGGTTCGTGCGGTGTTCGAAGGGCTGGCTTTCGCGGCACGCGATTGCTACGCCGCCATGGGGCCGCTGCCCGAGGAAATCCGCCTGACTGGTGGAGCGGCCAGGAGCCCGGCTCTGCGCAAGATCCTGGGTGCTGCGGTCGGCGCCGACATTCGCACCAGCGAGCGCGAGGAGGCCGGTGCTGCGGGCGCTGCGATGATTGCTGCGGTCTGCGTCGGCCAGTACGCATCAATGGACGATTGCGTCAGTGAATGGGTCACGCCTTTGCTCCGTGCGGCCGAACCTAGCGACCGAAAACTTGCCGCTGCCTACGAGGCGATTGTTCCGTCCTACACATTGGCGCATGAGGCGCTGCGGCCGGTCTGGCGTTCGCTGGCCGCATCCAGACAAACTGACGTGAATTGAGAAGAGCATGCCCAACAAAATTGCGATCATCGGCGACCGCTTCATGCTTCCGGAAGTGTTTCGCGAGAAAATCGAAGCGGCCTGCGGCGATAATCTCGACATCCGCACCATTGAGACCGCATGGCCCGACGAGCCGATGGAATTCGGCAATGCGGCGCTCGGCCTCGACAAGGTCAAGGAATATTTCGGTGATCCGGACGAGGTGGTCGATTTTATCGGCGATGCCGAAATCTTCGTCACCCAGCTTGCGCCGCTTTCCGAAACCATGATGCAGCGCTTGCCGGCGCTCAGGCTGGTTGCGGTGTCGCGCGGCGGGCCGATCAACATCGACATGGCTGCCGCCAACGCCCATGGCATCACCGTGGTCAATGTGCCCGGCCGCAACGCCAGCGCGGTGGCCGAGTTCACCATCGGCGCCATTCTCGCCGAGACGCGGCTGATCCGCGTCGGCCACGAAGCCTTGCGCAAGGGCGAGTGGCGCGGCGATCTCTACCGCGCCGACCGCACCGGCCGCGAGCTCAACGAAATGACCGTTGGCGTCATCGGCTATGGCAATATCGGCACCAGGCTGGTTCGGCTGCTGCGCGCATTCGGCTGCCGCATCCTGGTCTCCGATCCCTATGTGCAATTGAGCGTCGAGGACCGCAATGCCGGCGTCGAGCTGGTTGCGCTGGACGATCTCCTGTCGCGCTCCGATGTGGTCACGCTGCATTCCCGGGTCACCGAGGAGACGCGCGGCCTGATCGGCAAGGACGCCATTGCCCGGATGAAGCCCGGCGTGATCTTCGTCAATACCGCGCGCGGACCGCTGGTCGACTACGATGCGCTCTACGAGGGGCTCGTCTCGGGGCAGATCGGCAGTGCCATGCTGGAGACGTTCGCCGTCGAGCCGGTGCCGGCCGACTGGCCGCTGCTGCAGCTGCCGAATGTGACGCTGACGCCGCATATCGCCGGCGCGTCGGTACGCACGGTGACTTATGCTGCCGAGCAGGCGGCCGAGGAAGTGCGCCGCTTCATCGCCGGCCTGCCGCCGGTCAATCCATGCTGACGACAGGGCATAGAGCGAGATGAGCGGTGACAGCGAAATCGTCGATCTCTTCGTCATTGGCGGCGGCGTCAATGGCGCCGGCATTGCGCGCGATGCAGCAGGCCGGGGGCTGTCGGTCATCCTCTGCGAAAAAGACGATCTCGCCGAAGGCACCAGTTCGCGATCGGGAAAGCTCGTCCATGGCGGTTTGCGCTATCTCGAATACTACGAGTTCCGCCTAGTGCGGGAGGCGCTTATCGAGCGCGAGGTGCTGCTGGAATCCGCGCCGCACATCATCTGGCCGATGCGCTTCGTGCTGCCGCACAGCCCGGATGATCGGCCGGCCTGGCTGGTCCGGCTCGGCCTGTTCCTCTACGACCATCTTGGCGGCCGCAAGCGGCTGCCGGCCACTCGCACGCTTGACCTGCGCACCGCACCCGAGGGCGCGCCGATCAAGGACAGCTTCAAACGCGGCTTCGAATATTCCGACTGCTGGGTCGACGACGCCCGCCTGGTCGTCATCAACGCGCTCGACGCCGCGGAGCGTGGGACCAGGATATTCACCCGCACTGCCTGCACCGCCGCCCGCCGCGAAAACGGCCTGTGGTCGGTGGAGATGCGCGACGGTCGAACCGGCGTCAGGACCACGGTTCGGGCACGGGCGCTGGTCAACGCCGCCGGCCCCTGGGTCAATGACATCATCAATCGCGTCGCTGGCCAGAATTCCAGGCGCAACGTGCGCCTGGTCAAGGGCAGCCACATCGTCGTGCCGAAATTCTGGGAAGGCCGGCAAGCCTATCTCGTCCAGAACAGCGACAAGCGCGTGATCTTCATCAATCCCTACCAGAACGATCTGGCGCTGATCGGCACCACCGACATTCCTTATGACGGGCGGCCGGAAGACGTGACCGCCAACGCCAGCGAGGTCGACTACCTGATTAAGGTGGTCAACCGCTACTTCAAGCGCCAGCTTGCGCGCAGCGACGTCGTCTACTCGTTTTCCGGCGTCAGGCCGCTTTATGACGACAATGCCGACAATCCGAGCGCGGTCACCCGCGACTATATTTTCGAGCTCGACGTGGCGGCGGGACAGGCGCCGCTGCTTTCCGTCTTCGGTGGCAAGATCACCACCTTCCGCAAGCTGGCCGAGCACGCGCTCGACCGCATCGCCCCGTTCTTCCCGAAGATGGGCAAGCCGTGGACCTCGAAAGGACATCTGCCAGGCGGCGATATCGCCAATGCCGATTTCGAGCAGTTCCTCGGTGACCTCGGCCACGAATATCCCTGGATGCCGGCCTCGCTGGTCAAGCATTATGGCCGGCTCTACGGCACAAGGACGCGTGATCTGGTCGGCGCGGCCGGTTCGCTCGCTGAACTGGGGCGGCGCTTCGGCAAGGATTTGTTCGAGCGCGAAGCCAATTACCTGTTCGAGCATGAATGGGCCGAGACGGCCGCCGATATTCTCGAACGGCGCACCAAACACGGACTGCATCTGTCCGCCGCAGAAAGAACCGCCTTCGAAGACTGGTGCTCGAGCCGGCTGGCGAAGGCAGGCTGATGGCCTTTACGCTGTCCCTCAACACCAACCCGCTGGTCAATCGTTTCGCCGAACCGGACGATCTGATCGATGCGATCGCCTACGACATCGGCATCCGCGACGTGCAGCTCACGCATGAATTCGTCAATCCCGGTTGGCCGGCGGCGACGATCGCCAAATTCATCCGCCTGTTCCGCTCCGCTCTCAACCGCACCGGCGTGCGTGTGACCTCCGCGATGACCGGCCCCTACGGCCGGCTCAATCATTTCGGCCATCCCGATGCCGACGTGCGGCGCTATTATGTCGACTGGTTCAAGACCTTTGCCGAAATTTCGGCCGAGCTCGGCGCCCGCGGCATGGGCACGCAATTCGCGATCTTCACTCATCGTGACTATGACGATCCCGAGCGTCGCGCGCGGCTTTTCGAGATCGCGCTGGAATGCTGGCGCGCGGTCGCCGAGCACGCCAAAGCGGCCGGCTTGACCTACCTGTTCTGGGAGCCGATGTCGGTCGGCCGCGAGTTCGGCCATACGATCGAAAGCTGCCGGACGCTGCAGAGCGAGATCGATGCGGCCGGCATGGCGATCCCGCTCAAGATGATGGTCGATATCGACCATGGCGACGTGACGTCGAGCAATCCGGACGACATCGACCCCTATGCCTGGGCCGAAGCCTTTCCAAAGGAATCGCCGATCATCCACGTCAAGCAATCCTCAATGAACAAGGGTGGCCATTGGCCGTTCATTGCCGCCTACAACAAGGACGGCCGCATCACGCCGGAAAAGCTGCTGGACACTGTTCGCCGTGGCGGCGGCGTCGACAATGAGATCTGCCTCGAATTGTCGTTCCGCGAACGCGAGCCCGTCGACCACCAGGTCGTCGCCATGATCCGCGAATCGGTCGACTATTGGGCGCCCTTCATCGAGGCCGGCAGGGCCGGTCTTTTGCCGAAAGCATGATGGATGAGCAGGTGCCGACGCGGCTCCTGCTCAGAACCGGAATATGTCAGCCGAATTTCGGATCGAGACTGCCCGACTTGTAGCGCTTGGCCATTTCCGAGACCGGCAGCGGCTTGATCCTCGGTGCGTTGCCGGCAGTGCCGAACTGCTCGAAACGCTCCTTGCACAGCTTCCGCATGGCGGCCATCGCCGGCGTCAGATATTTGCGCGGATCGAATTCGCTCGGGTTCTCGGTCAGCACCTTGCGGATCGCGCCGGTCAGCGCCATGCGGTTGTCGGTATCGATATTGATCTTGCGCACGCCATGCTTGATGCCGCGCTGGATTTCCTCGACCGGCACCCCCCATGTCGGCTTCATCTGGCCGCCATATTTGTTGATGATCTCCTGCAGCTCCTCCGGCACCGAGGACGAGCCGTGCATGACGAGGTGCATGTTCGGCAAGCGGCGGTGGATTTCCTCGATGACGTTCATGGCAAGCACCGCGCCGTCCGGCTTGCGGCTGAACTTGTAGGCGCCGTGGCTGGTGCCCATGGCGACGGCCAGCGCATCGACACGGGTGTCGCGCACGAACTGTTCGGCCTGAACCGGGTCGGTCAGCAGCTGATCGTGGCTGATGACGCCCTCGACGCCATGGCCGTCCTCCTGTTCGCCGCCGCCCATCTCCAGCGATCCGAGAACGCCGATCTCGCCCTCCACCGACACGCCGCCCCAATGCGCCATATCGACGACGCGGCGGGTGATATCGGAATTATAGGCGTAGTCGGCCGGCGTCTTGCCGTCTTCCTTCAGCGATCCGTCCATCATCACCGAGGTGAAGCCGTACTGGATTGCGGTAACGCAGGTCGCTTCGTTGTTGCCATGGTCGAGATGCATGCAGACCGGGATATCAGGATGGATTTCGACCAGCGCGTCGATCAGCTTGGCCAGCACGACATCGTTGGCGTAGGCCCGCGCGCCGCGGCTCGCCTGCAGGATGACCGGCGATTTGGTCTCCTCGGCTGCCTCCATGATGGCGAGGCCCTGTTCCATATTGTTCATGTTGAAGGCAGGCACGCCATAACCGTATTCGGCGGCATGATCGAGCAATTGTCTCAGTGTGATGCGAGCCACTCAGTAGTCTCCCGTATCCGGTTTCGAGCCAGTGTTTGCGGGCTGTTCGGCTATTGTCGAGCCCGCTAAAGCTTCTGGCCGGATTTCCGCTGCACCGCAACCGCTGGACGCCCGGCCGACAGCAATTCTTGTTACGGCACGCCGTCAGAAGCGTCATGATATCCCAGGCAGGTATAACATTATCACAAAAATACTGGTGGCTATGCGATGTTTCCTGTTATATCTCGGAACGTGGTTCGGATTGCACGAGGAAGCCGCGGAAATGAAGAGCGACGGCCGTCGGCAAGGCATCATGGATTTTCTGATGGACACCGGCACCGCCAGTGTCGACGATCTTGCCTCGCGCTTCGGCGTATCCAAGATGACCGTCCACCGCGACCTCGACGAGCTCGAGGAGGGCGGCTTCCTGCGCAAGGTACGCGGCGGCGCCTCGATTCAGCCGAGCAGCCTTTTCGAGAGCGATTTCCGCTACCGCCAGAGACTGGCCGGCGACGAGAAAAAGCGCATCGCCGCCGCTGCCGTGACGATGATCGAACCGGGTCAGACGGTGATCATCGACGACGGCTCGACCGCGGGCGGCGTTGCTCGGCATCTCGCCGATCTGCGTCCGCTGACGGTGATCTCGAACAATCTGGCTGTCATCCAGGATTTGGCGGGCGTTGCCGGCATCAACCTGATTGCGCTCGGCGGCCAGTACAGCAAGAAGTTTCACGGCTTCTTCGGCCTGCTCGCCGAGGACACGCTGAAATCATTGCGCGCCGATGTCGCCTTCCTGTCGTCATCGGCTATCCACGGCGCTTCCGCCTTTCACCAGGATCAGGAAGTGGTCCAGACCAAACGGCTGATGATGGCCGCTGCGGCGCGCAAATATCTGCTGGTCGATCACGGCAAGTTCGGCCGCACAGCCTTGCATTTCCTGACCGATCTCAAGGCTTTCGATACCGTCTTCACCGGCCGCGAGCCGCAGCCGCAGATGCGTGCGGCGCTGGATGGTGCCGGCGTGTCGCTGACAGTGGTCGCAGAGTAGGAGGAGCACGCATGGTTTACTGGGTCGGCACCAGCTGGAAAATGAACAAGACGCTCGCCGAGGCGATGGCTTTCACGAGGGCATTGGCCGAGTTCGTCCCCGGTTTCGACGAGCGCATCCAGCCCTTCGTCATCCCACCCTTCACGGCGGTCCGCGAGGTCAAGAAAGCGCTGTCGCCGACGCGCATCAAGGTCGGCGCGCAGAACATGCATTGGGCTGACGCCGGCGCTTGGACCGGCGAGATCTCGCCGGTAATGCTGAAAGACTGCGAACTTGATATGGTAGAGTTGGGCCACAGCGAACGGCGCGAGCATTTCGGCGAGACCGACAAGGCTGTCGGGCTGAAGACCGCAGCGGCGGTGAAGCACGGTCTCGTGCCACTGATCTGCGTCGGCGAGACTTTGGCTCAACGCGACAGCGGGCAGGCGGATACGGTGCTGGCCTTGCAGGTGCACGGCGCGCTGCAGTTTCTCGAAGGCGCGGCCAGGGCGGCGACGATCCTGTTTGCCTATGAGCCGGTCTGGGCGATCGGCGACAAGGGCGTGCCGGCAAGCTCGGACTATGCCGGCAGACAGCAGGCGCTGATCAAGAAAATCGCGCGCGACCTGCTGCCGGCCGTGCCGCCGGTGCTTTATGGCGGCAGCGTCAATCCGCAAAATGCCGCCGAACTGATCGGACAGTCTCATATAGACGGCTTGTTCATCGGCCGTTCCGCCTGGCAGGCGGACGGCTATATAGACATCCTCAAACGCGCCTCAGCGGCGATCTGAACCATCGAACAGGAAGGAAACCGAACATGAAAATAGCCATTGGAGCCGACAGCGCCGGCAAACCGCTGCTCGATGTCATCGCCGCTCACCTGGCCACCAAGCCCGGCCTCACGGTCAGCGATCTCAGCCAGACGGGCTACTACGCCGACCTGTCGCAGAAGCTCGCCCAGACCATCCTGGACGGCGAGAACGATCGCGGCATCCTGTTTTGCGGCACCGGCATCGGCGTATCCATTTCCGCTAACAAGGTTCCCGGCATTCGCGCCGCACTCACCCACGACACCTATTCGGCCGAGCGCGCTGCAAAATCCAACAACGCCCAGATCATCACCATGGGCGCGCGCGTCATCGGCCCGGAATTGGCCAAGTCGATCGTCGATGCATGGCTTGCCTCGGAATTCGATGAGAAGGGACCGTCGGCCGGCAATGTCCAGGCCATCGATAGGCTCGACGCGGCGAAGGTCCGTTAAGCCAGACTGTCCCGTATCGCTTTGATGATCGTGACGGCCGAGGCAGCGCCGGGATCCATATGCCCGAGCGATCGTTCGCCGAGCCGCGAGGAGCGGCCCTTGAAGGCGATCATGTTCTTGGTTGCCTCGGCGCCCCGTTCGGCTGCGGCGAGTGCAGTTTCCAAGCTCTCCAACAGGGTCTTGCCGGCTTCCTGCGCGGCGCCCGCTGCCTGTGCTGCCGGCAGCCAGGCGTCGACCATGGTCTTTTCGCCGAGCTCGGCCTTGCCGCGATCCTGGATGCCTTGCGCCATCGCCCGGAGCATGGCGATGATGTCAGCATCCTCCAGAATTGCCTTGCCTTTGACGGCGGCGGCAGCGCGCATGAAGGCGGTCGCATAGAGTGGGCCTGACGACGCGCCGACGGCGTTGAGGAACGACTTTGCCGCGGTATTGAGCAGCGCCGTCGGTCCGGTCGCCGCGAGGTCGAGTTGCGCCAGCGCCTCGCGTACCGCGCCGAAGCCGAGCGCCATGGCGATGCCGTGGTCGGCGTCGCCGATGACGCCGTCGAGTTGGCAGAGCCTGTCCTTGTCGGCGTCGATCGCCGCCGCGATCTCATCGAACATTCTTTTCAAGCCGGCTGAGTCGATCGAGGTCATGATGCTTTCTCAGCCGGCGCGGAACATGGCGCAGTCGCAGGGATGGTCGAGCATCTCCTGCAATTCGCCGTCGAGATGCATCAGCGTCACTGAGGCGCCGGCCATTTCGAGCGAGGTGCAATAATTGCCGACCCAGGTCGCGTGGACGGAAACGCCGATGTCGTCGAGCCTCTGCTTGACCCGCCGGTTCATGATGTAGAGCTCCATCAGCGGCGTCGAACCGAGCGAATTGACCAGCACGGCGACCTTGTCGCTGCGCGTCGGCGCCATTTCGTCGAGGATCTTGTCCAGCATCTCGTCGGTGATCTCGTCGGCCGTCTTTAGTTTTCCGCGTGCGATGCCCGGCTCGCCATGGATGCCCATGCCGATCTCCATCTCGTCCGGTCCGATTTCGAAATTCGGCCGGCGGGTCTGCGGCAGCGAACAGGGCGAAAGCGCCACGCCCATAGTGAAGGTCTGATCGTTGGCCTTCCTGGCGATACGCTCGCATTCATCGAATGTCAGCATCCGGTCGCATGCGGCACCGACAGCCTTGAAGATGAAGAAATTGCCGGCGACGCCGCGCCGCTTCTGTCTCTGGTCGCGCGGCGCCGAGGCGACATCGTCGGTGGTCAGAACGGTGCGCACTTCGATGTTGTCCATTGCCGCTATTTCGGCGGCCATGTCGAAATTCATCACGTCGCCGGCATAGTTGCCGTACATGAATAGCACGCCAGCACCGCCGCTGGCCGCCTTGGCGCATTCAAGAATCGGGTCCGGCGGCGGCGAGGCAAAAACGTTGCCGATCGCGGCCGCGTCGGCAAGCCCCTTGCCGACGAAGCCGAGGAAGGTCGGCTCGTGGCCCGAGCCACCACCGATGACGAGGCCGACCTTGCCGGGGCGTGGCCCGTCGCGGGCGACGATGGAGCGGGGGCTGCCGTCCGCACGTCTGAGATGGCGCGGATGCGCGGCCAGAATGCCCTCCAGCATCTCGTCGACGGAGCGGTTGCCGTCATTGATGATCTTCTTGGTCTGCACCGGCATCCTCCCTGGTTTTCGTGAGATACTACAGCGCCTTACCGGGATTTCCACCCGGCGGCGGAGATTTCACGCCGCGATGCGTTCGCGTGTCGCCAGCAGTTGCACGCAGGCGCTGGCCGCCTCTTTGCCCTTGACCCTGAAATGCTCGAAGAAGAAGCGGTGATGGTCAGCGCTGTCATGGTAGTTGTGCGGCGTCAGCACCGCCGACAGCACCGGCACGCCAGTCGACAATTGCACGTTCATCATGCCGTCGATGACCGCGCTCGCCACGAACTCATGCCGGTAGATGCCGCCATTGACGACGAACGCGGCGCCGAGGATAGCGGCATAGCGGCCGGTCTCGGCAAGCGTTTTTGCATGCAGGGGAATCTCAAAGGCGCCCGGCACATCGAAGACATCGACGGCAAAGCGTTTCTCCCCGACAACCGCCAGTTCCGCCTCGAATGCTTCAACGCATTGGTCGACGATATCGGCGTGCCAGCGCGCCCGAATGACGGCAACGCGGATCGTTTCATAGTCGTTCTGGGAATGCTGATTCATGGGTCCATCCTTCCGTTTCGAACCAGAATCAGGACGCACGATACGGAGTCCGAACCGCGAAGGCGGACCGTCTTCCATTCGTTCTCTTTCATCCGGACTGTAACCGTCGGCTCCGGAATCACACCGAATCTGCTGACCTTTCCGGTAGTCCGGAAAGCGCTCGCGGGCTTGGCCGAGACCCTTACCGCCGGTGGGGACTTTCACCCCGCCCTGAGAACATTGACGGCGTTTGTATGGAAGGGCCGGATAACGCTGTCAACCACCGACGTCGTCGCGGATGGCGCAGAAATGGCCATCCGTTCCGACTTGGTCACCCTTGAGGGCGAGGGAGGCGCTGATACGTCGCAGCGTCAAATGGCGATCACGGGCAAGGCAGGCAGCACCTTGTCCAAGGTGATGGGAAATTCACGCACACGCACTCCGGTCGCGTTGTAAATGGCGTTGGCGACGGCAGCCCCCGCACCGCAGACGCCGAGCTCGCCGAGACCCTTCGCGCCAAGTGGATTGGCCTTGTCGTCATCTTCCTCGAGGAAGACGACTTCCATCTCGGGGACGTCGCCATTGACCGGGACGTGATATTCGGCAAGATCGTGATTGACGAAGTGGCCATAGCGCGGATCGAGCACCGTCTGCTCCATCAGCGCCGCACCGATCCCCCAGGTCATGCCGCCGATGATTTGCGAGCGTGCAGTCTTGGGGTTGAGGATACGGCCCGCGCCGACCACAGTCAGCATCCGGCGCATGCGGATTTCACCGGTGTCGCAATCGACAGCGACCTTGGCGAAATGCGCTCCGTACGAATGCTGCGAATAAGTCTTGTACGACTCGGTGGTGGCGCCTGCGGCTACGGAGCCTTCGGCCTCGAACCCGTCGGGAGCGATCCTCCCGATGAGATCGGCCAGGCTCGCCGATCGCTGGCCGATCCTGACCTCGCTGTCGGCAAAGTTTGCCTCGGTGGCGTTCGCGCCGCGCAACGGTGACGCTTCGCTCGACTGCGCCGCGTCCAGGATCCGTCCTTTGAGGGCGTTGCACGCATTATACAGGGCCGAACCCGCGCTCGCCGCGCCCCAGGACCCGCCGGAGCCGGCGGTACGCGGGAAGCGG
The DNA here is from genome assembly GCF_040320105.1 of Mesorhizobium sp. M0778. Taxonomy (NCBI): domain Bacteria; kingdom Pseudomonadati; phylum Pseudomonadota; class Alphaproteobacteria; order Hyphomicrobiales; family Phyllobacteriaceae; genus Mesorhizobium; species Mesorhizobium sp. M0778. The sequence continues at coordinate 132,915 of NZ_JAMYPA010000003.1, read as the reverse complement.
CTGTCGCCGAGCTCCACCTTGACGGACGAGATCGGCACGCCGAGGCTCTCGGCAGCAATCTGGGTCAGGATCGTATAGGTGCCGGTCCCAATGTCGGTCATGTCGAGCCGCGCCGTCACCCGACCGTCCCGGTCGATCGCAACCCGCGCCGTCGCCGCGCCGATGTAGTTCGGACGGATCGCCGCCGCCATGCCGTAGCCGATGAGCTTCCGGCCCTCCCGGGTGCGGCCCGGTGTCGGGTTTCTCCGCTCCCAACCGAAACGGCGGGCGCCTTCCTCCATGCAGGCGACGAGATTGCGGGTGGAGAACGGCACTTCGCGCTCGGGATCCTGAGCCGGTTCGTTGCGGATCCTGAGTTCGATCGGGTCCAGGCCGACCCGCTCGGCGAGCTCATCCACTGCGCATTCGAAAGCCAGCATGCCGGGCGCTTCGCCCGGCGAGCGCATCCATTCGCCGCGGTTGATGTCCAGCGGAACCAGGCGATGGCGGGTGAGACGGTTCGGCGCCGCATAGAGCGAGCGCGGGATGCGAAGCGTGCTGGCGACGCCGGCCCGGAAGTTCGCGAGGGTCTGCGCCGATGTACGGATCGTCAGCTCGTTGCCTGACCAGGCGGCGAGCGTCGCATGCGGCTCCATCGGATTGTGATGTTCGAAGGGGGTCCGGTAAGCGGCATCGATCTTGATCGGCGCCGTCGCAAAGGCGCGCTCGAAGTCGCCGACCACGCTGTCGGTCTCGAAGCCGGCATTGGTCCGCTTTGGCGCGTAGGAGTCGGCGATATGTCCCGGTAGATCGTAGAGGCCCGGCTCCTCGTCGTAGCGCACTCTGATGAGGCCCGCAGCAGCGCGTGCCGCCTCGAATGTCTCCGCAACGACCAGCGCGACCGGCTCGTCGCAATACCGCACCCGATCGCTGTTGAGCGCGGGCCGGGCGCGGGTGAAGACCTCCGGCACCGTCGGCGTGACCGCCGGGCCGAAATCCGGCTGGGCCGGCGCATTGCGGTGCGTCATGACGAGCAGCACTGCCGGCGCCCGTTCGGCTTCGGTCGTGTCGATCTCGGCGATGCGGCCCTTGGCGACGGCGGCGCCGAGAATGTAGCCATAGGCTGTACCATCCAGCTCATTCTCGTAAGCGTATGTGGCGCCGCCCGTCACTTTGAGCGGACCGTCGATGCGGTCGATCGGCCTCCCGATGATGCCAGCACCGGGACGCGGTTTCACTCTTGAATGGGTGGCGGAGCCGGGCAGTCCGGGTATGGTCTCGTTCATAAGTCACCTAAAGATTTTCATTTGGAGTTCGGAAGCATCGAGGCCGCGACGACGCCTCTTTCCTCGCACCTTCATGTTCGTCGCGCAGCGGCCGGAGCTCACGCGGCGATCTCGCCGAAATACTCGCGAAACTCGACCAGCTTCCCTGTCGGGCCGGCGCGCATGAAGATCGCATGCAGGCCAGTGTAGGGCGCGCCGCTGATTGTCCCGCTCCCGCGATCGCAGACGATGACCCAGTCGGCGGCGAAGAGCTTGAGATCGACGGTCGATTTCGTGATCCTGTTTCCTTGCGCTTGATGCGCGGCGGTCCAGGCTGCGAGTGCCGGCTTGCCGTCTGGCGGTCCGTGTCGGCCTCGTTGCTCGCCGACAGGGAATTGGAAGGTCATCGTCTCATCGCAACAATCAAGGAATGCCGTCCAGTCGCCGGAGGCCCAGCCGGCAAAGAAGGCGTCGACGGCGGCCTCGAGCACGTGACGAGCTCCCGGGTCGGATGTGGCGCCCCAAGCTGCGGCGGCAGAAACAAAAAGGCCGCCACCCGCGGCGGCAACGGCGCGTCGCGTGAGTTTCATATCGATCTCCTGCTCGTCGCCTGCATCTGGGAACCGCTGTTCGGGTCGTCGTCTCTGTCATCGTGTCGCCTCACGCACTCTCGACGGCAGCAGCGAGTGTGTGCCGCACCGTTCGTTTCGCCAGCGGGATCTTGAAGTCATTGGCGCCATGCCCAACGGCTCCGGCGAGCGCGGCTTCGGCAGCGTCGGTAAAGGTATCGTCGGACGCCGCTGCGCCTGCCAGCCCGCGCTCCGCCTCCGTCGCGCGCCAGGGTTTCGCTGCCACGCCGCCCATGGCGATCCGAGCGCTTCGGATACGATCGCCGCTTTTTTCGACGATTGCTGCCACCGACACCAGCGCGAAGGCGTAGGAAGCTCGGTCGCGCACTTTGCGGTAAAGCTGCCGGCCGGGTGGTGGCGGCGGCAGGGTAACCGCGACGACCATTTCGCCGTGGCCGAGCACGGTCTCCACATGGGGCATCGTCTCGGGCAATCGATGGAAATTGCCGATCGGGATCGTGCGGGTCTCGCCGCCGGGCGAAACGGTCTCGATCCTGGCGTCGAGCCCGGACATGGCGACCGCCATGTCCGAAGGATGGACCGCGATGCAGGCTTCGCTCGCGCCCAGTACAGCGTGCATGCGGTTGAAGCCTTGAAGCGCCGCGCAGCCCGAACCCGGCTGGCGCTTGTCGCAGGGCATGTTGCGGTCGTAGAAGTAGGGGCAGCGCGTGCGTTGCAGGAGATTGCCGCTGGTCGAGGCCTTGTTGCGTATCTGGCCGGACGCTCCCGCCAGCAGCGCTTGTGTGAGCATCGGATAGCGGGACCTCACCCGCGGGTCGGCGGCAAGATCGCTGTTGCGGACCTGGGCGCCGACCCGAAGCCCGCCTTCTGCCGTCTCCTCGATCCGATCAAGCGGCAGCCGGCTGATGTCGACGAGATGCGCTGGGCGCTCGATATCGAGCTTCATCAGGTCGAGCAGGTTGGTGCCGCCGCTGATGAACTTGGCGTCCGGCCGGGCCGCGACCGCGGCGGCCGCCTGCTGGGCACTCGTTGCACGTTCATAAGTGAAGGACTGCATTGCTCATGCCTCCTCTGCCGCGTCGCGGATTGCAGCGACGATGTTCGGATAAGCGGCACAACGGCAGATGTTGCCGCTCATCCGCTCGCGGATCTCGGCATCGCTGAGAGCGACGGAAGCCGCTGCCACGTCGGCGCTCGCATGGCTCGGCCAGCCGGCCTTGGCTTCGCCCAGCATACCGACCGCCGAGCAGATCTGGCCTGGCGTACAGTAGCCGCACTGGAAACCGTCGCGGGCGACGAAGGCGGCCTGCACCGGATGCAGCCGGTCACCCTCGGCAAGGCCCTCGACCGTGGTGATCTCGTCGCCATCATGCATTGCGGCAAGCGTCAGGCAGGAATTGATCCGGCGTCCATCGACAAGCACCGTGCATGCGCCACACTGGCCGTGATCGCAGCCCTTCTTCGAGCCGGTGAGGCCGAGATGGTTGCGCAGGGCATCGAGCAGCGTCGTCCGCGGGTCGAGTTCGACGGCAAGGTCCTTCGCGTTGATCCGCAACGATATCGGCATCGTCGGTACCGGCGTGCCAGATGCCGTCGCCGTGACGGTGTCGGCCGGCTCGGCGCCGACCGGTATCCCGGTAGCCAGGAGCACCCCGGTCGCCACCCCGCCCTCCAACACGGTTCGACGCGTTGGCCCCCTCCTGTTGTCTGTTTTGGCCATGCAAGATCTCCCAGTCGCAATGAAGGACGCAGACGGCAATTTGACCCCGACAGCGGACCCTCGGGTTCGGTCATCGACACTGGAGGTGGGGGCGCACGCAGCGGCTTTCTTTCAAGAAACCGGCGGCACTATCAGGATTCTGGAGAAGAATTCACCCGATAGGCACGAGGCGTCATGCCCCTGAGACGCCGGAACGTCGTGGTGAAGTGGCTCTGGCTTGAAAAGCCGAGCCGAAAGGCAATGGTACTGATCGACAAACCCGTTTCGCGCAACAGTGCCTCCGCTCGCCGCACCCGTTCCTCGATTACATAGGCATAGGGGGCAAGACCGGTCGTCGCCTTGAAGCGCCGCGCAAAACTGTCGACGGCCAAGTCGGCGACAGCTGCAAGCTCGCTTAGCGAAATGTCGGAATTCATACGTGCATCGATATAATCCCGAACTCGACCAAGTGCTCGGCGGCTGAGACAGCCGTGACGTACGAGCGGCTGTTGCTCGCGGCTCAGGTTGGCCACGCGGAGGCTGACGAGGGCCACCAGATGCTCGACATAGGCAGTGTCCGGCTTGTGACCGAGGGCCATCTCGTCGCGAAGCGAACTCAGCAGCGTGGCGACGACCGCGTCCTTCTTGTTTACCAGTATCGGCAGGTTCCTCAGGCGTTCGCATCCGGGAAGCCCGATATCGGAATCGATCCACAGGGCTGAATAGGAGAGGTTTACATCGCGATAGAAGCCCTGTCGCTCCGCGCCTGCCGGGACGAAGGTGAGGGCTCCGGGATGATCCATTCCGTCGTAGAGGGATCTTGCCTCGTGCCGGATAGACGTATGGGACGTGCCGCCTTCTTCGGTCAGCACGATCAGATGATGAGGGGCTGTCCAGCGGAGCTCCGCCTCCCGGCACGCCCACCGCCGGTTGTCGAAAACGATCGAGGAGCTGACCCATGACGCGGTTTGCAGGGGCTCCGACTTTTCCTCCTGGCTCCGAACCCGTCCGTCACCAAGCAGCGGTCTGAATGACATCGCGGCATCCCGCTGGTTCACTCGCCGAGCCGTGGTCAGCCCCGGCTTGAGCGTTGCGCCGCCCCGCCGCTACGCATACGACCGTCCATCTGGGACAGGCAACGGACGTTTTTAACCGCGCCGTGTTCAAGAAATCGTGAGATCAGGCAAAATCCAGGGCTCCTCCTGGCACTCCAAAGCGGATCATCCGCGCTCGGGAAACATCGCCTTCAGGCCTTCGCGCGAGGCCGTGGCGACGCCGCGTTCGGTGATCAAGCCGGTGACCAGCCGCGCCGGCGTCACGTCGAAGGCAGGGTTGGCCGCCGGCGTGGCTTCCGGCGACACGCGGACCTGGGCAATCTCGCCGGAAGCGGTCTTGCCCCAGACCAGCGAGACCTCGTCGGGCGAACGCTGCTCGATCGGGATTTCGGCCAACCCGTCCCCCACCGTCCAGTCGATCGTCGGCGACGGCAGCGCGACATAGAACGGCACGTCGTTGTCCGCGGCGGCCAGTGCCTTGAGATAGGTACCGATCTTGTTGCAGACATCGCCGTCGGCGGTGGTCCTGTCGGTGCCGACGACGACCATGTCGACCTGGCCGCGCTGCATCAGATGGCCGCCGGCATTGTCGACGATCAGCGTGTGCGGCACGCCGTGGCCGGCCATCTCCCAGGCGGTCAATTGGGCGCCCTGGTTGCGCGGTCGCGTTTCGTCGACATAGACGTGGACTGGAATGCCGGCTTCCGTCGCCAGATAGATCGGCGCGGTGGCGGTGCCGTAGTCGACGGTGGCCAGCCAGCCGGCGTTGCAGTGGGTCAGGATATTGACCGGTTCGCCCGGCTGCTTGCGCGCCGCGATCGTCTTGATGATTTCGAGCCCATGGGCGCCGATGGCGCGGTTGAGGCCGACATCCTCGTCGGCGATCTCGCCGGCACGCCGATAGGCGGCTGCGGCACGTTCTGCCAGGGGAAGCGCCAGCAGGAAGCGCTGCATTTCATTCAGCGCCCACCGCAAATTGATCGCCGTCGGGCGCGTTTCGTGCAGGGTTGCCCAGACGGCGTCGAGCGCCGCATCCGACGGATCGTCGGCCATCTGCATGGCGACGCCATAGGCGGCAGTGACGCCGATCAGCGGCGCCCCGCGCACCCACATGTCGCGGATTGCCGTGGCGATGCCGGCGACGGTATCGATCTTTTCGATGCGGAAATCATGCGGCAGCCAGCGCTGGTCAATGATCTCCACCGAACGCCCGTCGTCACTCGGCCAGATCGTGCGGTAGTGGCGGTCACCGACGTTCAAATCCTGCTCTCCCGTTCGATCAGCGCGGCCAATTGGTTGACCTCGTCGATGCTGTGGATCTGGCGCCGGTTGACGGCGAGGTGACGGCCGAATTTCAGCGCCTTTGCCTCACATCTGGCGCGCAGATCCTGATCGGCAATGGTCTCGAAATCGGCATTGTGGGCAAGTCCGAGAATTCGCCGGTGAACCTCGACGCCGGCAAAGCCGAGCAGATCGGTCCAGATCGAATGCAGCATGTGGTCGAGCGCCTGCTCGGCGCCAAGCCTGTCGCCCTGATCCTCGAACAGGCTCTTCTGGTAGAGCATGCCGTCACGCTCGGTTCGCCACAGATGCGAGAACTCGGCGCGGAATGCCGACCATGTATCGACCGTGACGTCGAGCAGATAGGCGCGCATGGCGTCGCGCTTGCCATTCTGCTCATGGCCGCGCTGCGAGAAGAACGCCATCCAGAAATTGGCGAGCAGCATGCCAACATCGAAGGCGATCGGGCCGTAGAAGGCGAATTCGGGGTCGATCATCCGTGTTTCGGTGTCGGTGACCATGATCGAGCCGGAATGCAGGTCGCCATGCAGCAGCGTCTCGGCATTGGCGGCGAAGAGGTGCTTCATCCGCTGCGCCTCGACCTTGAGGTCGCGGTCGGCGCGCAGTTCGGCGACAATGCCATCGAGCTGCGGGCTGGTGTGCCGGTTCATCTTAGCATCGAAATACGGGTCCGAGAAAACCAGGTTCTCGGTGATGTCACAGAGTTCGACATTGTCGGCGAACAGCGCCAGATCGGCCTTGCGGTCCTTGGTCGCCATGCTGAGGTCGGAGCCGCGAAACAGCGTGCGGGCCATGAACAGGCCGATGTCTTTCGCGATGTTAGGCAGTTGCCGGCCCTCGATCAGCGCCCGCCGCAGGATAATGTGCGGCGACAGATATTCCATGATGATCAGCGCCTGGCCTTCGTCGAAGTGATAGATATCAGGCACGGAACCCGGCGCCCGCGCCTGTTGCCGCGTCAGCGCATGATATTCGAATAAGGAGCGTTTCAACGGCAGCGGCCAGCTGTCGCCGACCAGCCGGACGTAGGGCAGGGCCTGCTTGACCACGGCCGCACCCTCAGCACCCTCGACAATGAACACCAGGTTCAGATTGCCGTCGCCGACTTCACGGACCTTCCAGCGGCTCGTATCCTTGCCGATCTGCGAACACAGGGCCCCGTTGGCACGGAGACGGCCCGCCAGTGTCTCGACCGACAGTGCTTCGAACGGCGATTTCCCAGTCATCCTCACCTCCCGCTTATGTGCTCCGATGATAGCGGAGCCATGGCGGTCGGGCCAAGCTAGGAAGCCCGCTAGCAATTGTCAATCGTGTTGACAATTGCCGATATAGCCCATAGCGTCACGGTCAGGGAGGAACGAATGGGCAATGATGCCGTGTTCCGCGTCGACGGCCTGAGGAAATCCTTTGGCCATATCGAGGTGCTTGGCGGCGTCTCGCTCGAATTGCATGCCGGCGAAGTCACCGTGCTGATGGGTGCCAACGGCGCCGGCAAATCCACCCTCGTCAAGATCATCAGCGGCGTCTACGACCATGGCGGCGGCTCGATGTCGCTTGTCGGTCAGGACTTTGCGCCGAAAACGCCGGCCGAGGCGATCTGCGCCGGCGTCGTCACCGTCCACCAGAACATCAATGACGGCGTCGTCGCCGACCTCGACGTCGCAACCAACCTCACGCTCGACAGGCTGAGCGGCAGCGGCGTGCCGACGCTGTTCAATCCAGGCCGGGTGCGCCGTGAGGCCAAGGCGGTTGCCGACCGCATGGGGCTGGCCATCGACCTCAAGGCCCGCATCAGTGACCTCTCGCTGGCCGATCGTCAGATGGTGGCGATCGCCCGCGCCATGGCGCACCGGCCGAAAGTGCTGATCCTCGACGAGCCGACCTCCTCGCTGTCCAGTGCCGAAGCCGACCGGCTGTTCGCATTGCTCGACCGGCTTCGCCAGCAAGGCGTGGCCATTCTCTATATTTCGCACCGTATGTCTGACATCAGACGGCTTGCCGACCGCATCATTTCGATGCGCGACGGGGTCATCTCAGGTATCTTCGACAGGAAGCCGCTGGACTATGAAGGTGCGGTCAACGCCATGCTCGGCCGCAAGATCCAACTCGAGCGGATCGTCGCCAGGAATTCGGCCAAATCAATTTTTATTGCCGACGGCTTGCGGATTGCCGAAGGCGCCAGGCCGATTTCGCTGACGCTCGGCGACGGCGAGGTCGTCGCCATCACCGGCCTCGTCGGCGTCGGCAAGACCGCGCTCGCCGAGACGCTGTTCGGCTTGCGCCAGCCGCTGTCCGGGACCATGGTGCTGAACGGGAAACCCTATGCTCCGGCGTCGACGGGCGAAGCGATTGCCGCCGGCGTGTTTCTCGTCGCCAAGGACCGGGGCGAAAACGGCATCGTCGGCGACTTCAACATCCAGGAAAATATCAGCCTGCCGTTCCACAGGCGAATGTCGCGTCTCGGCGTCCTCAAGCGCCGCATCGAACGCGCCATTGCCCGCCAGCAGATCCAGGAGTTGGGCATCGTCTGCCGCTCGGAGAAGGACGAGATGTCGTCGCTTTCCGGCGGCAATCAGCAGAAGGTGATGGTCGCCCGCTGGATATCGCAGACCGCAAGGCTTTTCATCCTCGACGAGCCATTTCAGGGCGTCGACATTTCGGCCAGGCGCGATATCGCCGCCAAGCTGCGGGCCAGCGCCAGCGGCCGCGCGACGCTGCTGTTCGTCACCGAACTCGACGAAGCCCTGGAGACGGCCGATCGCATTCTGGTGATGTCGGAGCAGACGATCGTCGGCGAGCACCGCAACACCGATGTCGATCTCGAGCGGCTGCTGGCCGAAGTGGCGGGCGGGCCGTTGCACAGCGCAGCCTGACGGCAGGAAGACGATGAGAATTGGAATGGAGAGGGCATGAGTTCAGGTTGGGTAAAGACAGTGCCAGCGTGCGGGGGCGCTGAATGATCCTGCGCGACAATGCCATCCGCTACGGCTTCATCGTCCTGTTGTTCGGTCTGATCGCCTATTTCGCCATTGCCGCCGATGGCTTCGTCTCGCCGCAAAGCGCCGTCTTCATCTTCCAGTCGGTCGCCATCACCGGCGTTCTGGCGCTCGGCGTCACCGCCACGCTGGTCGTCGGTGGCTTCGACCTGTCGATCGGTTCGGTCGCCACCAGCGCCATGATGGCGGCTGCCTATGTCATGGTGGTGCTGGAACAGAACGCCGTCGTGGCGGTCGTCGCCTGTCTTGTGATCGGCGCCGTTGTCGGCCTCATCAATGGCTGGCTGATCGTCCATATGCGGGTGCCGGACCTTTTGGCGACGCTCGGCATGATGTTCCTGCTCGTCGGCCTGCAGCGCATCCCTACCGAGGGCCGTTCGATCGCCACCGGCATGACCATGCCCGACGGCTCGGTCGCCAACGGCAGCTTCGGCGCCGCGTTTCTGGCGCTTGGCCGCCATCGCTTCGATTTCTTCATCCCGAACCTCATTCCGGTGTCGGTCGTCGTCCTGCTCGTGCTGGCGGTGCTGATCTGGTTCTTTCTCGAATACACCCGTTTCGGCCGCATGATGTACGCCGTCGGCAGCAACGAGCGCGCTGCCGAACTCGCCGGCGCGCCTGTCAAGGCATACAAAATCTGGGCCTACGTTATTTCTGGGGTTTTTGCCTCGATCGGCGGCATTTTGCTCGCCGCCCGGCTTGGACGCGGCGACATCGCCTCGGGTAATAATCTGTTGCTCGACGCGGTGGCTGCGGCACTCATCGGTTACGCGGTCCTCGGCGCCGCAAAGCCGAACGCCTTCGGCACGGCCGTCGGCGCGGTGTTTGTCGGCGTGCTGCTGCAGGGCCTGACGATGATGAACGCGCCTTACTACACGCAGGATTTCGTCAAGGGCGTGGTTCTCGTGGTCGCCCTTGTCTTCACCTTCGCACTGTCCGGCAGGGGCAGGAGATAGGGTTCGACCGGGTCACATTTTGGGTTCAACAAGTGGAGGAAACGACGTGAACATCACAAGAAGACTTTTGGGGAAGGCAGCGCTCGGGCTTGCCGGCGCAACATTGCTGATGCAGTTGCCGGCAACGGCGCAGGACAGGCCGGCGCCGTTCGACAAGCCGGGTGCCGTCAAGATCGCGCTGGTCCGCTATCTCTCGACAGGCGACTTCTTCCAGGCGTATCTGTCCGGCGTCGAGGCGCAGGCCAAGGCGCTCGGCGTCGACCTGCGCGTGCTCGACAGCCGTCAGGACGCGGCGCTTCAGGCGGACATGGTCGACCAGGCCATCGCGCTCGGCGTCCAGGGCATCATCATCCAGCACGGATTGACGGAATCGATGAAGGACGCCGCCCAGCGTGCCGTCGATGCCGGCATCAAGGTCGTCGCCTTCGACGTCAATGTCGAAAACCCCAAGATCCCGCAGATCGAACAGTCCGACCGCGACCTCGCGCGCCTGGCGCTCGAACAGGCGGTCAAAGACAATGGCGAGAGCTGGAAGGCCGGCTATGTCTATGTCGCCGGCATCGCCCCGCTCGATCGCCGCAACGAGACCTGGGTCGAATTCAAGAAGAAATATTCGGGCATCAACGAAGCCGCCATGTTCGGCACGCTCGACAATCCGATCGCCAATTCGGTTGCCAACCAGGCTCGCTCGGTGTTGTCGGCTCATCCCGACATCAAGGTGATGTTCGCGCCCTATGACGAATTCGCCAAGGGCGTAAAGATCGCCGTCGACGAGGCCGGGCTGAACAAGGATATCAAGATCTATTCGGCCGACATCTCGACCTCCGACATCGCCGCGATGCGCGAGCCCGACAGCGCCTGGGCGGCAACCGCCGCCACCAACCCGGCCGTCGTCGGCCAGGTCTCGGTGCGTGCGCTGGCGCAGCTCTTGGCCGGCGAAGATCCCGGCCACAACGTCATCGTGCCACCGACGCTGATCACCCAGAAGGACCTGCTCGACAAGGAGATCAAGAACATGGAAGACCTCTCGGCCAAGCTGCCGCAGTTCGCCCATGCCGATGTCGCCATGCCGGCCTGGATGCCGAACCCGAACGCGAAGTAACTTTCGGCACGAGCAAAACAATAGCCGCCTGCAGCAGCTTGCTGCAGGCGGCTTTTTTGTCGAAGATGTCTGGCGCGCCGGACTGCCGAATTTCAATTGTCGCAGTCTCCGATTTGCAGGCCGATTGGACGGTTGAACCCAGGATTCGACGGGTACATGGAGGCGCATGCGGTAAGAGAGGAAAGTCCGACCGGTGTCGTCGCCGGAACATTTTTCCGACGCTCGCAGGCCACCATGGGCGTTGTGGTGTTGGGTGGATCGAGTGGTCGTGTTGATGTCGGGCGCGCGCGGCTTTTTACAGATGCCGGTACGTCGGCCTTGGCGTTGCAGTGGTTTGGCGGCGAGGGCCAGATTCCGGGAATATGTGAAATTCCCCTGGAAACGTTCTTTGCAGCAACAGACTATCTCATTGAAACAGGGTGCCGTCGCATCGTTTATGTCGGCACATCCAAAGGTGCCGAGGCCTCATTGCTTGCCGCGGTCCATGACCAGCGAATCAACGCGGTGGTCGCGATCAGCCCGTCATCGGTAGTTTGGGGGAATATCGGTGCGGGCCGGGATGGTGCCAGTTGGCCTGAACGATCCTCATGGTCGCTCAACGGTATCGCGCTGCCGTTTGTGCCGGCAGATCCAGATTGGACACGAGAGTATGTGGATGGCCTGGTATCTTACAGGGGGCTTTTCGAATGCTGTTTGAAAACCTTCAAGAGCGAATCGAATGCGGCGACCATCCCCGTTGAGACCATATCGGCCGAGATTCTGCTTGTCGCCGGTGGCGACGATGCGCTGTGGCCTTCCCTATCGTTCGCCCGAGATATTGTTAGGCGGCGCGGCGAAGCAGGTAAGGTCACTCATCTCATTTCGTCGCCGGATGCGGGACACCGCATTCTGTTGCCAGGCGAGAGCACACCACGCTCGACATTGCACGCACATGGAGGCAATGACGAGGCCGATTCAAAGCTGGGCAGAAAGGCTTGGGAAGGCATCCGAGGCCTGCTGTAGTAGCAGTTCGAGAATGCCTTCCATGGCCGTGTCGCAAAATTCCGAGTTGCGTGCCTGTCTCGGCCGGTTCCGCCTACCGCAGCGCCGCCGCGATGTTGCCGCCGTCGACCGTCGTCACATCGGCTGTGGTCCGATCGGCCAGCGCTTGATGCAAAAAGGCCTGGGCGACGTCGTCGGCCGTCACTTCCTGCCCGAGCAGGTTGCCGGACATGTACTCCTTCTCCGATACGCCGCGCGCGCCCGAGCGGCTGGCGATCATGGCGTCGGTCAACAGCCCCGAACGGATGCGGTCGGCGTTGACGGCATTGGAGCGGATGCCTTGCGCGCCGTAGTCGAGCGCATATTGCCTGGACAGGAACAGCGTTGCCGCCTTCGGGATGCCGTAAGCGCCGAACTTCGGTCCCGGATTGATCGCCTGCTTGGAGGTATTGAACAACAGCACGCCGCCGGTGCCCTGTTCGAGCATGATGCGCACGGCATTCTGCGCCGCCGACTGGTGGGCGAAGAAATTGAGTTCGAAACTTTTGCGCAAAGTGGCGTCGTCGAGCTCGCCGATCCGGCCCTCCCAGGCTGCGCCCGCATTGGAGACGAGAATGTCGAGGCCGCCGAAGACGGCGACGGCTTTGTCGAACGCAGCGCGCATCTGCTCCGGATCGGTGATGTCGGCGCCAATGCCGATCGAACCGTTACCGGCTTTTTTGGCCGCCTCGGCAGCTCTTGACCCGTCGACATCGACGACCACCGCATGGGCACCGTTGTCGGCGAACAGCTTTGCGGTAGCAGCACCAATCGCACCGGCGCCGCCGGTGACCAGCACAATCTGGCCGGTCAACGGCTTCGGCTTGTTGGCGGCGAGCTTGGCCTGTTCCAACGACCAGTATTCGAGCGGGAACAGATCCTTTTTCGACAATGGCCGGAAATCGCCGACGGCTTCAGCGCCGCGCACCGCCTCGATCCACATTTCACCGACGTCGGAGGCGATCTTCGCGTCCTTGAGCGTGCGGCCGTGGCCGAACATGCCGAGGCCGGGCACCAGCGTCAGCCGCGGCATCTGGTCGAGCATGGTGCGCTTCACATCGTCGAGCGCGTCGTTGGTTTCGAAATAAGCGCGATAGTCCTTGGCGAATTTCTCGACATGTTGCCGGATGACCGATTTGTAGTCGCCGATCGTGTCCGCATCGGGCGCCGGCAGCGCCATCGGTCCGGTCTTGATGCGGATCGACAGGTCAGGCGTCGAAACGCCGCGTCCGGCATAGTCGGCAATTCTAGCCGAATTGATGAAGTCGACGATCGCATCCGAGGTGCGGAAATCGCTGATCATCCGGTCGAAGCGGCCTTCGCCGCGTGCCACCGCCACCGCGCCGCGCAGCATCGGCGCAATGTCCGCGGGCTTGGCCAATCTGGCCGGCAAGGCCGCTTTTTCGGTGCGCGGCTTGCCGTGGCTGGCGATGAAATCCTCGGCGACGTTCACATAATGGATCATCCGGTCATAGGCCTGCCTGGCATCGTCGCCGAAGGTGAAAATGCCGTGCTTGTCGAGGATCAGGCCTTCGACCGTCGGGTCGGCGTCGAAAACATCGGCGGCAGCCTTCGCCAGATCGAAGCCCGGCATGATGTAAGGCACGAACCCCATTTTCTCGCCGAACACTTTTCTGCTCAGCGCCTCGCTGTCCTCCTGGTCGACGATGGCCAGGATTGCGGTCGAATGCGTGTGGTCAACGAATTTGTGCGGCAGGAAGGCGTGCAGCAGCGTCTCGACCGAAGGGTTGGGCGAGGACGGATCGATCAGGTTCGCCCGCTGCAGCGCGACCATGTCCTCGTCGGAGAGCTTCTTGAGCGACCGCGCCTTCAACAGCGCGCCGAGCTTGACCGCCGGCAGGCCCTGCGGCTCGATGACGCCCATGTCCCAGCCGCTGCCCTTGACGCAGAGCACGTCCCATTCGTCGCCGACAAGATCGGTGGCCTTGGTCTTGCACGAGGTGTTGCCGCCGCCATGCAGGACGAGCCGTGGCTCGCCGCCCAGCAGCCTGGTCGTATAGACGCGCAGCGCCAGGTCGCGGGCCACACCCTTCTTTGCATAGTCGGCGACCAGCTTCTCCGCGTCGCCGTCATTCCACAGGTTCTTCATGTCAGCTTCGTCCGATTTCTCTTTTGTTGTGAACAGGAATGCCGCGACGCCCTGATGACAATGCGTCGGCGACTGAAACTAGGTATCAGGCGACCTTTTCTGCTACTGCTCCGGCATGGTCGAGCAGCCGTCGCGCCATGCGCGCGCCGACGACGAGATGGGTGCAGAGCCCGCCGGCGATCGCCGCGACGAGCGGTTCGAACTTGCTCTCTTCCTGCACCACCACAAGGCGCTTTTCGATCTGGCGCAGCGATGACAGCTCTGCCGAAATCAGCCGGCGGTTGTAGCTGCAGTCGAGCGCCTGGCCTTCGGTATCGATGATCTGCCCGGCAATGACGCCGGCTGCACCCGCCTTGCGCAATGCAGCCATTTCGCTTGTCGTCAGCGCGCCGCATTTGACCAGATGGCTGTCGGTATCCACCGAGCCAACCGAGTATAGCGCCAGGTCGCAGTCACCGATACCCGACAACTGCTCGCGGATCACCGGTTCGGCGCGCAGGCCGCGTGCCAGTTCTTCCGTCGTCAGCACCAGCGGCGCGTAAAAATTCAGCCCCTTGGCATTGAGCCGGCGCGCGATTTCCATGGTGCATTGGTCCGGCCGGTACGAATAGGGTGCTCCCAGATTGCCGCAGAGCTGCACCACCGTCACGTCCTGCAGGTCGGCATAGGACATGATGTCGGCGATCGTGTAGATGGTCCGCCCCCAGGCGACGCCGATACGGTCGCCCTTCCTGACCAACTCAAGAAAGACGCTTGCCGCCAGCACCGCGATGTCGGTCGACGGATCGGCGACATAGCCGTTTTCCGGCGCGATCCAGACCGCGTCGAGCTTAAGCGCGTCTTCCAGCTTGCGTGCCAGCACGTCGTCGGTGAAAAGCTGGGTCGAGGTGGAGATGTTGACGATGCCGGTCTCGCGCGCCTTGCGCAGATACATGGCCACCGAGGCACGGGAAATCTTGAGTTGGCTGGCCACCTGGTCCTGGCGCAGGCCGTGTGCATAGTAAAGCCAGGCGGCCTTGTGGATAAGCTGTTCTGCCGGTCGGATCGCCATACCATCTCCTCGCTGACATTAGTCACGGCTCTCGACAAAAGTCAAATTGGGAGGAAGGCATAGATGCCCTTGCGCTCGCCGAATCTAGACCATTCTTGTGCCAAGCGCGGTCTATGATGGCATCGTTGGTGGTGACGGGCCGGAAGCCGGTAGCTAAAGTTCTCGACGAACACATTGCGGAGGACGGGATGGGCAATCCCTATGAACAGGACCTCGACCGGAACCCGGCCAACCACCAGCCGCTGACGCCGCTGACCTATTTTGAACGGGCGGCAAAAACCTTTCCCGACCAGACCGCCATCATCCATGGCCGCCAGCGCACGACCTATCGCGATTTCTGGAAGCGCTCGCTGAGGCTTGCCTCGGCGCTGGCGAAGCGCGGCATCGGCAGGGGCGACACCGTTACCGTCATGCTGTCCAACACGCCGCCGATGCTGGAAGCGCATTTCGGCGTGCCGATGACCAAGGCGGTGCTGCATTCGCTCAACACCCGCCTCGACGCCGCGGTCATTGCCTTCCAGCTCGAGCATGCCGAAACCAAGGTGCTGATCGTCGACCGCGAATTCGCCGGCGTGGTTCGACAAGCGCTGACGCTGGCCAAGGTCAAGCCGCTGGTGATCGACTACGACGATCCCGATTACGCCGCCGACGCGCCCTATGCCAAGGGCCTGCGGATCGGCACGCTCGACTACGAGGCGTTTGTCGCCGGCGGCGACGAGGATTTCGCCTGGTCGATGCCGGACGACGAATGGGACGCCATATCGCTCAACTACACCTCCGGCACGACAGGCAATCCGAAGGGCGTCGTCTGCCACCACCGCGGCGCGGCACTGATGGCCTATGCCAACACCATCCATGCCGGCATGGGCAAGCACCCGGTCTACCTCTGGACGTTGCCGATGTTCCACTGCAACGGCTGGTGCTTTCCCTGGACGCTTGCCGTGCAGGCTGGCACCCATGTCTGCCTGCGCTGGGTGCGGCCGAAGCCGATCTACGACGCCATCGCTGATCACGGCGTCACCCATCTCTGCGGTGCACCCATAGTCATGTCGGTGCTGATCAACGCCAGGGACGAGGACAAGCGGCAGTTCCCGCAGACCGTCACCTTCAACACCGCCGCGGCGCCGCCGCCCGAGGCGGTGCTGTCGGGCATGGCCGATGCGGGCTTTGCCGTCACCCATCTCTACGGCCTGACCGAAACCTATGGCCCGGCCGTCGTCAACGAATGGCATGGCGATTGGGACCGGCTGGAGAAAGGGGCGAGGGTGGCAAAGAAGGCCAGGCAAGGCGTACGCTATGCCGCGCTCGAAGGCCTGACGGTGATGGACCCGCAGACGATGCAAGAGACGCCGGCCGACGGCGAGACGATCGGCGAGGTGATGTTCCGCGGCAATATCGTCATGAAGGGCTATCTCAGGAACCGCAAGGCGAGCGATGAGGCCTTTGCCGGCGGCTGGTTCCATTCGGGCGACCTCGGCGTCATGCACCCGGATGGCTACGTCCAGCTCAAGGACCGTTCCAAGGACATCATCATCTCCGGCGGCGAAAACATCTCCTCGATCGAGGTCGAGGAGGCACTCTACAAGCATCCTGCCGTCGCTTCTTGCGGCGTTGTCGCCCGATCCGACGACAAATGGGGCGAGGTGCCGGTCGCCTATGTCGAGTTGAAGCCGGGCAAGGCGGCGACCGAGGCCGAAATCATTGAGCACTGCCGCGCGCTGCTCGCCCGCTTCAAGGTGCCGAAAGCGGTGATCTTTGCAGAAATCCCTAAGACTTCGACGGGCAAGATCCAGAAGTTCCGGCTGCGGGAGATGGCGAAGCAGCCTTAGCGCCTGACCCGAAAACGGAACCGATTTCGGGAGGCATCATTTCAAAATCCTGTGCGTTCAAAAAGACGCGCGGTGTTGCAGGCGCGCCCGGCGGGAACCACATGCGCTTCATGGGCCAACTCCGTCCAGAGATGTCACCATCTGTCATCAGCGGCGTCAGCTGGCCGAAATCATGTCTTGACAGGTGATGGTTTTCAATTTACGAGTGACGAAATTCTAAATTCGTCAGTCGTAAATTTTGGCCAACGAGATGCTTGAAACCTTAGACACCACCGCCGATTCCGCCCGCCAGGAAAATGTCACGCGCATCCTGGATTGCGCGGAGCGATTGTTCCGCCACTACGGCTACGGCAAGACCAACGTCGCCGACATAGCGCGCGAACTTGGCATGTCGACCGCCAACATCTATCGCTTCTTCGCCTCCAAGGTGGAAATTCACCAGGCGGTTTGCGGCCGTATGCTCGCCACCTGCTACCGGTTGACCTACGAAGCCTGCCATGGTCCCGGCACCGCCAGCGAGAAGCTCCGCCGCTATGTGCATACGCACTATCAGTGGACGCTCGAGACCATGATCGACCAGGAGAAAGTGCACGAGATGGTCATCGTCGCCATCGAACGCGATTGGCATGTCATCGAAAAGCACATCGACAGCATCCACGAATTGGTCGCGGAAGTGATCCGCGAGGGCATCGCCACCGGCGAGTTCGTCGATCAGGATCCGGTGATCGCGTCCAGGTGTTTCGGCGCTGCTATTATCAGCCTCTGTCATCCGCAGATGATGGCCCAATGCCTCGCCAAGAAGAACCGGGCGACGCCGGACGAGCTTACCGAGTTTGCCATCAGAGCCTTGAAGAAATGACCGTTGCCGCCCGTCGGGCGGTGATGTCGGCAATTCATCCCCACAGTTCGGGAGTACGAAAAGTGTCTTTGTCCAAGTCCATCACCTACAGGCTACCGGCCGCCGGCCTGGCACTGATTGTCGTTGCCGCTCTCGGCCTCGCCGGCTGCTCGCAGGAGAAAGCCGAGGTCAAGGAGATCATCCGCCCGGTCAAGGTGGTCGAGATCGCCAAGGCGAGCGATACCCGTCAGCTCTCCTATTCCGGATCGGTGCGCGCCCGCACCGAGATGAATCTCGGCTTTCGCATCAACGGCAAGATCACCGAGCGCCTTGTCGACATCGGTGACCGCGTCAAGCCCGGCGACGTTCTCGCCCGCATCGATCCCACCGACTACGAGCTTTCGGTGAGAAGCGCTCAGGCCAGCCTCGATGCCGCCGACCGTCAGGTCGAGACAGTCGAGCTTACGCGCAAGCGCGCCGAACAGCTCTACGCCAAGAATTTCGCACCGAAGTCGCAGCTCGAGCAGGCGACGCTCAGTTACAATCAGGCGGTCGCCACGCGCGACTCCGCCCGCTCGCAGCTTGCCCAGGCACAGAACCAGGTCCGCTATACCGATCTCAAGGCGGACAAGAATGGCATCGTCACCGCCGTTGCCGCCGATGTCGGCCAGGTGGTCGGCTCAGGCACGCCGGTGGTGACCGTTGCCATCGACGGCGAGAAGGAAGTCCTGATCGCTGTTCCCGAAACCGATATCGCCGAGTTCAAGCCGGGCAAGACCGTCAAGGCGGGTTTCTGGTCCGATGAGGCGCTGACGCTCGAAGGCAAGGTCCGCGAAGTCGCCGGCAGCGCCGATCCGCAGTCGCGCACCTTTGCCGTTCGCGTCAGCCTGCCCAACGATCCGAACGTGCTGCTTGGCATGACGGCCTCCATCGAAGCCGCGGCGGGCAACCGGCAGCAGCTGGTGTCGATCCCGCTGAGCGCATTGGCACAAAAGGACAGCCAATCGATCGTCTGGACCGTCGACCGCAGTGGCGGTACCGTTCATGCGCATCCGGTCAAGGTCGCCGCCTTCACGCCTGACGGCGTCAGTGTCGCCGACGGGCTGAAGCCGGGCGATGTGGTCGTCGCTGCCGGCACGCAGTTCATGACCGAGAATCTGAAAGTCAAGCTTACCGGTGATGCAGCACAACAGTCGGCCTCGGCCGATGATGACGCCGCAAGGCGCTTGCGCTGACGGCCAGGCAATTCACGGTTTCCGGGCGGCAGGCGCCCCCGATTTTCGAGATCTCAGGTCGATGTAACCCCCACATCGATCCTCGTGTCCCACCGCGATGTAGATCTCTCAACTCGGAAAGCCTCGCCGCTCGGAAGCCCACATCGGAAGTTCCTTGGGCATGCGAAAGCGCGTGCTCTGTTGATCAAATTGAAACGGACTGACGCCGATGACCACCGACACCACTGAAAAGCGGTCTTTCAATCTTTCGCGCTGGGCAATCGGCCATCCGAGCATTGCCCGCTTCCTGTTCGGGCTTATCATCGTCGCCGGTGCGCTCGGCCTGATGCGCATGGGCCAGAAGGAAGATCCCGATTTCACCTTCCGCGTCATGGTCGTCCAGGCGATCTGGCCGGGCTCCTCGATCAAGGAGATGGAGGACCAAGTCGTCAACAAGATCGAGCGCAAGCTGCAGGAAACGCCGCATCTCGATTTCGTCCGCTCCTACACCCGCGCCGGCAGCGCCATCATCACCTTGCAGGTCAAGGGCGACACCAGTCCCGCGCAGGTCGCGGATGCGTTCTATCAGGTGCGCAAGAAGGTCGGCGATATCTCGAATGAACTGCCGCAGGGCTTGCTCGGGCCCTACTTCAACGACGAATTCGGCGACACATTCATCACCCTGCATTCGATCAGCGGCGATGGCTACAGCTATCCCGAGCTGAAGAAATTCGCCATCCAGGCACGCGACATGCTGCTGACGACGCCCGGCGTCGAGAAAGCCGTGATCATCGGCGACCAGCCGGAAAAGCTCTACATCGACGTTTCATCCAAGGTGCTTGCCGAACGCGGCCTGACGCTGACCGACCTGCAGAATGCGATCAGGGGCCAGAACAATGTCGACCCGGCAGGTTCGGTCGACACCGGCCAGCGTTCGGTGCGCATCTCGGTCGAAGGCGACGTGGCCAGGGCGGCCGACATTCGCGAGCTTCGGCTGCGGGCCGGCAACCAGGTGACGCGCCTCGGCGACATCGCCACCGTGACCTCCGGCCTCGAGGACCCTTATCAGCGCAAATACCGCTTCAACGGCCATGACAGCGTCCAGCTCGGCGTCGTCATGGCCAAGGGCTTCAACGTCACCGACGTCGGCAAGGACGTCGAAGCGACCTACAAGCGCTTCGAGGAGGCGCTGCCCTACGGCGTGTCGGTGGACCAGGTCTCCGACCAGCCGGAAGTCGTCAAGGATGCGGTGGCCGAGTTCATGGAAGCGCTCGGTGAAGCGCTGCTGATCGTGCTTGTCGTCTCGTTCCTGTCGATCGGCTGGCGTTCGGGTCTGGTGATCGCGATCGTCATTCCGCTGGTCCTGGCCGCCACCTTCGCCATCATGTACGAGCTCGGCATCGACCTGCAGCGCATCTCGCTCGGCGCGCTGATCATCGCCCTTGGCCTCTTGGTCGACGACGCGATGATCGTCGTCGAAATGATGGAGCGAAAGCTCGAGGAAGGCTTGGTCAAGGTCGAGGCGGCGAGCTTCGCCTATTCCTCGACCGCCTTCCCGATGCTGACCGGCACGCTGATCACCACGGCCGGCTTCATCCCCGTCGGTTTCGCCGCCTCGACGGCTGGCGAATATGTGCGCACCCTGTTCTACGTCGTCGGTATCGCGCTGGTCGTGTCCTGGTTCGCGGCGGTCTATTTCACGCCATGGCTCGGCCACATGATCCTGAAGCAGCGCAAGCACGCCGGCAGCCATCACGATGTCTTCGACACGGGCTTCTACCGTCGCCTTCGCTCGACCGTGACCTGGGCCGTGCGCCATCGCATCATCGTGCTGGTGATGACGATGATGACCTTTGCCACCAGCCTGTGGGCGTTCCAGTTCATCCCGCAGAATTTCTTCCCGCAATCGTCGCGCCCGGAAATCCTTGTCGACCTCTGGCTGCCGGAAGGCACCAGCATCAAGGAAGTCGAGACACAGGCCAAGGCGCTCGAAGCCAGGATGATGGACGACAAGGACAAGCGCTTCATCGCCACCTATATCGGCGAAGGCGCGCCGCGTTTCTTCCTGCCGCTCGACCAGCAGCTTCGCAATCCGAATTTCGCCCAGCTTCTGGTGATGGCCAATGACGAACCGGCCCGCGAGCGGCTGATTGTCAAGCTGCGCACCATCCTGGCCGAGGATTTCCCGTCGATCCGCGCAAAGGTCGACCGCCTGTTCCTTGGTCCGCCGACCGGCTGGCCGGTGCAGATGCGCGTCATGGGTCCGGATCGCCAGGAGGTGCGCCGCATCGCCGACGAGGTGAAGGCGAAGTTCCAGGCAAATCCGCTGCTCGGCGCCATCCACGACGACTGGCTGGAGCCGGTGCCGGCGATGAAGCTGGTGATCGACCAGGATCGCGCCCGTGCGCTCGGCGTCACCTCGCAGCGCATCCGCCAGATGCTGCAGGCGACCATGTCGGGAGCGCCGCTCGATGACTTCCGCGACGGCGAGGAGACGGTTTCGATCGTCGCCCGCGAACCGGAGGCAAGCCGTCACCTGCTGTCGGCGGTCGATTCCGTCTATATCCCGACGGATTTCGGTGGCTCCGTGCCGCTGTCGCAGGTCGCCAAGATTGTCCCGGTGCTGGAGCAAGGCGTCGAATGGCGGCGCGACCGCTTGCCGACCATCAGCGTACGCGCCACGCTGCCGGATGGCGTGCAGCCGAACGATGTCGCCATGAAAATGTATGGCGAGATGTCGGGCCTGCGCGCCGGCCTCGCACCCGGCTACAAGATCGAGATCCAGGGCGGCGCCGAGGATGCGGCCGAAAGCCAGGCCTCGATTGCGGCGAAAGCTCCAGTCATGCTGGCGGTCATCGTCGTGCTGCTGATGATCCAGCTGCAGCATTTCGGGAAGGCGATGCTGGTGCTGGCGACCGGTCCGCTCGGCATCATCGGTGCGGCGGCGGCACTTTTGATCAGCGGTGCGCCGTTCGGCTTCGTCGCCATCCTCGGTGTTATCGCCCTGCTCGGCATCATCATGCGAAACTCGATCATCCTGGTCGATCAGATCGACCAGGACATCGCCGCCGGCGTGGAGCGCTCCGAGGCCATCATCGGCTCGGCCGTTCGCCGGTTCCGGCCGATCGTGCTGACGGCGCTGACGGCGGTGCTGGCGCTGATCCCGATCTCGCGCGGCGTCTTCTGGGGGCCGCTCGCCTATGCCATGATGGGCGGCATCCTGGTCGCCACGGTGCTGACCATCCTTGTCCTGCCGGCAGCCTACGCGCTGTTCTTCGGCCGGGAGCCCAAGAAGGTGGTGGAGCAGCCGGCCGAGACGGAAGAAAAGAACGAAAGGCCGCAACTGGCCCTGGCGGCCGAATAGAGCTGTTGGCAAATGTGACCTCCGGCGGTTTAATCCGCCCACCAGGCGTAGGTGCCGGAGGAGGACCGTCATGACCATAGCTCAGGCACCGCTGCGGCTGCCGATCGACGGACGCCATCGCCAGATGTTCATCGGCGGTGGCTGGGTCGATGCCCGCTCCGGCCGGACCATGGAGACCCGCAATCCTGCCACCGGCGCGGTCATCGCCACGGTGCCGCGCGGCGACCGCCTCGACATCGACTTGGCGGTGACTGCCGCCCGCAAGGCGTTCGAGGGACCGTGGAGCCGGCTCAAACCTTACGAGCGGCAGGTACTGCTGCTGAGGATCGCCGATCTCTTCGAAAAGAACTGGGAAGAGATCAGCCTCTCCGACACCACCGACATGGGTATGCCGATCGTGCGCACCCGCGCCAATCGCAACCGCGTCATCGGCATGCTGCGCTATTATGCCGGCATGGCGACGGCGCTGCACGGCGAGACGATCGAGAACTCGCTGCCCGGCGAAATCGTCTCCTTCACCCGCAAGGAGGCGGTCGGCGTCGTCGGCGCCATCATTCCCTGGAACGCGCCGACCGCCGCGTCGATCTGGAAAATTGGCCCGGCGCTGGCGACCGGCTGTACCATCGTGCTGAAACCATCGGAAGAGGCGCCGCTGACGCCACTGCTGATCGCCGACATCATGAACGAGGCCGGCGTCCCGGAAGGCGTCGTCAACATCGTCACCGGCACCGGCACCGAGGCGGGCGCCGCACTCGCCGAGCACATGGGCGTCGACAAAATCGTCTTCACCGGCTCGACGGCGACCGGCCAGTCGATCGTGCGCGCCTCGGCCGGCAACCTCAAGCGCGTCTCGCTGGAGCTTGGCGGCAAGTCGCCGGTCATCGTCTGCGCCGATGCCGATCTCGACAAAGCGGTGCCGGTGGCCGCGATGTCGGTGTTCGCCAATTCCGGCCAGATCTGCATCGCCGGTTCGCGCCTTTTCGTCGAACGCGCGGTCCATGACGAGTTCATCGAGCGTCTCGCGGCATACGCCAAGGGTCTCAGGGTCGGCGACGGCATCGACCCGGCGACCGAGATCGGCCCGCTCGTCTCCGAAAAGCAGTTGCAACGGGTCACCGGTTACCTCGAGGCCGGTACTGCAGAAGGGGCGAAACTCGTCACCGGAGGCACCCGGCTTGTGGAAGGCGCGCTTGCCGCCGGCAATTTCGTCGCGCCGACTGTCTTTGCCGGCGTCTCGGACGATATGAAGATCGCCCGCGAGGAGATCTTCGGGCCGGTGATTTCAGCCTTGCCGTTCGATACGCTGGACGAGGCGGTCGAGCGGGCCAACAACACGCCTTACGGCCTGGCTGCAGGGGTCTTCACCCAAAATCTCGCCACCGCCCACCGGCTGTCGCAAAAGATCCGCGCCGGCTCGGTCTGGGTCAACACCTATCACGCCATCGATCCGGCCGTGCCCTTCGGCGGCTACAAGATGAGCGGCTACGGCCGCGAGGGCGGCGCCGAACACCTTGACGAATATCTCAACACCAAGGGCGTGTTCATCAAGATCGATTGAGCCAGAATAGGCCCAGAAACGAAAAACCCGCCTCAGCGGCGGGTCTCGGGGCGAATCAGCACCATGGCGGGATTAGTAGCATAGCTGCCGGCACAAAGCAAGAACAAAATGCAAGCGATCGAGCGCGCATCGCGCGCCCAATCCGTAGAACGGTTCATCGTTTCACGGAAACGCCGAACCGCTCTATTTTTTGTTTTGAGGCAATTCCGGCCGGAAAACCGTTCACACCTTTTCCTGGAATTGCTCTCAAGGCAAGCCTCAGATGACGAACAGCCAGTTGGCGAGCAGCATCACCGCGACGCCGGCGATCAGCGTCAGGTAGGGCAGCATGCCCGCCTTTCGCACTGCGAGGTCGGACGAGTTCATGCCGAGATCGGCCAGCATGTGGTCGGGGAACTTGCCTTTGTCCTGGATGTAGTGCCGGAAGCAGAACACCGGGATGATCAAGGCGGCCGTGATCAGCCCGGCCCACAATGCCATCGGGTTCCAGACCTTGGCTCCGGCGCCCATGAAGACCGCGTTGACATAGGCAAAGATCGCGCCGAGGCCGAGCAGCCAGCTCGGCGCCTTCCAAGGCCGCGCGATGTGGCCATTGTCGATGCGGTGGATCCAGCCGGCGTTGAGGTTGAGGAAATTGAAGATGATGTAGCCGCAATTCGACACCGCCAGGATGAAGAAGAAGCTCGTCGCGTCGGCCGAGGCGATGGCCAGCACGATCAGGTTGAAGATCAGGTCCGTCCACATCGCCCGCGTCGGCGCGCCGTGCTCGTTGACATGGCTGAGGTAGCGCGGCAGCCAGCCATCGACCGAACCCTGGTAGAGCGTGCGCGAGGAGCCGGCCATCGCCGTCATGATGCAGAGCACCAGCGCCAGGATCATCAGCATCACCAGCAGGCTGTGGATCAACTGTCCGCCGCCGACCATGCCGGCCAGCGCGTCGGCAACGCCGGAGCCGTCGACGATCGGCGTCGCCAGCATGCCGTTCAAGCCGAGCACGCCCTGAAAGGTGAATGGCACCAGGATGAACAGCAGCATGCACAACAGGCCGGAATAAAAGATCGCCTTGAAGGTATCTGTGCCGGGGTTCTTGAACTCGGAGGTGTAACAGACGGCGGTCTCGAAACCGTAAGTTGACCAGGCCGCGATGAACATGCCGCCGAGCACCAGCGTCCAGCCGGCGATGTTCCACGCACCGGGCTCCGGCGCATAGGCTGCCGCGAGCGGCACCAGCGGGGAGAAATTCGCCCAGTTGATCTGGCCGGTGACGATCGGCACCACGCCGACGATGAGCATCGGGATGATAACCAGCAGGCCGATATATTTCTGCACATTGGCCGTGCCCAAGATGCCGCGATGCTGGATCGAGAAGATGATCAGCATCAGCACCGCGCCGATGAAGAAGGTGGCGTTGAAGGTGAAGGAAACCGGACCAAGCGTGTGACCGTAGAGCGTCCAGTTGCGGATCGCCGGCGTCGCCGCCGCGGTGACCGCGGTGATGGCGTCGGCGGCGCTGGTTCCGGCATGGGCCGCGATATAGGCGGCGACCTCCGGCGAAGTGTCGGTGAACAGCGGCACCGGCGCCAGCGCGTTGAGGATATAGGCGGCGGCGATCGAGCAGCCGAGCGACAGCACCGGCGACCAGGCGAACCAGTTGCACCACACCGAAAGCGGCGCGATGAATTTCGAATAGCGCAGCCACGCGGTGGCGCCATAGATCGAGGCGCCGCCGGACTTGTTCGGGAACAGGCCGGCGATTTCCGCATAGGTGAAGGATTGCAGGAAGCCCATGATCATGGATGCGGTCCAGATCATGAAGGCCAGCGTTCCGGTGGTGCCGGCAATGCCGCCGATCGAAAACAGGACAAGGGCCGGAACGCCGCTTGCCACCCAAAAGGCGCCGCGCCAATCGATGTTCCGGTGCAGCTGCCCTTCGGCAGGCGGCACCAAGGTGGTGACTATCGTGCTCATTTACGTGGATTCCCCATTTTTGATGTTCCCCATCGGCAACAGCCGCAATCTCGCGAGGCGTCATCGACGCTCACGTTGAACTGCCCAGGCGTTTTCCGCTCAGTAGTATTTTATTCTTAGCAGTGAAGATTGACCCAACGCGCTTTCACGTCAAGCGGTTTGTGACGCTGTGCACATTGCGCGTGTGAAACAGTCGAGCTTCGTTGGCGCTGCCAACGGGTGCGGTCTTTCCTTCTCCCCTTGTGGGAGAAGGTGGCCGAGCGTAGCTCGGTCGGATGAGGGGTGTTCCAGCTTGGCAAAACCGCACTTCGTCCAGCGCGCCTCAACCGTCTCGGCGCTGCGCGCCGATCCACCTTCTCCCACAAGGGGAGAAGGGAAGAACCGGGCAGCGTCGATCAGGAGCGCGGCCTGGTCTTCTGCGGATCGTAGTGGGCAATGGCGACGACGCGCGCCGGCAGCCGCTTGCTGTGGCCGTCGAGCTTGCCGATCTCGACCTCGGTGCCGATCGCCGAATGGGTGACGTCGAGCCTGGCCAGCGCGATGGTCTTGTTCAGCACTGGCGAGCGCATGCCGGAGGTGACGACGCCGATCTGGGCGCGACCGACATGCACGCAATCGCCGTGGCCGACCGCGACATTGGCGTCGATGTCGAGGCCGACCAGCTTCTTCTGCGGATTTTCCTTGCGTCGGATCAGCGCCTCGCGGCCGATGAAATCGTCGCTCTTGGTCTTCAGCGGCACGGTGAAGCCGATGCCGGCCTCGAACGGATCGGTCTGGTCGGAGAACTCGTAGCCGGCAAAGATCAGCCCGGCCTCGATGCGCACCATGTCGAGCGCCTGCAGTCCCATCGGCTTCAGGCCGTGCGGCTGGCCAGCCTCCCAGATGGCGTCGAACACCTTTTCCGCGTCGCGCGGATGGCACCAGATCTCGTAGCCGAGCTCGCCGGTGTAGCCGGTGCGCGAGACAACGACGGGAATGCCGTTGCCGCCGCCGATGCGGGCGACGGCAAAGCGGAACCACTCGAGCTCGTCGATCGACGGCTGCAGCGGCGAGGTCCAGATGATCTGCCTGAGAATGTCGCGGCTTTTCGGTCCCTGCACGGCGACATTGTGCATCTGGTCGGTCGATGAACGCACCAGCACGGTAAGGCCGAGTTTCGTCGCCGTTTCGCGCAGCCATTCGCCGAATAGATCGTCGCCGCCAACCCAGCGGAAATTATCCTTGCCGAGCCGAAGCAGCGTGCCGTCGTCGATCATGCCGCCATGCTCGTAGCACATGGCGGAATAGACGACCTGGCCGACGCCGAGCTTCCTGATGTCGCGGGTCAGCGTGTATTGCAGCAGCGCTTCCGAATCCGGGCCGGTGATCTCGAACTTGCGCAGCGGCGACAGGTCCATGATCACTGCATCCTGCCGGCAGGCCCAGTATTCGCCGATCGGGCCTTGCTTGGCGAAGGAATTGGCCAGCCAATAACCCTTGTACTCGACGAAGTTGCGGGTGTGCTTGGCAAAGCTCGAATGAAAGGCGGTCTCGCGGGTCATTTTCGGTTCCGAATCGGGCGTCATGCGTCTGGCGATCGCTCGCGAGAATTTGTGCTGGCCGGAATAGGTCCGCACATGGATGTCGGTCGGGTTCCAGCCATTGGCCGGCGTCGTATCGTCGGGGCAGGCGGACGAGACGCAGACGATGTCGGTCAGCGCCCGCAGCAGCACATAGTCGCCCGGCCGCGACCACGGCTCGTCGGAAACCACGACGCCATACGCGTCGATGGCCGTGTTGAAGAAGAAGTTGATCGCCATCCAGCCGGCGCGGGGCGTCACGCCCTTGTCGGCCAGCGCGCGGTTGAAATTCTCCGAGCAGTTGGGATGGCCGGGATAGCCGATGTCGTCGTAATATTTGGCAGCGCAGGCGAGCGCGAATGCATCGTGGCGGCCGCAAGTGTCCTGGATAACCTCGACCAGCGGCTCCATGTCCTGGTCATAATATTTCGAGTGCAGCCCGGGCATCGGATAGCTCGAACCCATCAGCGTGCGCGTCGTCGTCACGTCGAGCGGATGATCGCGGCCCTTGTCCAGCTTGCGCGCCGAAAAGCACTGGAAGTCGGTGCATTGGCGCCCGTCGACATCGATGATCTGCAGATAGTCGCCGGCTTTGACGAAATAGGCTTCCGCCGTCGCCGAATGGACGCGCAGATCGAGCACCGGATCGGCCAGCGGGTCGGCAAGCCGCGACTTCGCAGCTGGACGGATCGTGGCGCGGCGCAGGATGACGCTGAGCGGCGTTGCGGTATCGTGGCCGTCGACCAGCATCGGACCGCCGGGTGCAGCGACGAGCATCGAGCCGTCGCGGGCGATCGCAAAGCTCTGTTCGGTGCCGGCAGGGGTGGAGCCGCCGAAGACGCGGACCGCCTTTGCCTGATCTAGCTGTACCTGGCGACGTTCGAGGCCTCGGCGCAAGGAAGCGAGGCTATCGTCGCTATCGGCCAGCAGCGCCTTAATGCCGGCGGCATTGCTGTTCGATTTTTCGCCGAGAATACCGGGATCGGTTACGCCGGTGCTGTCCCATACCAGCAGCTCGCAGGCCTGCCCGCCCTCGATATTGCGCACAGTGATGCTGTCGCCGGCCTCGACCTCGATCAGCACCGCGCCATTGCCCTGAACCGAATAGCGCTCCATCCCGGCCGGCAGCGCGATCTGGCCTGGCCGCAGGATCAGACTCGGCCGGGGCGGTCCGGCGGCGATTACGGGGTAGGGCGACTGGCTCATCTCAACCCTGGTTTCGAGAAACAAGTTTGCCTGTGCGTGAAATTATTTTAGCGGGAAGAATAGGGCAGAAGAGCCGGAGTTGGCAAGGTGAAGGTGGCACAAGCTCCCCCTTCTCCCCTTGGAGAGAAGGTGTCGCCGAAGGCGACGGATGAGGGGTGTTCCAGGGAACGCCAGCCTCTCACTCCGCTGGAACACCCCTCATCCGTCTCGGCGCTGCGCGCCGATCCACCGCCCTGGGCGAGCCACGGGTCTCGTCCCGTCCTTCGGACCCCACAAGGGGAGAAGGGAAGACGCGCCAAGGCTATGCCAATTCCTCGGAATGCCGGATATCGACGCCATACTCCGCGGCGGCATCGAGCATCGTGTGCCACAGGCTCCCGGCAAACGTCGCGAACACCAGGAGATTGAACACCGCCTGTCCATCCGGCCAGTCATTGCCGCGCCAGAGATTGATGCTGGTGTGATCGACCGATGTTGCGGCGGCGGTGCCGACCGGAAATGCCGCCGGGTGCAGGTCTAGTGAAGACAATTTGGCCAGCATCGAGCGCGCTTTTTCTCCCGAAACGCTGATCAGGACGCGCGCATGCGACTGGTCCGATAGCGAGGCGGATTGCGAGAACGCCTGGCTCAGCGGTTCGATCGCGTGCTTGCCGGCATTGGACAGGACGAGGAACTGATCCGGTCCCGACCAGATCAGCGTAGCGTCGGGAACTCGGACCGCCTTGGGCGTTTCCGGTGCGGCAACGCCGAAACGGGCCTGGGCAGCTTTTGCCAGCTCCGCCGTTTTGCCGCGCCGCGCCATCACCTGGATCAGGTCGAAATTGCGGATTTCCGTCAGCCAAACGCCGGCCTCGGTGCCGCGCGCGCCATGGGCGCCGACGACGAGCGCGTGCTCCAGCGGACTGCGGGCAATCCAGGAAAACTCAGCCACGCTGGCGCCCTCCATCCGGATCGTAGAAGACCGGGCTGCACAGCTCGACATCGTAGTCTTCGCCGCGCAGCGGGTCATGCGTATGGACGATCTCGCCGATGCGCTCGCGGCCGCATTCGACCAGGCCAAGCCCGATCCACTGGTCGAGCGTCGGCGAGAAGCAGACCGAGGTGACGTAGCCCTGGTCGTTGTCGGGACCGGGTGTCTTGTCCTTCGGAATGATATGCGCGCCGGAACGCAGGCGGCTTGCCTTATCCGTCGGCTTGATGCCGACCACGACCTGCCGGTCCGGGGCGACCAGCGCCTCGCGCCCGGCCATGACGCGGCCGATAAAATCCTTCTTGGTCGACATCATCTTGCCGAGGCCTAGGTCGGCGGCCGTCGTCGTGCCGTTCAGCTCCGGCCCGGCGACATGGCCCTTTTCGATGCGCATGACGCCGAGCGCCTCGGTGCCGTAGGGCGTAACGCCGAATGGCTTCCCGGCCAGCATCAAATTGCGCACCAGCGCGTCGCCGTAACGGGCGGGAACCGAAATCTCGAACGCCATCTCACCGGAGAACGAGATGCGGAACAGCCGTGCCCTGGTGCCGCCGCGAAGCGATACCTCGCGCGCCCCCATGAACGGAAAACCTTCATTCGACAGATCCTCGGCCGGATCGACGATTTCCCGGAGCAGGTCCCGGGTCCTAGGTCCAGCGATCGAGAATTGCGCCCACTGGTCAGAGACGGAGGTGAGCTGGACGTCGAGCTCAGGAAATAGCACCTGCCGGCAGAATTCGAGATGCTGCATCACCAGCCCGGCCTTGGCGGTGGTGGTGGTCAGGAAATAATGGTCCTCGGCCAGCCGCGAGGTGGTGCCGTCGTCATAGACGATGCCGTCCTCGCGCAGCATCAGCCCGTAGCGGGCTTTTCCCACGGCAAGACTGGAGAAGGTGTTGATGTAGACGCGGTCGAGGAAAGCGCCGGCGTCCGGGCCGTGCACGTCGATCTTGCCGAGCGTCGAGACGTCGCAGAAGCCGACGCCGGAGCGCACCGCCTTGACCTCGCGCGTCACCGATTCCAGCCAGTCCTTTTCGCCGGCGCGCGGATACCATTGCGCGCGCTTCCACAGGCCGGTGTCGACGAACACCGCGCCCTGTTCGGCTGCCCAGTGATGCGACGGCGTCAGCCTCGTCGCATGGAAGTTCTCGTCGCGATGATGGCCGGCGAAGGCGCCGATAGCGACCGGCACATAGGGCGGGCGGTAGATCGTCGTGCCGGTCTCGGGAATGGATTTGCCTGACAACGTAGCCATGATGGCGAGGCCGGCGACGTTCGAGGTCTTGCCCTGGTCGGTGGCCATGCCGAGCGTCGTATAGCGCTTCAGATGCTCGACCGATTCGAAACCCTCGCGCTGCGCCAGTTCGATGTCGGACGCCGTGACATCGTGCTGGTAGTCGACAAAGGCTTTGCCCTTGCCGGCGACATGCCAGAGCGACGTCAGCGAAAACGCCTCATCGTCGGCGACCGGCGGCGTGCCGGCATTGCCGCTGCGCCCGGCACTCTGTGCTGCCGCCGCTCCTGCGGCAAAGCCCTGGCGCAGGCAGTCGCCCAGCCCGAAGGCGCCGTTGGCGGCGCCTGCGGCCATCATGCCCGGAGGCGCACCGTCCGGGACGAAGGCTGCGATGTCGTCCTGCCATTTCGGCCGGCCGCGATGGTAGGAGGTCAGCCCGACCGCCGGATTCCAGCCGCCGGAGACGGCAAGCCCGTCGGCTTCGACTTCCGCCCGTGCGCCGCCGGTCAGCGAGATCGCGATTTTCCGGACGCCGGCCTTGCCGCCTTCGACCCCGTTGACCGAGCCGCTGAGCACCGGAAAGCCGGCCTTGGCGGCGAGCGCGCGATGTGCGGCGGAGACGTCCGGGCGCGCATCGACGACCGCCGCGATCTGCAATCCGGCGGCGAGCGCGGTCTCGACCGTGCGCCAGCCATCCGCATTGTTGGTGGACAGCGCGATCCTCTTTGCCGGCGCCGCCGCGTAGCGCGCGACATAGGTCCGCATCGCCGAAGCCATCATCACGCCGGGCGTGTCGTTGCCGGCAAACACGATCGGCCGCTCGATGGCGCCGGCGGCAACGACGCAGCGCCTAGCCACGATCCGCCATAGCCTTTGGCGCACTTGGTGCTCTGGCGGGGAGGGCAGGTGGTCATTGACCCGCTCGATCGCGCCATAGGTGCCGCCATCATAGACGCCGAACAATGTCGTGCGGTTCATGATGCGGATATCGGGGAGTGCTGCGAGTTCGGCCAGCGTGCGCGAAATCCATTCGGCCGCCGGCAGGCTGTCGATGGTGCCGCCGTCGGCAAGCAGACGGCCGCCGAACGCAAAATCTTCCTCGCACAGGATGACACGGGCGCCGCTGCGCCCGGCCGCCAATGCCGCCGCGAGCCCGGCCGGGCCAGAGCCGGCGATCAGCACGTCGCAATGCGCCCACGCCTTGTCGTAATGGTCGGGATCGGCGACGCCGGCGGCGCGGCCGAGACCGGCGGCTCGGCGGATCGCCGGTTCGTAGACCGCTTCCCAGAATTTCGCCGGCCACATGAAGGTCTTGTAGTAGAAGCCGGCGACGAAGATCGGCGCAAACAGCTGGTTGACCGCCATCAGATCGTGGCGCAGCGACGGCCAGCGGTTCTGGCTGGCGGCCTCGAGCCCGTCGTAAAGTTCGGCCGTGGTCGCCTTGGTGTTCGGCTCGCGCCGCGCTCCGCTGCGCAGTTCGACCAGCGCGTTGGGCTCCTCCGACCCGGCGGTCAGGATGCCGCGCGGGCGATGGTATTTGAACGATCGGCCGATCAACTTGACGCCATTGGCAATCAGCGCCGAGGCCAGCGTGTCGCCTTGGAAGCCGGCAAAGCTCTTGCCGTCGAAGCGGAAGCTCAGCGGCGCGGCGCGATCGATGAGACCGCCGCTCTCCAGCCGGTGTGTCTGCGCAGGGCCAACCATCAGGCGCCCACCTTGGCGGCGCCAACGCCCGCAGCCGGCTCGACCGACGAAATCTCGTGCGTCAGCGTGTTGCGGGCGACCTTCAGCCAGGCCCGGCAGCCGCCGCCATGATACCAGTATTCGCTCATCGGCCCGGCGACATTGTCGCGCAGATAGACATAGTCGAAGACCTCGTCTTCGGAGGAGCCGGCCGCCGGACGCACCGGCCTGGCGTCGCCCAGATAGGTGAACTCGCCGAGTTCGCGTTCGCCGCAGAAGGGACAGACAATGCGCATGCTTCTTCAGCCAGCCTTCAATGCAGGTTCGGTTGGGCGCCCTGGCCCTTTTCGTCGATCATCGCACCTCGCCGGAAGCGGTCGAGACGAAAGCGAGTAGCCTCCTTGTGCGGCTCGTCGCGCGCCAGCAGATGGGCAAAGACCAGGCCGGAGCCGGGCGTCGCCTTGAAGCCGCCATAGCACCAGCCGGCGTTGAGATAGAGCCCGTCGACCGGTGTTTTGTCGATGATCGGCGAGCCGTCCATCGACATGTCCATGATGCCGCCCCACTGACGCAGAAGCCGTATCCGGCCGATCATCGGCATCAGCGCCATGCCGCCTTCGCAGACGTCTTCCATGACAGGCAGATTGCCGCGCTGGGCGTAGGAATTGTAGCCGTCTATATCGCCGCCGAAGACCAGGCCGCCCTTGTCGGACTGGCTGACGTAGAAATGCCCGGCGCCGAACGTCATGACATTGGGGATCAGCGGCTTGATCGCCTCGGAGACGAAGGCCTGCAGCACATGGCTTTCGATCGGCAGCCGCATGCCGGCCATCGCCGCGACGCGCGACGAGGAGCCGGCGACCGCCATGCCGACCTTGGCCGCGCCGATCCTGCCGCGGCTCGTCTCGACGCCGGTCACCTTGCCGCTGCCGTCGCGGATAAAGCCGGTCACTTCGCAATTCTGGATGATGTCGACGCCGAGCGCGCTCGCCGCATGCGCGTAGCCCCAGACCACGGCATCGTGTCGTGCCGTGCCGCCGCGTCGCTGCAAGAGGCCGCCCTGCACCGGGAAACGTGCGTTGTCGAAGTTCAGGAACGGCATCATCTTCCTGACCGCCGTCAGATCGAGCAGTTCGGCATCGATGCCGTTGATGCGCATGGTGTTGCCGCGCCGTGCGTAGGCGTCGCGCTGCGCGTCGGAATGGTAGAGATTGATGACGCCGCGCTGGCTGACCATGGTGTTGTAGTTGAGGTCCTGCTCCATCCGTTCCCACAGCTTCATCGACAGCTCGTAGAAGCCGGTATTGCCGGGCAGCCCGTAATTGGAGCGGATGATGGTGGTGTTGCGGCCGGCATTGCCGGAGCCGATCCAGCCTTTTTCCAGCACCGCGACATTCCTGATGCCGTACTCGCTGGCGAGGAACCATGCCGTCGCCAGTCCATGGCCGCCGCCGCCGATAATCACCACGTCGTAGTGGCTCTTCGGGCTGGCGTCGCGCCAGGTACGCTGCCAGTTCTTATGGCCGGAAAATGCCGCCCGGGCGAGGGAGAAGATCGAGTATTTCATGAACCTGTTTCGCGCCGGGCGTGCAACAATTCCGGATCAGATGTCGAGCGTGTGGTCGCGCTCCCACTGGGTGAAGTGGGAAGCATAGGAATTCCATTCCTGTTGCTTGAGCTTTAGATAGGCCGACGAGAATTCCTCACCCAGCGCCGCCTTGAGCGATTTGTCGTTGTCGAACTCGCGCAATGCGTCGAGCAGGTTGAGCGGCAGCTTCGGCGCCCCTTCGACCGTATGGCCGAACTGGTACATGTCGATGTCGTAGCGCCGGCCGGGATCGGCCTTCGAGCGGACACCGTCGAGCCCGGCGGCGATGATCACGGCCTGCAGCAGATAGGGGTTTGCCGCGCCGTCGGGCAGGCGCAGCTCGAAGCGGCCGGGGCCGGGCACGCGCACCATGTGGGTGCGGTTGTTGCCGGTCCAGGTCACGGTGTTCGGCGCCCAGGTGGCGCCGGAGATGGTGCGCGGTGCGTTGATGCGCTTGTAGGAATTGACCGTCGGGTTGGTGATGGCGGCAAGCGCGGAAGCATGTTTCATGATGCCGCCGAGGAAATTCCTGCCCTTGGCCGACAGGCCGAGTTCCATCGCATTATCGGCAAAGACATTGGTCTTGCCGTCCCTGTCCCAAACCGAGATGTGGGCATGGCAGCCATTGCCGGTCAGGCCCTGGAACGGCTTCGGCATGAAGGTCGCGCGCAGCCCGTGCTTTTCGGCAACGGATTTCACCATGAATTTGAAGAAGGAATGCTTGTCGGCGGTCGCCAGAGCATCGTCGAAGGCCCAGTTCATCTCGAACTGGCCGTTGGCGTCCTCATGGTCGTTCTGGTAGGCGCCCCAGCCGAGCGCCAGCATATGGTCGCAGATCTCGGCGATGACGTCGTAGCGGCGCATCACCGCCTGCTGGTCGTAGCAGGGCTTCGACGCCGTGTCGTATTCGTCGGAAATCGTCTTGCCGTCCGGCGAGATCAGGAAGAACTCGGCCTCGACGCCGGTCTTGATGTGCATGCCGTCGCCGGCGGCCTCGGCGATCAGCCGCTTCAGCGTGTTGCGCGGCGCCTGCTCGACCGATTTGTCGTCCATCATGCAGTTGGCGGCGACCCAGGCGACTTCGGGCTTCCACGGCAACTGGATCACCGAATCCGGATCCGGCACGGCCAGCATGTCGGGATGCGCCGGCGTCAGGTCGAGCCAGGTAGCAAAGCCGGCAAAGCCGGCGCCGTCCCGCTGCATGTCGGCGATCGCCTGCGACGGCACCAGCTTGGCACGCTGCCCGCCGAACAGGTCGGTGTAGGATATCATGAAATATTTGACGCCCTTCTCCTTGGCGAAGGCGGCGAGATCGTTCCCCATTATAATTCCTCGCTTACTGGCATTTTGGTTTGTCTTAGAAGCCGTTCTTGCCCGGTATCCAGTTGGTGCCGGTCAGCGGCACGCCGGCCATGGCGGCGGCTTCGATCGTCAAGGCGACAAGATCCTCGGGCTCGAGATTGTGCAGGCTGTTCTTGCCGCAGGCGCGGGCGATTGTCTGAGCCTCAAGTGTCATTACCTTAAGATAGTTCGCCAGCCGTCGTCCGGCCGCAATCGGATCGACCCGTTTCATTAGCTCGGGATCCTGCGTGGTGATGCCGGCCGGGTCGCGTCCCTCATGCCAGTCGTCATAGGCGCCGGCGGTGGTGCCGAGCTCGTTGTATTCCGCTTCCCAGCGCGGGTCATTGTCGCCGAGCGCGACAAGCGCTGCCGTGCCGATCGACACCGCGTCGACGCCGAGCGCCAGCGCCTTGGCGACGTCGGCGCCGTTGCGTATGCCGCCGGAGACGATCAGCTGCACCTTGCGGTGCATGCCGAGATCCTGCAGCGCCTGCACAGCCGGCCTGATGCAGGCAAGCGTCGGCTGGCCGACATTTTCGATGAACACTTCCTGGGTTGCCGCCGTGCCGCCCTGCATGCCGTCGACGACGACGACATCGGCGCCCGATTTCACGGCAAGCGCGGTATCATAATAGGGCCGCGCGCCGCCGACCTTGACGTAGATCGGCTTTTCCCAATCGGTGATTTCGCGCAGTTCGAGGATCTTGATCTCGAGGTCGTCCGGCCCGGTCCAGTCGGGGTGGCGCGAGGCCGAGCGCTGGTCGATGCCTTTCGGCAGCGTGCGCATTTCGGCAACGCGGTCGGAAATCTTCTGGCCGAGCAGCATGCCGCCGCCCCCGGGCTTGGCGCCCTGGCCGACGACCACCTCGATCGCATCGGCGCGGCGCAGATCGCGGGGGTTCATGCCGTAGCGCGACGGCAGGTACTGGTAAACCAGCGTCTTCGAATGGCCGCGCTCTTCCTCGGTCATGCCGCCGTCGCCGGTGGTGGTCGAGGTGCCGGACAGCGTCGCCCCGCGGCCGAGCGCTTCCTTGGCCGGACCGGACAGCGAGCCGAAGCTCATGCCAGCAATGGTGATCGGGATCTTCAGCTCGATCGGTTTCTTCGCATAGCGCGAACCGAGCACGACGCTGGTGTCGCAGCGCTCGCGATAGCCTTCGAGCGGATAGCGCGAGATCGAAGCGCCGAGGAACAGAAGGTCGTCGAAATGCGGAAGCTTGCGCTTGGCGCCGGCGCCCCTGATATCATAGATGCCGGTCGCCGCGGCGCGGCGGATCTCGGAAAGCGTATAGTCGTCGAAGGTCGCGGATTTGCGCGGCGTCGTCGGCGGGTTGCGATAGGTCATGCTGCCTCAATACGCATCGGCGTTGTCGATATTGAAATTGTAAAGCGTGCGCGCCGAACCGTAGCGCTTGAACTCCGCCGCCTTGACGCCGGTCACGCCGGCACGGTCGAGCAGGTTTTGCAGCAATTCCAGGTGTTCGGGCCGCATCTCCTTGGCGATGCAGTCGGCGCCGAGGCTTTCGACCTTGCCGCGCACGAAGAGCCGCGCCTCGTAGATGGAATCGCCGAGCGCATCGCCGGCATCGCCCAGCACCACGAGGTTGCCGGATTGCGCCATGAAGGCCGACATGTGGCCGATATTGCCGTGGACGACGATGTCGATGCCTTTCATCGAGATTCCGCAGCGCGACGACGCATTGCCTTCGATGACCAGCAGCCCGCCCCGGCCGGTGGCGCCGGCATACTGGCTGGCATCGCCTTTGACGACGATCTGGCCGGACATCATGTTTTCGCCTACGCCGGGCCCGGCCGAACCATGCACGGTGATGGTGCCGCCGTCGTTCATGCCGCCGCAATAATAGCCGACGCTGCCGCGGACATCGATGGCGACCGGCTGGTCGACGCCGACGGCGACCGAATGGCTGCCGCGCGGATGCAGTACCTCCCAGGCGGTCTCGTTCGAACCGGGAGCCAGATCGTGCAGCGCCTGGTTGAGCTCGCGCAGCGACATTTCGGCCAGGTCGAAGACCCTCGATGCCTGGCCCGGCTCGCGCGCGGCCTTGGAGAGGTTAATTGCCGGCATAAGATCAATGCTCCCAGAAATAGACGGTTGCGGGCTCGGGTTCCCAGACCTTCGCATTGTCTATGCCGGGCAGTTTGGTCAGCGCACGATATTCCGAGCCGAAGGCGACATACTGGTCGGTTTCGGCCATCACGGCGGGCTTGCAGGCGATCGGATCGCGCACCACGCCGAAGCCATTCTTGGTGCCGACGACGAAGGTGAAGAAGCCGTCGAGGTCGCTCAGCGTGCCTTCCAGCGCCTCGCCGAGGTTCTTGCCATGCGCCATCTGCGAGGAGAGATAGGCGGCCGCGACTTCGGTGTCGTTCTCGGTCTCGAATGTCATGCCTTCGCGGATCAGCTCGCGGCGGACATTGTTGTGGTTGGACAGCGAGCCATTATGCACCAGGCACTGGTCGGCGCCGGTCGAGAACGGATGCGCGCCCATCGTCGTCACCGCCGATTCGGTCGCCATGCGGGTATGGCCGATGCCGTGCGTGCCGGTCATCTCGCGGACGCCGAACCGATCGACGACCGCTTCCGGCAAGCCGACTTCCTTGTAGATCTCGACGACGTCGCCGGCGCCCATGATGCGGATGTCGGGGCGCAGCGCCTGGATCGCCTCGCGCGCTTCGTCGATCTTGGCAGGCGTCGTCCTGACCACCGCATGCGTCGACTTCGCAGCCAAGCTCACCGGCGCGCCGATCGCCTTGGCGAGGTCGGCGTCGAGGCCGCGGAAATCGCGCTCCGGCTTGGCCGACTGGATGGTGATCTTGGCTTCATTGGAAGACGCGCCATAGATGGCGATGCCGGCGCTGTCGGGACCGCGATCGCTGAGCGAGATCAGCATCTCCGACAGCATCGCGCCAAGCTGGGGCTCAAGCGACTTGTCCTTCAAAAACAGTCCGACGATTCCGCACATGTCAGGCTCCGAGATTTGTTCCCTTGGAGATGTATCGAATGAGTCCCGGGAATTCAATTAGTATGAAAAAAATTTTCCTGTCGTTATATATCGGCTCAGGCGCTGCCGGCCGCACTATCGCTGCGCTTGCCGCCATTGTGAACCCATTTGGCATGGCGGACGCGGGCGATCTTGTAGGCATCCAGGATCGACAGGGCATAGATCAGGAAGCCGCCGGCATGCCGGCCGATGAAGCTGGCATCCGGCGGCGCGATCTTGGCGGTGACCCAGGCCAGGATCACCATGAAAAACAGGAACTGCAGGCCGCGCACCGGCACACCTAGCACGACATGCCCGCTCGCCGGCAAGACGATCGCGGCGCCGAGAACCAGATACGGGTTCGGTGGCGCGGGGGAGGTGGTGCTCTGCCTGCTCATGCCGCTTGCCGTTCGCTTTGATTGATGGCATCGCGCAGTGCCGACGCCGACGACAGCAGCCTCTCGACCAGCGCCGGATCGAGCCTGACCGTGCCGAATTCGGCTTGCCGGAACACGCCATAGCGCGCCCGCTCGGCCTCGGCCAGCAGCCAGACGATGCGCACGCCGTTCGGCGTGATCAGCAATTCCTTGGCGCGCCCCTCGACAAAGACATCGAGGTGGTCGGTGATAATGGCGTCAGGGAAGCGCACGCCCTTGCGGTCGCTCCGCAGCACCGCTTCGGCTGGAAATTCCGCCGCCTTCGGCAGTGTATGGTCGAGATGATCGAAATTGGAAAAAGTCGTCGGCGATCCTGGCCGCATCATCATGTCGAAAGTGCCTGGCACCGCGACTTTTTCGTTGATCGAAACGCTCAGCC
Source organism: Mesorhizobium sp. M0778 (assembly GCF_040320105.1). NCBI lineage: Bacteria > Pseudomonadati > Pseudomonadota > Alphaproteobacteria > Hyphomicrobiales > Phyllobacteriaceae > Mesorhizobium > Mesorhizobium sp. M0778. The sequence continues at coordinate 93,620 of NZ_JAMYPA010000003.1, read as the reverse complement.
AGCGCGCTGGCAGCTTCCTGATCGCCAGCGTGTCAACGATGGTCCGTACCTGCACCCGCCGGCCGTTCCACGAGCCGGCGAAGGTGACGACGCCGGCGGTGCCGTCCGAGACGTTGGCCACGTCGGGAATGATTTCGCGAAGTCCCGCTTCGTCGGCGGCAAGTGCGGTCGAAGCCTTGTTGCGGTTGGCGCGCGCAAACCAGGTCATGTGGAGGACGAGAGCCAGGGCAACCGCCCCGGCGAGCAATGCTGAGATCACCTAACGCACCTCGTCACGCAAATGCCCGCCCAGACAGGGCGCGCCCTCCTGTCAGTACCCCTGTGGTTTCGGCCACGGCATGGTGAACTGGGCACCGCGGCGCACGAATCTGTAGCGGTAGAAATGGAACCATAGCGAGATCAGGAAGTAGAAGGCGACCATGGCGATCAGCTGCGAGCCGAAGCCGAGGAAGATCGCAAAGAAGGTGACCACGCAAAGGCAGAACAGCACGATCGCCGGCAGCGGATGGAAGGGATGGGTGTAGCCGCGGCGGATCGAGCCGAGCGGCCACTTCTTCCTGAACATGATGATGTTGATGCTCATGAAGGTGTATTGCAGCACGCCCGACAGGATCGAGAAGGTGATCGCCTGGTTGAGGTCGGCGATGAAGGCAAAGGCCAGCGCGATCGGCAGCAGGAACAGGATCGAGCGATAGGGCGTGCGGTATTTCGGATGCACCGCCGAGAACCAGGTCGGCAGATAGCGGTCGCGGCCAAGCGAGAACCAGGCGCGCGCGGCGTCGTTGATGCAGCCATTGGCCGAAGCAAGTGCAGCAAGCAGCGTCGCGATGAACAACAGGTTCTCCAGCAGCGGGCTGCCGGTCAGCTTGCCTGCGTCCCAGAGCGGATAATAGGTGATGCCGAGATATTCCCAGGGCATCAGCGAGGCGCAGACATACCAGGTCATGGCGGCGGCGATCAAAAGCGTAATCATGCCGGCCATCGTGCCGTAAGGCAGCGAGCGCGCCGGCGAGCGAACTTCCTCGGCGGCCTGCGTGGTGCCCTCGATGCCGAGATAGTACCAGATGCCGAACTGGAAGGCGGCGATGACGCCGATCCAGCCATAGGGCAGGGCGTTGCCGGGGGTGACCAGCTCGTTCAGCTTGAGCACGGCGCCTTGCGTCCACGGGCTGACCGAGAAGAACAGGATGACGATCGAGACATAGGCGATGGCGGTGATGACGAAGTTTACGTTGAGCGTCATCAGCACGCCGCGATAGTTCAGCCATGCCAGCACGACGATGGTCGCGGCGATGAAGGAATTGTGGTTGAGGCCTTCGACGCCGGCCTTGGCGACGATCGTGTCGCCGAGCAGGATAGCGTCCGACACTTCGAGCATGGTGTAGGCAAAGACCAGGAACAGCGCGACGTTGAAGGCCATCAGCGGCCCGACAATGTGCTTTGCCTGCGCATATTGGCCGCCGGCGGCGGCAACCGTTGAGGTGACTTCGGAATCGATCATGGCGACCGAGGTGTAGAGCAGGCCGACGATCCAGCAGACGATCAGCGCCGCCAGCGCGCCGCCCTTGTCCGCCGCGAAATTCCAGCCGGTGAATTCTCCGACCAGAACAATGCCGACGCCGAGTGCCCAGACATGGGCGGGGCCGAGCACCCTGAGCAGCGAAACCCTGTCGCCTTGCACTTGCACTGCCGGTTCAAGCGTGACCGTCATCGTTCAATCCCCTACTCAGATCCGGTGTTTTTCGGACACGGCTTCAAGTTCGCCTTCCCTGGACGAGGTCAGCACGTCTTCGGAAAATGTCGTGTCGATCTTGAACCAGTCGTAGAGCATCCACAGCGCGAGCACGATCGAGATGCCCCAGCATGCGTAAGATAGTGCCACCCACATGACGATGCTTCCCGGTTTATTTGTCGTCGAATTTTTCGTTGATGACGTCGCGGTATTCGCGGTCCGATGCGCGGAACAGAAAGATGAAATAGCCGATCAGCACTGCGGCCATGATGATCAGCGTCGGCCAGTCGATGATGTAGTGGAACCGGTTCTGGATGATGTCGTGCGCGGTTTCCGGCGTGTAGCCGAGCTTTTCCCAGATCGAGGCCATGGTCGGGTTCTGGCCGAGCGCTTCCCACGTCTTGGCGTCGAGCGCGTCGATGGATTTTGCCGCCCCTGCCAGCCCCAGTTTCAGCGGCAGCCACAGCGCGACAAAAATCGCGACCACGACGACGGCGATATCGAAAACCTGTCCGGCCTTGCTCTGTTCGGGCGGTGTGTAGCGGGCCATGCGTCTCCCCCTCAGGACTTGCGGTTGCGGTAAGCGTCGGCATTCTTGATGTCGAGGCCGTAGATGAAGTCCTTGTCTTCCTTGTAGTGGTTGACCATCGCCAGGATGGCGGCCGTGTTGAAGATCAGCACCGCGGCGGCAGCGACCGCGACGACTAGCTTGATGCCTGCGTCGGGGATGTACGGCCATGTCATGAAGAGGACGAAGAGGATCGTCGCCCACAGACAGACGATTAGGAGCACCGATCCACGAAGGTCGGAACGGTACAGGGCTTCAATGCGCTGCTGCATGTCGGACATCGGTTCCCCTCCATCGCTCTCTTTCAAGAGAGTGAAATTTTTTTCATAACTTCAAGCCGAACTCCGCAATTGTCAAGACGATTTTACGCAACGTTAACTGTTTGTTTGACCAGCCGGATTTTGCCTGACAATGAAATTATTTGCTTGCGGGTATTGCAGGCTCTCGGCGTTTGCGATCAATATTCGGGCAACGCTCCCGCCAGGGAGCAGGGGAAAGCAAGAAGTTTTTTCGAACGGAGGACCAGCGGATGACGGCATCCTGGAGATTTTCGGCCCTTGCGGACCGCCATCGCGCGCTCGGCTCGAAGCTCGAAGACTGGAGCGGCATGGGCACCGCGTGGACCTACGACAAGGACGCCGACGAAGAGTATATCGCCATCCGCACCAAGGCCGGCCTGATGGACGTGTCCGGCTTGAAGAAGGTCCACATCACCGGGCCGCACGCCTCGCACCTGATCGACCTGGCGACGACGCGCGACGTCGAAAAGATCTATCCCGGCAAGTCGGCCTATGCCTGCATGCTGAACGAGGCCGGCAAGTTCACCGACGACTGCATCCTCTACCGCACCGGCCCGAATTCCTGGATGGTGGTGCATGGCTCGGGCACCGGCCATGAAGAGCTGCAGCGCGCTTCGGTCGGTCGTGACGTGTCGCTGCGCTTCGATGACAATCTGCACGACCTTTCGCTGCAAGGCCCGACCGCCGTCGACTATCTGGCAAAGCATGTGCCGGGCATTCGCGACCTCAACTATTTCCATCACATGCAGACGCAGCTGTTCGGCTTGCCGGTGATGATCTCGCGCACTGGCTACACCGGCGAGCGCGGCTACGAGATCTTCTGCCGTGGCCAGGACGCCGGCACGATCTGGGACAGGATCCTCGACGAGGGCAAGAGCGCCGGCATCATCCCGTGCCGCTTCACCACGCTCGACATGCTGCGCGTCGAGAGCTACCTGCTGTTTTACCCCTACGACAATTCGCAGAAATACCCGTTCGAGAACGAAGGCCCCGGCGACACGCTGTGGGAGCTCGGCCTCGATTTCACCGTCAGCCCCGGCAAGACAGGCTTTCGCGGCGCCGAGGAGCATTATCGCCTCAAGGGCAAGGAGCGCTTCAAGATCTTCGGCGTGCTGCTCGAAGGCAAGGAGCCGGCCGACGAGGGCGCGCCAGTCTATCGCGACGGCAAAAAAGTCGGCGTGGTGACCTGCGCCATGTATTCGCCGCTGGTCAAAAAATCGATGGGCATCGCCCGGCTCGACGTCGACTGCGCGGTACAAGGCACCAGGCTCGAGATCCGCAACAAGAGCGGCGCCATCAGCGCAACCGCCGAGCCGCTTCCGTTCGACGATCCGAAGAAGACCAAGCGCACGGCGAAAGGCTGAGGCATACTGCGGGTATGGCAGCGAAAAGCATCATCAGCCGGCCGGTCTATGGGACCCTGTCTCCGCAGCCCGGCAAGCATCATCTTTTCATAGCGGATGCAGAGGGAGCGCTGGCCATTGCCGATCTGGCCGCCAAGGCACCGGCGGATTTCTTCGGCGGCGCCCACATCATTTTCATTCCCGGCCGCGACAGCAAATATGCCGATGTGCTCGAAGCGCTGAAGCCGGCGCAGTTCTACCTCGGCCATTCCTTTGCCAGCGCTTTGCCGCGGCTGAAGCAGACGCTGGCAAACGCGCATATGGGACTCAGGCTCTACCTTGCCGGCACCGAAGGGCTGATCGGCCAGGCCATGCAGGCGGCGCTCGAAGCCGGCATCGACCACACCTCGATCCAGACCGAGCATCGCGGCTCGCTGGCGCGCCGCATGCAGTGCGTCCACTGCAAGGGCATCACCGAGAATGTCACGACGCAGCCGGCGACCTGTTCGCATTGCGGCCTGCTGCTTCTGGTGCGCGATCACTATTCGCGGCGGCTCGCCGCCTTTCAGGGCGTCTGCATCAACGCCGAGGACCGCAGTGAAATTCCTCCGACGGAGGAGGTCTTTCGATGAGCACCGGCACCACCAAGCTCGACGTCATCGTCAGCGATGTCGTTCCGGTCAACGAGTTGGTGACGCGCTTTCACTTCCGCAGGCGCGACGGCGAGCTCTTGCCGACCTTTTCCGGCGGCGCCCATGTCGTCGTCGAGATGCGCGATGGCGAACGCACCAGGCTCAATCCCTATTCGCTGATGGGCTCGCCGCTCGATACCCGCGAATACACCATCTCGGTTCGCCGCGACGACGCCGGCCGCGGCGGCTCGCTGTTCATGCACAGGCAGGTCAGGCCCGGCACCGAGATGGTGGTCAGCTATCCCGTCAACCTGTTCTCGCTCGATCTGCGCGCCAGGAAGCATCTGATGCTGGCCGGCGGCATCGGCATCACCCCGTTCATGGCGCAGACCGCGCAGCTGGCGGCGGAAGGCGGCAATTTCGAGTTGCATTACACCTGCCGCACCGCCTCGCTCGGCACCTATGCCGACCTGCTCAAGGAGCGCTACGATCGCCGGGTCAGGCTCTATCACGACGACCGCGACGAGCGCGTCGATCTCGACCGGCTGTTGTCGTCGCAGCCACTCGGCACGCACCTCTATGTCTGCGGCCCGTCCGGCATGATCGGCTGGGTGCGCGAGCGTGCCGCCGCCCTCGGCTGGCCTCCCGAGACCGTGCATTTCGAGCATTTCGCGGCCCCGCAGCCCGGCGCGCCCTTCGACGTGACGCTGGCGCTCAGCGACAAGACCATCAGTGTCGACGAGCAGCAGAGCCTGCTCGAGGCGATCGAGGCGGCCGGCGTCGATCCGCCCTATCTCTGCCGCGGCGGCGTCTGCGGCCAGTGCGAGACCAACGTCATTTCGCATGACGGTAAATTCATCCACAACGACCACTGGCTGAGCGAGGAAGACCACCGTTCGGGCTGCAAGATCATGCCCTGCGTCTCGCGCTTCGAGGGCCGGTCGCTGGTGCTGGAAAGATAGGAGGCGAGCTTGGGCATCACCTTTCGCAAGGAAACCTTTCGCGACGACTTCACCTTCAGGAACAGCCCCGAGCACATCAGGCGGTTCCCGTTCCCGTTCCACGAAGACAGCTACATGTATGCGGTCAACATCGAGCCGCATGTCGTCGGGCCGAAGGGCAGCGTGCTGCAGAATTTGATCGACGTCGACGAGCACTATGTCGCCGAGATGCAGGACCGCGCTTTGGTGCTGGCCGAGGATCCGCTGCGCTGCCAATCGCTGCCGCACATGACGCTGGCCGGCTGGGATCTGCTTGAGCTTTTGATGGAGCAGCAGGCGCTGGCCTATCCCGAGCATTTCACCCTGGCCCGCGACGGCGACCGCTGGCGCTGGATCAACCGGCCGCTCGGCATCGACGACAGCTTCACCTTCGGTGACGTCTCGACGCTGCCCTATGGGCCGATGGAATACATCACCCGCCAGAGCCAGGGCGATTTCTGCATCCTCGACCAGCGCGACGGCAATCTGTGGATGGATGCCGGCATGGTCACCACCCAGGCCGACTGGTCGCTCGATTTCGACATCGGCATGAACTTCTTCGAATGGCACGCGCCGGTGCCGCTGGCGCATGAGAAGGGCATATTCGTCCGGGCGCTGAAGTTCCTCACCAATATCCAGCAGGGTAAGCCGGCGCGCCGGCTGAACTGGACGATGACCATCAATCCGCGCCTCGATACCAGCCCGGAAAATTACCACAAATGGGGTCCGGACCGCGCCACGGTGACGCCGGAAAATGTCGGCGACAAGGTTCATCTGCGCGTCGAGCTGCAGAGCTTCTGGCGGCTGCCGCGCTCGAATGCGATCGTGTTCCCGATCCGCTGTTACCTGATCAAGATGGACGAGCTGGTGATGCAGCCGAAATGGGCACGGCGCCTGCACCGCGTCATCCGCGACCTGCCCGAGGAACTCGCCACCTACAAGGGCCTGACGCGCTACCGCGCGACGCTCGTCGAATGGCTGTCGAAGTTGGATGACGGCAGTGCGACGTCGCCGGGGTTTGGGCCGGATTGAGTTTTTCTTGCCCCTGTTGGCGCTGCCCTAAAGCAGCCAATCTCCCCCCTAGAGGGGGAGATGCCCGGCAGGGCAGAGGGGGGCGCCGTGGAGCGCCGGCCTTGCCCAATCTCCACCCCAGCGCCTCCGCGAAGCTCACGACGCGCCGCCCAGCCCAGCCACGATCACGACATGCTGACAGACATTGTCGATATCGCGAATGACATCGTCGTTCCAGAAGCGCAGGACCGTCCAGCCCAGCGCTTCGAACTTCGCGGTTCTTGCAGCGTCCGATTCCGACGTTTCGGCCTGGCCATGCTGGGAACCATCAAGCTCGACGATCAGCTTTTTGTCCGGGCATGCAAAATCGACGACATGGCCGGCGATAGGCATCTGGCGTCGAAATCCCAGTCCCATCAACCTGTGTGCCCTGATCTCATTCCAAAGCTTGAGTTCGGCATCGGTCATCACCTTGCGCATCTTGCGCGCATTGCGGCGGTTGTTGGCGGATACTAGATTATGCGTCATCGCGGTTCGCCCCCCTCTGTCCTGCCGGACATCTCCCCCTCAAGGGGGGAGATCGAATGTCACTTCGGCTTCGCCAATCCCCAATGCTGCAAAGAGTAGCCGTCGCGAAGCCGCCGATCTCCCTCACGAGGCGACCAAGGGGAGATCGAGCTCCGCTCACCCCGCGCTCTGCGGGTAGCAAATGATCGACAAATAGCGCATCGGCAGAACGGTCAGCACTTCCGGTCCGTGCGGTGCGTCGGCGTCGAAGAATAGGCTGTCGCCGGGCTTCATCGGGTAGAGATTGCTGCCGTGCCGGTAAACCACTTCGCCTTCGAGCATATACAGGAACTCCATGCCTTCGTGCTGGAAGGTCGGAAACACGTCGGAATCTTCGGTCAGCGTGATCAGATAGGGTTCGACGACGACGCCGCTGGTGTTGGAGCCGATATGGCCGAGCAGATTGTACTGGTGGCCGGCGCGCGTGCCGCGGCGCTCGACGTCAAGGCCTTCCCCGGCCTTGACAAAGACGGCGCTGCGCTCTTCCTCGAAGCGGCGGAAGAATGCGGTGACGGGAACGCCGAGTGCCCGCGACAGCGCCTGCAACGTGGTCAGCGACGGCGAGGTGATGCCGTTCTCGATCTTCGACAGCATGCCAAGCGAAATGTCGGTGGCGGCCGCCAGATCGGCGACGGTGATGCCGAGCTTCTTGCGGAATGCCCGCACCTCGCGGCCGATCGCGACCTCCAGCACTTTTTCGCGAGTGTCGCGAATGGCGTGCGGGTTCTGGGTGAGCGGCGCGCGCATCTTGCGCGGATCGATTACAGCAACCGACGGCTTGGCTTTGCCCGCGGCGGCTGCCGCAGGCTTTAGACTGGTCGCTTTTTTCGCCATTTCGCCACCCCGGACCTTGCCGATTCATTTCACTCACGGTGAACATATTCGGTGCCGATACAGAAGCGCAACTCTTACGGCAAGCCACCCGTGTCGAATTGCGCAATGTCCGGATTTCGCCCGAGCTACCGCGTCGCTTGGAAATCCAGCGTGGTGAAACGAGGGTTTCGCGACAAGGCCTGTTGACAGCATCGAAGGGGTAATTACTGTCCTGTCAGTGAAATTTGTTTCGTTAGAGAAATGAGATCGGGAGGCCCGAAATGAAAGATCGTGTTGCCGTCATCGGAGCCGGGCCGTCCGGCATGGCCCAGCTCAGGGCCTTCAAGTCGGCCGCCGACAACGGCGCCGACATTCCCGAGATCGTCTGCTTCGAAAAGCAGTCCGACTGGGGCGGCCTGTGGAACTACACCTGGCGCACCGGCCTCGACGAGCACGGCGACCCGGTGCACGGCTCGATGTACCGCTATCTCTGGTCGAACGGCCCGAAGGAATGCCTCGAATTCGCCGACTATACGTTCGAGGAGCATTTCGGCCGGCCGATCGGCTCCTATCCGCCTCGCGCCGTGCTGTGGGACTACATCAAGGGCCGTGTCGAAAAATCCGGCGTGCGCCAATGGGTGCGCTTCAACAGCCCGGTGCGCATGGTCACCTTTTCCGATGCGACGAAGAAGTTCACCGTCACCGCGCATGACCGCACCAACGACGTCACCTACTCGGAAGAGTTCGACAATGTCGTCGTCGCTTCGGGGCATTTCTCCGTGCCCAACGTTCCTTATTTCGAGGGCTTTTCGACCTTCAACGGCCGTATCCTGCACAGCCATGACTTCCGCGACGCGATGGAATTCAAGGGCAAGGACATTTTGATCATCGGCCGCTCCTATTCGGCCGAGGACATCGGCTCGCAATGCTACAAATACGGCGCCAGATCGATCACCTCCAGCTACCGCTCGAAGCCGATGGGCTTCAGATGGCCGGAGAACTGGAAGGAAGTGCCGCTGCTGCAGAAGGTCGTCGGCAAGACCGCGCATTTCAAGGACGGCAGCACCAAAGACGTTGACGCCATCATCCTGTGCACCGGCTATCTCCACTCCTTCCCGTTCCTGACCGAAGATCTGAAGCTGAAGACCGCCAACCGCATGTGGCCGGACGGGCTCTACGAGGGCGTCGTCTGGGAGAAAAACCTGAAGCTGTCCTATATCGGCATGCAGGACCAGTTCTACACCTTCAACATGTTCGACGCGCAGGCCTGGTTCGCCCGCGACGTCATCATGGGCCGCATCAAACTGCCCTCGGCCGATGCGATGGCCGAGCACGGCAAAAAGTGGCGGGCACGCGAGGAAACGCTGGAAGACGCCGAGCAGATGATCTGGTTCCAGGGCGACTACACCAGGGAGTTGATGGAGCAGACCGACTATCCCGGCTTCGATGTCGAGGCTGTCAATCAGACCTTCATGGAGTGGGAGCACCACAAGGCGGAAGACATCATGGGCTTCCGCGACCATTCCTATCGCTCGCTGATGACCGGCACGATGGCGCCGCTGCATCACACGCCCTGGCTGCAGGCGATGGACGATTCGATGGAGAGCTATCTCGAGGTGAAGGGCGTGGCGGCGGAGTAGGCAAGTCCGAACGACGATTGCCTTGCCTCAGACAACGTCCCGCGCCGGGTCGGCCGCCAGCGCCAGGGAATTTGCGACGTGCTCGAGGTGCTCCTCGCTCAAGATGCTGGTCGCGACGCGCACGGCACTGGTCTTCCCGGTCGAAAACTTGGCCCCGGCATGGACCGCGATGCCGTGGGCAGCCAGCGTGACCATTGCGTAAGGTTCCGAAGCAACCGGAATGAGGACGCTGAGACCGTGTCCGGCGTCGATCCCGACATTGCGTTTCGCCAGTTCGCCGGCGAGCCGTTCGCGACGGCGGCGGTACACTTCCTTCGCCTGCTCGACCAAGACAGCCGTGGCCGGGTCTTGCAGCAGCCAGGCGGTGGCCGCCTGCAGGATACGGCTGGTCCATCCCGAGCTGAAGCTGCGATAGGACTGGATCTGTTCGACGATCGTCGCCGATCCGGACAGCACGGCGAGCCGCAGGTCCGGGCCATGGGTCTTGGAATAGGACAGGATGTGGACGACGCGATCGGGAAAACGCCGGCCAAGCGAAATGCCCGGCGCATCGGCAATATCGCCAACGCCGTCATCTTCGACAATCAGCACGTCGGTGCCGGCGAGCAGGTCGCCGATGACTTCCAGCCGCGCCGACGACATGCAGGCGCCGGTCACCGAATGGACGCGCGGCTGGAATAGGAACGCGACCGGCCGCTGCCGCAGAGCGTTGGCGAGCGCGTCGGGCAAGGGGCCGTCACTGTCGCAGTCGACCGGGATGATCGGCACGTCGAGATCTTCGAGGATGTCGAGCAGGCGAAGCGCCGTCGGATTCTCGATGGCCACAGGCGCCCCCGTCGGGACCAGCGCATGCAGCAAGGTGTAGATGGCGTTGTAACCGCCATTGGTGGCCAGGAACGCGCCGGGATCGTACGGCCATGACGGGCGCACCGCGGCCTCCAGCTCGGGCAGGATGCGCACCCGGTCGTAGCTGTTGAGCTTTTCGGCGCGCGCGCCATGCGCCAGCGCGATGTCGAGCGGCGGCAAGAGCTTCACATCGGGCTCCGCGATCGCCAGGTTCAGAATGTCCGCACCGTAATTGCCGCCGCTCATGTGGCGCTCGGGCCGGGCGGCAAAGCGGTTGCCCATGATCCAGGTGCCGTTGCGCCCGCGGCCGCCGATGATCTTGTAGCGCCGCAGCTCGCTCCACGCCTGCGAGACCGTCGCCGGGCTGACGCCGAGCACATAGGCAAGATCGCGCACCGGCGGAAGCTTTGCGCCGACAGGCAGCGCGCCGCTTCTGATCAGCGCGCTGGTCTCGCGCGCGATGCCGCGCGTCGTGCGGTCACCGAGGCGTTCAGCGAACCATCCTGCATCGAAATCCATCGAATCAACGACTGTCAGTGTGAATGTTCAGTAACATAATAACATTTGATCGGCCAAAAATAAACATTTACCAATCGCCGGTCAAACATAGCTTTGAAGTTCATGCCGATGCCCGCCTCCACCACGCCCGTCTCCATCACCATAGCCACCCGCGATTGGGACTACCTCACTCCCTTGGTCCTGGGTGACGTCACTTCGAGCCGCCTGTCGGTGAAGGTCGACCGTGTCGCCACGCTGATCCCGGATCTCTGCACGGATCCGAACTACGATGCGGCGGAGGTCTCGTTCAGCCGTTATGTGTCGGCCATGGCGTCGGGCCGGGATACGGTGGTTGGAATACCGTGTTTCATCATGCGCGGCTTTCGCCACCGCTGCATCATCACGGTCAGTGACAGTCCGCTGGTACGGCTCTCCGACCTTGCCGGCAAACGCATCGGCGTCACCGGCTGGCGCGATTCCGGCAACACATGGACGCGGGCGGCACTTCGCCGCGAAGGTGTCGGCGTCGAGGACGCCTACTGGTTTGCCGGCAGGCTGACATCCGAGCACCCGGTCGCCGACCGCCTCGACGGATTCGGCAGGCCGGGTCGCATCGAAGCAGCGCCAGGCGAGCGCCCGATGATGGAGCTGCTGGCGCAAGGCGAGCTCGACGCCGTTTTCACACCCTTCATGCCGGACGGCTTTTTCGGCCCGGCTTCCGGCTTCCGGCAAGTGCTGCGCGATTTTCGCGCGGCCGAACGCGCCTATTTCGCCGACGTCGGTTATGTCCCGGGCATGCATCTGGTCGCCGTCAAGGCCGTCCTGGCCAGGGAGCACCCCTGGCTGCCGCAGGAACTCGCCAGGCTGATCGACGAAAGCCAGCGCGTCTGGACGGGCAAGCGCCGAAAATATGCCGATACCTCGCCCTGGATCCTCGAGGAGCTGCTTCATGCGGGGCGCGACCTGCCTGCCTCCTGGAACGCCAGCGGCCTGCCCGCCAACCGGCGCATGATCGAGGATTTCGTCACCGAGCTACATGCCCAGGGCATTCTGACGGAACCGATTTCCGCCGAAGCCTTGTTTCCTTTCGACGCCAGGTCGCGGGCCACCGCAGCCTGACAACGCGCAACGAAGAACACGAAGGAGAATGCCATGAGGACAATCAGCTTCATATTCGCCTCGCTCGTCACCATTCTGGCGCAGGCCAGCTTCGCCCAGGATATCCAGAAGCAATCGGTGAACGAAGATTTGCGGGCCCGGCTGCCGGAAGAGATCCGCACGGCGGGAAAGATCACGGCCGTCAACAACGGCTCGTTCCCGCCCTATGAGATCGTCACCGGCACCGAACTGACCGGGGCAACCAGGGACATTTCCGACGCCATCGGCCAGCTGCTCGGTGTCGAAGTCGATCACGCCTCGGTCGCCGGCTTGCCGGCCTTGCTGAGCGGCATCAATGCCGGCCGTTATCAGTTCGCGATGGGACCTGTCGGCGACTATCCCGACCGCCAGAAATCCAACGACTTCATCGATTGGGTGCGCGAATACGTCGTCTTTTCCGTCGAGAAGGGCAATCCGCAAGGCATCACCTCGCTCGACACGGCGTGCGGCAAGCGCATCGCCGTGATGTCGGGTGGCTCAGCCGAAAAGGTCATCAAGCAGCAGGCGCAGAAATGCACCGAGGGCGGCAAGCCGGCCGTCGAGGTGCAATCCTTCACCGACCAGCCGAGCTCGATACTGGCCGTCCGGTCGAAGCGCTCCGACGCATTCTTCTCCTCGCAGGCGCCACTGACCTATTTCGTCGAGCAGGCGAAGGGCCAACTGGAACTTTCAGGTGTCGGCCAGGCCAATGGCTTCAAGGACATCTATCAAGGCGCCGTCGTCAAGAAGGGCTCGCCGCTGGGCGGTGTACTACTCGACGCGTTCAAGATCCTGATGAAGAACGGCACCTACGCCGCGGTGATGAAGAAGTGGGGTCTCGAGAAGAACATGATCGACGCGCCCGGCATCAACCAGGGACAGTAGAGGCTGCCATGACCGACGCGACCGCTGCCTACGCGTCCGAGGTGCCGCGACGTCCCGACGACGCTCTGCGCGATGTCAAGCGAGCCCACCGGCCGTTTCCGCTTGTCCGGCTGGCGCTCTGGGCGTTCACCGTCGCCGTGGCGGCCGGCTTCGCCTATATCGTCGCGGTCAACCCGAATTTCGGTTGGCCAGTCGTCGCCCAGTATTTCTTCGATCCGACGGTCATGCAGGGGCTTTCCGTAACGCTCGGCCTGACGGTCGTGGCGATGATCCTGGGTATCGTGCTCGGCCTGCTGCTCGCCATCGCGCGCATGTCGAAAGACAGGCTGGCATCTTTTCTATCCGGACTGTTCATCTGGTTCTTCCGGGGAACGCCGCTGCTGGTGCAGCTCATCCTGTGGTACAATCTTTCGACGCTGTTTCCGCGCATTTCCATCGGTTTCGCCAGTTGGAACACCAACGACCTGATCACGCCTTTGACGGCGGCTATCCTCGGTCTGGCGCTGAATGAGGCCGCCTATATGGCAGAGATCATTCGTGGTGGGCTGCTGTCGGTGGACAAGGGGCAGGCCGAAACGGCTGAAGCCTTCGGCATGACCCGCGCGCGGGCCCTGCGGCGCATCATCATCCCGCAGGCGATGCGCTCGATCGTGCCGCCGACCGGCAATCAGCTGATCAGCATGATCAAGGCGACGTCGCTGGTCAGCGTCATCGCCATGGCCGACCTGCTGTACTCCGTGCAGTCGATCTACAACCGCACCTTCGAAATCATTCCGCTGCTGATGGTTGCGGTGCTCTGGTACCTGCTGATCATCTCGGTTCTCAATGTCGCGCAGGGCGCGATCGAACGCCATTACAGCCGCGGCGACCGCGGCGCCCGCGAGAAGACGGCGACCGCCACCCTGGAGGCCGCCAATGAGCGCGCATGACACGCCCTTGGTCCGGGCGCGCAACGTTCACAAGGCCTTCGGCCCGCTCGAGGTGCTGAAGGGCATCGACCTGGACGTCGCGCCTGGCGAGGTGGTGGTCGTTCTCGGACCGTCCGGCTCCGGAAAGTCGACCTTCCTGCGATGCATCAATCATCTCGAGGCGATCGACCAAGGGGCGATCGAGGTGGACGGCGAGCAGATCGGCTACCGGTTGCACGACGACCGTCTCGACAAGCTCTCCGATCGGGCGATCGCGGCGCAGCGGCGCAAGATCGGCATGGTGTTCCAGCAGTTCAATCTCTATCCACACATGACGACCCTTCAGAACGTCATCGAGGCTCCGGTCGGCGTTCACCGGGAGAACCGCAAGGAAGCGATCGGCTACGCCCGCGAACTGCTGACCCGTGTCGGTCTCGCCGACAAGATCGACGCCTATCCGCGCCAGCTTTCAGGCGGCCAGCAGCAGCGCGTCGCCATCGCCCGTGCGCTCGCCATCCGCCCGAAATTGATGCTCTTCGACGAGCCGACGTCGGCGCTCGATCCGGAGTTGGTCGGCGAGGTGCTCGCCACCATGCGCGATCTTGCCAGGCAGGGCTTGACCATGATCGTGGTCACGCATGAGATCGGCTTCGCCCGCGAAGCGGCGGATCGGGTGGTGTTCATGGACGACGGCAATGTGATCGAGGCCGGGCCTCCGGACGAGGTTCTCGCCAAACCCAGGCACCCGCGCACGCGGGCCTTTTTAAGCCGTTTCATCTGACAGAAAAGCCGGCGCCATTACGTGCTCGGCAAAGGACCCCTCATGCCAAAGACCTCCAACCAGTTCGCCGATGTTTCCGACTTCGCCGACAAGGCCGCCGAGCTTGCTGCGGCTCGCCAGCACCTGCACGCGCATCCCGAGCTTTCCTTCCAGGAGCACGAAACGGGTGCATACGTTGCCGAACGGCTCGAAAGCTGGGGCTATGAGGTGACACGCAATGTCGGCGGGCTCGGGGTCGTCGGCCGCTTGCGCCAAGGCAGCGGCCGCAGCATTGCCATCCGCGCCGACATGGACGCCTTGCCGATCACCGAAGCGACCAATCTCCCTTATGCCAGCCAAGCCAGCGGCAAGATGCACGCCTGCGGCCATGACGGCCACACCACGATGCTGCTCGGCGCGGCCGAATACCTGGCGCGCACGCGCCATTTCAACGGCACGGTGAACCTCATCTTCCAGCCGGCCGAGGAAGCCGGCAAAGGAAGCGGGGCGCAGGCGATGATCGCCGACGGCCTGTTCGAGCGCTTTCCCTGCGATGCGATTTTCGGGCTGCACAACCATCCGGGCGCGCCGGCGGGTTCCTTCCTGATGCGCGCGGGGCCGCTGATGGCAGCGAGCGATACCGTCACCATCAAGATCGCCGGGCGTGGCGGCCACGCCTCGCGTCCGCACCTGACGGTCGACCCGATCGTCGCTGCCGCCAACATCATCATGACCCTCCAGACGGTGGTGTCGCGCAACGTCAACCCGATCGAGACGGCTGTCGTCACCGTCGGCACCATTCACGGCGGCACGGCCTCCAACGTCATCCCCGAACAGGCCGAGATCACGCTCAGCGTCCGCTCCTTCTCGGTCGAGATTCGCGATAGGCTCGAGCAGCGTATTCGCAGTATCGCAGCACTTGTGGCGCAGGCGCATGGCGCAACCGTCGAGATCGACTACGAGCGCGGCTACCCGGTGGTGGTCAATTCCGAGAGCGAGACGTCCTTTGCGACAGACGTCGCTGTTGAACTCGTTGGTCACGACAAGGTGGCCGTCTGCCCGTTGATCCCCGGCAGCGAAGACTTTTCCTATTTCCTCGAGCACAAACCCGGTTGCTTCCTCCGCCTCGGCAACGGCGAGGATTCAGCCATCCTTCACAGCTCGAAATATGATTTCAACGACGGCAATTTGACCGTTGGCGCAGCGCTCTGGGCTCGATTGACCGAGAGATTCCTGGCCGCTTGATCCATACTTGCGGCTGGGATCGCCGATCGGCCGGTCGAGCAGAATTGGGGCGACCGGCCGCGCGACCATCTTCAACGAACTCTCACCGCATTCCAGCTACTTCGAACAGGTAAGGTTTCACTTTCAGACGAACAAAAAGTCACTCGTTGTCAGCGGGCTCGCAAAGTTTGCGAGAGTAACTTGATCGACTCCCGCGGTAATAATGGTGTCGGTTCCACTTTGCGCAATTGTGAGATCATCGAACGATTGCACGCCCTCCACGCCACTAAACACGATAGTGTCGCCTTGGGTCTGGCTGAAGTCGTAGATGGTGTTTTGGGTTCCGACCGTCATTGAACCATCGTCCTTGAATATGAATTGGTCTGCGCCGCCCTGAGCCAACTCGCTCAGTTGTCCATCCCCCCACATGTCATTGATGACCGTGCAGCCAGGTGCCGCGCTCCCTGCGTACAGGACATCGTTGCCGCCCTGAGCCGAACCGGACATTTGCAGAGCGTCGCCGCACAGGAAGTTGCGAACTTGGCCGCTTTCGCTGTTCTGGCCCCCGGTAAGAATGTCATTGCCGCCCTGGGCGGAGCCGGACATAGCGCGCGCGTCGCCGGACAACTCGTTTAGAACGTCAGGAAAGGCGCTCTTGTCCCCGCCGGTCAGGGTGTCATTGCCGCCCACAGCGTTGCCGAGCATCGTCACGGCGTCGCCATACCCCACATTATGGGCGGTGCCTTGCAGCACGGCCACGTCATCGCCCCCAAGCGCATGGTCGAACATACTGCCGCCCGCGTCACCGTAGAACGTTACCCGGGACCCACCCACGCTCGTGAAGGTGTCGTTGCCGCCCGTGGCAAAACCGGAAAGATCGCCGCCCGCATCGCCATAGAGAGTTTTGCTCCCGAGATCCCCAAACGTGTCTGTGTAATAGTCGTCGCCGCCCAGAGCATGGCCAGACATGTTGCCGCCGGCGTCGCCGAAGAAAGTGTTGGTGGAAAAGGAGCGGCCCGTAAAGGTATCGTTGCCACCCCTACTGTCGTCCGACATGTCGCCGCCGGCATCGCCGTAGAAAGTGTTGAATGAATCGCTCTTGCCCGTGAAGCTATCGTCGCCGCCCCGCGCATTGCCGGACATGTTGCTGCCGGCGTCACCGTAGAAAATGTTATTGGCTTCTTTCGAGCCCTCGAAGGTGTCGTTGCCGCCCTTGCTGCGATCGGACATCTCGCCGCCTGCATCACCGTAGAAGGTGTGGTCGGCTCCTTGTTTGGTTTGGGTCAGGAAAGTGTCGTCACCCCCATGAGCATGGCCGAGCATGTTGCCGCCGGCGTCACCATAGAAGGTATCGACTACCTGCCTTGCCAATCCACTGTTGAAGGTATCGTTGCCGCCCTTGCTGTGGTCCGACATATCGTCGCCCGCGTCACCATAGGCAGTCGTCGTGGTGGACGAAAGCCCCGTGGTGAAGGTGTCGTCACCGCCCCGAGCAAAATTGAACAAGCTCCGAGCCGCGTCACCGTAGAAGGTGTAGGTCGACGGTGCGGTTTCCGTAAAGGTATCGTTGCCGCCTCTCGAGAAATCGAGCAGGCTGCCGCCGGCGTCGCCGGTCAAGATATTCGTGTTTGGATCGCCTGTGAGGGCGTCATCGATACCCCACTGATGATCTGCTAGATCACCGGTAGTAAAGGGAACGCGTTTAGACATTATCCGCTCTCCTGTTGAGCCTACCCGTCCCATCACAGCCGTACGATGTGAGCCAAGAGCGAGCAATAATCCCGAAGGGCTATGTCGTTAGGCGTAGGGATCGGTAACTCGTCACCGGGGCGCCATTAACGGCAGCTTCCTGTGGCCGTCCTATTCCCGGCTATCCCAGCCTCGCTCTCGCCTTGGCCGTCCATGCATTGAACAGCCGGTCGGCGACGATGCCGATGAAGGCGATGGCCAGGCCGGCGACGATGCCGCGGCCGGAATCGGCCTTGGACAGGGCGATGAACACTTCCTGGCCGAGATCGCGCGTGCCGACCATGGCGCAGATGATGATCATTGCCAGCGCCATCAGGATAGTCTGGTTGACGCCGAGCATGATCTCCGGCAACGCCAGCGGCAGCTGCACGCGAAAGAAGGTCTGGCGCTTGGTGCAGCCGGAAACCTTCGCCGCCTCGATCAGCGCCGGCGGCACCTGCCGGATTCCGTGATTGGTGTAGCGGATGGCCGGCACCACGGCGAAGGCGACGGTGGCGATCATCGCGGTGACGTGGCCGACTCTGAACAGCATCACCACCGGAATGATGAAGCAGAACGACGGCAGCACCTGCAGCGTGTCGATGACCGGCGTCACGATCTTTTCGAAGCGGTCGCTGCGCGATGCCATCAGCCCGATAGGGATGCCGATCAGGCAAGCGATAAAGGCCGAGATGCCGCACAGGTAGACCGTCGCCATGGTCTTTTCCCAAAGGCCGGTGACGGCGCAGAACGCTGTCAATGCCGCGACCAGGGCGGCGAAGCGCAAGCCGCCGAGCTGGTATCCGGCAAGGCCGAGGAGACAAACCGCGCCCAGCCACGGAAAGCCCTCGCAGAGAGCGCGCACCGGGTTCAGCACATTGAGGATCAGCGCCACGCGGAACGCCTCGATCGTGTCGAAGAAGTTGATGGTGATCCAGTTCACCGCCGCCTTCCACAAAGGCGCGGTGGTGAAGGTGATCGCCTTCGGCACCGCCGCGAAGGCCGGCACGAACAGGCCGAACAGTGTGCTGACGGCAAGGATGGCAACGGCCAGCGTCAGATTGGGATAACGGCGCCAGAAGCTCGGGCTCACGTCCTGATAGACATTGCCCTTGGCGTGATTGTGCGCGATCGCCTGGCTCAGCCGGTCGAGCGCAATTGCCAGTGCGACGATGGCGAGGCCTGCCTCCATCGCCTCGCCGACCTTGAGCGCGCGCAGCGCCAAAAGCACATCATAGCCGAGGCCGCCGGCGCCGATCATCGAGGCGATGATCACCATATTGAGCGCCAGCATGATAACCTGGTTGACGCCGACCATCAGCGTCGGCCGCGCCGACGGCAACAGCACCCGCCACAGCTTCTGCCGTGCCGTGCAGCCGGCCATCTCGCTGAAATCGTCGATCTCCGACGGCACCCGCGACAGGCCCAGCATCGTCGCCCGCACCATTGGCGGTGTCGCGAAGATTGCCGTCGCGATCATTGCCGAGACTGGGCTGTTGCCGAACAAAAGCAGCATCGGGATGAGATAGGCGAAGGTTGGGATCGTCTGCATCAGATCGAGGGCAGGGGAGATCAATAGCCTTTCTGCCCAAGGCTTGCGCCATGCCCAGATGCCGGCGAACAGCCCGGTGACAATGCAAAACGGCACAGCGATCGAGATCAGGCCCAGCGTCAGCATGGCGCTGGTCCACTGCCCGAACAGCGCGATGTAGAGAAAACACCCGCCGACCAGCGCGCCCAGCTTCCAGCCGCCGGCAGCGCGGCCGGCAAGGTACGCGGCAGCGCAGACGCCGACCCAGGACAGGCGCGGCAAGACGATCATATCCGCGCCATGGCCGATCTTGAAATTCTTGGCGAGAAGATTGAGCGCGAAATCGAGCGGCACGCCGAGCACGGCGGTGAGCGAGCGCGTCAGCCAGGAGAAGTTCGACTTCACCCAGTTCATCAGCGCGCTGACCCAGTCGGCGACGGGAATGACGGCATTGGCTGGGTAATTGACCGTCCAGGGCAGGCTTTCCTGCAGCAGGAAGACAACAAGCACGGCGGCGAGCGCGCAGGCCCAGATCACCAGCCAGGTCTGACCCTGCCGCGGCCTCGCTGCGCTCGCGCTTGCCGTGACCGTCATGCGCCGGCTCCGGGACGTTCGATGCCAGCGAGAAGATCGATCACCGCCTGCGGCGTTACCTCGCCGATCGGCTTGCCGGTGCCGTTGACCACCGCGAAGGGCTTGCCGGCAGAGACGATATCTGCCGAGAAACTGGCGATCTTGGCATCGGGCGCGACCGTGCCGCCATGTTCAGCGCCGTCGCAGGCGCGCATCAGGCTCTTGGCCGAGATCACCTTGGCGCGGTCGACGTCGCGGGTGAATTCGGCGACATAATCCGTCGCCGGGTTGACCACCAGCTCTTCCGGCGTGCCGATCTGGATGACCTCGCCGTCCTTCATGATGGCGATCCGGTCGGCCAGCCGGATGGCCTCGTCGAAATCATGGGTGATGAAGACGATGGTCTTGTGCAGCATGGTCTGCAGCCGCATCAGCTCGTCCTGCATCTCACGGCGGATCAGCGGATCGAGCGCCGAGAATGGCTCGTCGAGGAACCAGATTTCCGGCTTGGTGGCGAGGCTGCGGGCGATGCCGACACGCTGCTGCTGGCCGCCGGAAAGCTCGCGTGGATAGAAATGCTCGCGGCCGCGCAGGCCGACCAACTCGATGACCTCGCGAGCCCGCTTTTCGCGCGTCGGCCGGTCCTGCCCCTGGATGCCCAAGGGAAAGGCGATGTTCTCCAGTACGTTGAGATGCGGCAGCAGGGCAAAATTCTGGAACACCATGCCCATGCGGTGGCGTCGCAGCTCGATCAGCGCGGCATCGGAAATCTTGAGCAGGTCCTTGCCTTCAAACTCGACCTTGCCGTGGGTCGGCTCGATCAGCCGCGACATGCAGCGCACCAGCGTCGACTTGCCTGATCCCGAAAGTCCCATGATGATGAAGATCTCGCCTTGCCGGATTTCGAGATCGACGGCGCGCACCGCGCCAACCAGTCCGGCAGCGGCGATGTCCGCCAGGCTGGCCTTGCCGTCGCGCCGGCGGATGAAATTGGCCGCGTCCGCCCCGAACAGCTTCCAGACATTGCGGCAGGCAAGCTTTATCGGGCGGGCATCGTTGCCCGCTTTCGCCGCGCGTTCAATCGTATCGGTCATGCAATCGTCCTTCTGGAATAGGGATCGAGACCCGGCCACGAATGGCCGGGCCGTCGGATTTCCAGTCAGACGGTCACTCGGCCCAAGCTTTCCAGTCGGCTTCGTGGGCGGCGATCCAGGCGGCGGCGACGTCTTCCGGCGTCTTGCCTTCGAGATCGATCTCGCCGCTCATCTTGTTGAGCTCGTCGGTATCGACCGTGTAGTTTTTGGCGACCTTGTAGGCGACCGGCCATTTGTCCTTCATGCCGGCCCAGGAATATTTCCAGATCTCGCCATGCGGCTTGCCACAGTCGTATTTCGCATCGGGGTTCACGCCCCATTTCGGGTCGGTGTAGCACTCTACAGTATAGTCGGGGAATTCGATCCATTCGCCCTTGTATTTGGCCGGTGCCCAATGCGGCGAATAGATCCACAGCATTATCGGCGCCTTGCGCTGATAGGCCGAGTCCAGTTCGGCGAACATCGCTGCATCGGTGCCAGCATGGATGACGGTGAAGGGCAGTTTCAGCGCCTCGACGCGCTCGTCGTCAAAACCTTCCCATGTCACAGGGCCGCCGAGATAGCGCCCCTTCGGTGTTGTTTCCGCCGTCGAAAAGGTCTCGGCGCATTTCGGGTCCTTCAATGCCTCCCAGTTCGGCAGGCCCGGGCATTTCTCTTTCATATATTCAGGAAACCACCATTCCTCCTTGGCCTTGGGCCCGAGCTTGCCGAGACGTTCGGTCTGGCCGGTCGCATCCGAGGCCTTCATCGCTTCGCCGGCCGTCGTGTCCCAGAACTCCATGCCGACATCGATGTCGCCATTGGTCAGGCCGGTGGTCAGGCTGGAGAGATAGTCGGCGGTCGGGTACTCGACGGTATAGCCGAGCTTTTCGAGGATGCCGCCGAGGATCTTGGCGTTCAGATTGACGCTGGTCCAGTCGAACAGCGCGATCTTGATCGGGTCGTTGGATTCCGGCGCCGCTGCTTGTGCCGGTAGTGTCAGCGCGCTTGCTGCGGCAAGCGCCAAGGCTCCCATTGATAGTTTCGAAATCATGCTCCGAAGTAACATGCTTGTTCTCCTGTCAAGCTCTGGTGGACGTTATCGTTCGTTCCCTTCTTGCGTCTTTTTTTGATTGTGTTGGAAAAGCTGGTCGTTGCGCAAGGCCGTCGGCGCCACAATGCTGCCGAAGCGGATGCCGGCGCAAAACGGCGTGGTGCCCAAATTGGTGAAGATGTGGCGGGACCGGCCGCGTCATGACTGCCGAACGATTGCTGCCGAGGCAGTGATCCACGGATCGATCGCCGGTCTTGAGGTGCAAACCATCAAAGTCCCATGATCTCGGCTGTTGGCTCTGTAATTTGCCAGAGCCACTTTCATGAGATGAAATTATATATACCAACGTTCACGTGGCGCAACGATTAACGCCTGCGCCAATTTCACGGCCGTCTTTTTGCATGAACCCTTAGATCGGTTCGAAAAAAGCCAAGGTTGCCAGTCATCGGGTTACCAGCCGCGACGACAGGATATCGACACAATGCAGCAGACCAGAGCGCCTTATTTCTTCGCCAACCGCGGTATCGCCGTCGGCTTCTGACCCTTTCAACACCAGATCGTCTCCGAGGCTTGCATGACCTCTTCCTTGAACAGACTGCGCATTGCCGTGCTCTTTGGCGGACGTTCCGCCGAACATGACGTTTCGGTGCTTTCCGCAACCAATGTCATGCGTGCGCTGCTGCCTGCCAAATACGATGCCGTCCCAATCTTCGTCACGCGCGAGGGACGGTGGCGGCTGAGCAGCTTTCAGGATGGTAAGCTCGCGAAACCTGCAGGCGGCACGGAAGTTTGCCTGCTTCCGGGTGGGCGCGGACGGATGATGGCGATCCCGGCCGACGGCACGCCCTATGATCTGCCAACGATCGACATCCTGTTTCCCGTCCTGCACGGCCCCCATGGCGAAGACGGCTCGGTACAGGGGGTGGCCGAGGTGGCTCTGGTGCCGCTCGCCGGCTGCGGCATCCTGGGTTCAGCAACCGCACTGGACAAGGATATCACCAAGCGGCTCCTGAAAGCGGCGGGTCTGCCAATCGCGCGCTCAGTGACGGTCTATGAAGGTGCGGCGCCTGCCCTCGCCATACTAGAAAGCGAACTCGGCCTGCCGTTCTTCATCAAACCGGCGCGTCAGGGGTCGTCTGTCGGGGTCAGAAAGGTCAATGCCAGCCAGGAATTCGATGGGGCGCTTGCTGAAGCCTTCCAGCACGATTGCAAGCTGTTGGCCGAGGAATTCGTTCATGGGCGCGAGATCGAATGTAGCGTGTTGGAGGACCCGGCAGGCGACCTGTTCGTCTCGCGGCCAGGCGAGATCGTGCCGGCGGAAAGCCACGGTTTCTACAGCTACGATGCCAAATACATCGACGAGAACGGCGCGGCGCTAAAAGTGCCGGCCGAACTGCCGCCCGAGGTCGAGGCAAGCATGCGGGATGTGGCTGCAAGGGCTTTCAGAGCCGTCGGCTGTGACGGGATGGCGCGCATCGACTTTTTCCTGACACCGGACATGCAGTTCTTGGTCAATGAAATCAACACCATCCCCGGCTTCACCGATATCAGCATGTACTCCAAGGCAATGGCGGCAAGCGGCGTCAGCTATTCCGAAATCATCGACCGGCTCGTGGAACATGGATTGGCGCGGGCCGGCCGAGCAGCCTGAATGCAGCGAAGCGGCTTTCAGATCCCGGCGGATGGAACGTTGGCCTGTGTCGTATCTTACGACATGATCAGGCCGCCATCGACATTGATGGTCTGCCCGGTGATATAGGCCGCATCGTCGCTGGCGAGAAAGCTGACCAGGCCGGAGACGTCCTCGCCGCTGCCGGCGCGGCCCATCGGGATGTTCTCCACCCATTCGGCCATCAGCTCGCCGGGCTTGTAGTCGCCCATCAACTTGCCCCATGCGGCATCGTTATAGGCCCACATATCGGTGTCGATGATGCCGGGGCAGATCGCGTTGACGGTGATCTTCTCCTTCGCCACTTCCTTGGCGAGGCTCTGGGTGATGCCGACGACGCCGAATTTCGAGGCCGCATAATGCGGCGTGTAGATAAAGCCCTGCCGCGCCTGGCCGGATGCGGTGTTGATCAGCCGGCCGCCATCGCCATGCTTGCGGATGCGCGCGATCGCCTCCTGGCAGCACAGGAACACGCCCTTGGTGTTGACCGCCATCACCTTGTCCCATTCTGCCTCGGTCATCGCCTCGATCCTGGCGATGGTGATGACACCGGCATTCTGCACGGAGATGTCGACGCGGCCGAACTCCTGCTCGGCCAGATCGTAGAGCGCGACGACTTCGTCCTTTTTGGTCACGTCCATGCGCATCCACGCGACCTTGGCGCCCGCAGTCTTCAGATCGGCGGCAACCTCTTCGACGCGCGCGTCGATGGCGCTGACGACGACCGCAGCACCTTCCGCCGCGAAGCGCCTGGCCATTGCCGCGCCAATGCCGCCGCTCGCGCCGGTGATCACCGCCGTTTTTCCCTGGAATCGCTTCTGCATTTTTTCTCCTACCAGCAGACGAAGCCGCCATCGACGATCAGGTCGATGCCGGTGACGAAACTCGCGGCGCGGCTGGCCAGGAACACGGTCGGGCCGACCATCTCTTCCGGCGCCGCCATGCGGCCCATCGGCGTGTCGCGCTCAAAGATCCTGACCTGGTCGGCGACCTCCGGCCGCTTGTTCATCGGCGTCAGCGTGTAGCCGGGGCTGACGACGTTGACGCGCAGGCCGCGATCGGCCCATTCCATGGCGAGGCTCTTCGACATGTGGATGACCGCGGCCTTCGACGAGTTGTAATGCGCCTGGGTCAGGCCGCGATTGACGATCGAGCCCGACATCGACGCGATGTTGATGATCGAGCCCTTGCGCCGCGTCAGCATGGCACGGGCCTCGGCCTGGCAGGACAGGAACACGCCGCTGACATTGACGTCGTAGAGCTTCTGCCATTTCTCCAGCGACAGCGTCTCGGCCGGCTCGGCAGCGGCAACGCCGGCATTGTTGACGGCGACGGTCAGCGCGCCGAGCTCAGCCTCCGTACGCTCGATCGCAGCCGCCAAATCGGCCTCTGAAGTCACCGTGCCAGTCAGCACCAGTGCCTTGCGGCCGAGTGCTGTGATCTGGTGTGCGGTCTCCTCCAGCCCGCCTTTGGAGGCGTGACCGAAACAGGCTATGTCGGCGCCGGCTTCGGCCAGGCCGATGGCGATTGCTTGCCCGATGCCGCTGCCGGCGCCTGTCACAAGTGCCACGTCACCATGAAGTTCGAATAGTTTCATCGTCGGTCCCTCTCCTCCAACCGCCGTCCTCCGGAAATAAAGGGGCGCCAACTCTGTTGCTGGCGCCCCGCGCGGTCTGGTGCCCGGGAGGATACCACCTGCTGCGCTTTGTTTCGATGGGCTGTCCTAGCTTGTGGCGAGTTCCATGACGGCGACATTGCTCGCATCACTGCGGTCGAGAATGCCGCGCTGACGGCCGCGGCTCAGCACGAGCACGCGATGCGACAGGCCGAGCACTTCCTCGAGGTCGGAACTCACCACCACCACCGCCATGCCGGAACGGGCAAGGTCGGCGATGACATCGTAGATCGCGGCGCGGGCACCAACGTCGATGCCGCGCGTCGGCTCGTCCAGGATAAACACCTTGGGCGGGCGCGACACCCATTTGGCAATGATCACCTTCTGCTGGTTGCCGCCTGAAAGCTTGCTGACCGCCTGGTTCGGCCGGCCTTTGACGCCGAGCCGGCGAATACCGGCCTCGGCGAATTTCTGCACCGCCTTCGGGAACACCCAGCCATTCGGCGCGACATGGTCGAAATTGCCGATCGCCAGATTCTCGCCGATCGTCTGGTCGAGCACCACGCCTTGCGCCTTGCGGTCTTCCGGCACGAGCACGACGCCGGCCTTGATCGCCGCCGCCGGCCCATTGAGATGCACCGGCTTGCCGGCGACGCGCACCGAGCCGGATGAGATCGGGTCGGCGCCGGCGATCGCCCTCACCAGCTCCGTGCGGCCGGCGCCGATCAGCCCGGCAATGCCGAGGATTTCGCCGGCCCGCACCGAAAAGCTGACATTTTGAAAACTGCGTTCCGGCGAGGACAGGTTCTCGACCTCGAGCAGCGTGTCGTTGCGGGGCGCCGACAAAGTCGGGAACATCCGCTCGACGCTGCGGCCGACCATCTGCTCGACAACGGTGCGCACCGGAATGTCGGCGCGCTCGTGCCGCGCGACGATGCGCCCGTCGCGCATCACCACCACACGGTCGGCGATTTGGGCGATTTCGTCCAGCCGGTGGCTGATATAGATGAAGGACATGCCTTCCGCCTTGAGCTTGCGGATTTGCTGGAACAGGAGCTCCGTTTCCTCGCCGCCAAGGGCGGCCGTCGGTTCATCGAAGATCAGCAGCTCGGCATTGAGCGTCAGCGCCTTGGCAATCTCGACCTGCTGCTGGGCGGCGATACGCAGCGTGCGCACCTTGCGCTCGGGCGAGACATCGAGCCCGAGGCGCTTCAACTGGGCTGATGCCCGTGCATTCATTGCCGCGCGGTCGATGCGGCCGCCGCGCATCGGCAGGCGCCCGACATAGACGTTTTCGGCGACCGACAGATCCGGCAGCAGCTTCAGCTCCTGGTGGATCATGCCGATGCCGGCGTCGATCGCCGCGGCAGGATTGGCGGGGGAATAAGCGTTCCCCCGCCAGGTGATGGTGCCGGCATCGGGCTTGGTCGACCCGGCGATGATGTTCGAGACGGTGGACTTGCCGGCGCCGTTTTCGCCAAGCAGCGCCACGACCTCGCCCGGCCGCACCTCGAAGCTCGCATCGGCCAGGACCTGCACCGGTCCGTAGCTTTTGCAGAGGCCGCTGACGACGAGACCCAGATTGGGGCTGTGCGTGTGGCGAGGTTCGGTGGACATTGTTGCGCTCGTCGACTGCCGGACTGGTCTAAATCAGGGATGCTTGGCGATGAACTGCTCGACATTGTCCTTGGTGGTCAGCGTCGCATCCTGCAGCTGTTCTGCGGGAATGGTCTCGCCGGCCACCAGCTTGATTGCCGCATCGACGGCAAGCCGGCCCATGCCCTGGGTCTGCTGCGTCGCCGTCACGTCGAAGACGCCGTCCTTCAGCGCCTTGAGCGCCGCCACGTCGCCGTCGAAGCCGGCAACCCAGACCTTGTGGCCGGGATTGGCGACCTTGACCGCCTGCGCCGCACCGAGCGCCAGCGCATCGGCCTGGCCGATGACGATCGACACGTCGGGATGCGACTGCAACAGATCCTGCGTCAGCTTGAAACCTTCGTCCTGGTGCCAGCCTTCGCTCCACAATTCGCCGACGACCTTGATGTCGGGATAGCCCTTCAGCGCTTCGCCGCAGCCCTTCGAGCGATCGACCTCGGGCGTCGTACCCTTCTGGCCGTGGATGATGATCAGCTCGCCCTTGCCGCCGGCCTGCTTGGCGATGTAGTCGCAAACCGCTTTCGCCGATGCCACGCTATTGGTGGCGATGAAGGTGTCGCCGGGCGCGCCGTCGGCGTTGCGGTCGACATTGATGACTGGGATGCTGGCAGCCTTGGCCGTCTTGGTCGGCACGGTGGCGGCGGTGGCGCCGGCCGGAATGTAGATCAGCGCATCGATATTCTGCGTGATCAGATCCTGCACCTGGCTGACCTGGGTCGCCGAATCGCCCTTGGCGTCGACGGTGACGACCTCGATGCCCTTTTCCTTGCCGTAGGCTTCGACGGACTGCTTGATCTGGTTGAAGAAGTCGGCCTGCAGATTGGCGACGGCGAGGCCGAGCTTCTTGGCTTCCTTGGCCGAGGCCATGTCGGACAGGCTAAGCAGCGGGATGATGGCCGCGGCGGCAAGCAGCAATGAACGTTTAGTCAGCATGTTATTCCTCCGTTGATGTTCAATCTGTCCTGCCCGCGCATCGCGGCGCCCCGTGGCCGAACAACTCCCAGTTTCGGATCACCGATCCGTTTTCGCCCGAATATCCGGGTGAATCTCATTGAGCCCAATTCTTCATTGTGCCCCATTTTTCATTGTGCTCTGCGCCGCCAGGTGTCGGTGGCCACCGCCAGCGCGATCACCACGCCGATAACCACTTGCTGGATGAAGGGCGAGACACCGAGCAGGTTCAGCCCGTTGCGCAGCACGCCGATGATGAGGACGCCGATGGCGGTGCCGCCGATCGAACCGACGCCGCCCGACAGGCTGGCGCCGCCGATAACCACCGCCGCGATGGTGTCGAGCTCGTAGCCAAGGCCGGAGCTCGGCTGGACGGAATCGAGCCGGGCGGCAAGCACGATGCCGGCGAGACCGGCCAGCACGGCGCAGATCGTATAGACCCAGTTTGTCAGCGACCTGACCGGTATGCCGGACAGCCGGGCGACTTCGGCGCTGCCGCCGATTGCGTAGAGGCTGCGGCCGGTGGCGCGATAATTCAGGAAGATCGCGAAAATGACGGCAAGCACGATCATCAGCCCGACGGTGACCGACAGGAAGCCGAAATGGCGGATGATCGACAGGCTGGTGAACCAGTCGGGAAAGCCGACGATCTGCGAGCCGTCGGTGATCATATTGGCGAGACCGCGCGCCACCGACATCATGGCCAGCGTGGCGATGAAGGGCGGCAGCTTGGTGACCGTCACCAGCAGGCCCGAAACCAGCCCGCAAAGGCCGGCGACGACGAGGGCTGCGGCGATGCCGGCCGGCAGGCCGAGATTGAGATAGTCCGGATGGGCGACGAAGCCCATCACCATGGAAGCCAGCGCCAGCACCGAGCCAACGGACAGGTCGATGCCGCCGATCAGGATGACCAGCGTCATGCCGATCGCCATGATGCCGAGTACGGTAACCTGGTCGAGCACGTTGAGGATGTTGCGGATGGTCAGGAACGTATCGGTGGTCAGCGAGAGCGCCAGGCACAGCAGGACCAGCCCGATCAGCGGGCCCATGGTTCCGGCAAAGACAGCCGAAAACTTTGCGCCCGTCGTGGCCTGCGTACCAGAGCCTGCTTTCAACTCGCTTGCGTCGTTGCTCACAGCCACTTCGTCTCCTCCACAGCAATCCGGCGCTGCATCACCGGGCCACTTTGTTCACCAGGCCCCTCCATGTGAACAATTTATCTTTAACATGCAATTTTGTTCAGCTAAACTGTTCGTCGGAAAATTGTCAAGGCCTGCCGTTTCATTCGACGACGGTTTGCGCTGTCCGCCGGTTTGCCTTACGCAAGGTCTCGGAAATCTTGGGCATTTCGAAGTCGCCGGATTGGAATATCATGAGCAGAGCCGGCGGCTGCGGCAAGGCAAACAGATGACGATCGTAGAGAACGAAAGAGCCTCGCGCTTTCCCGACGCCGAACTCAAGGCCCGCGCCGCCTGGCACTATTATGTCGAGGGTCTTACACAGGAGCGGATTTCCGAAATTCTTGGCGTCGGCCGCATCAAGGTACATCGCATTCTCTCAGCCGCCCGCGAAGAGGGTGTCGTCCAGTTTCGCATCCGCGACAGCGTCGTCGAATGCGTGGTTTTGGAGGAAAGCCTCAAGCAGAGGTTCGGGCTCAGCCAGGCTGTTGTGGTGCCGTCGGCTGCCGACCGAAGCAACGCACCGCTGATGATCGGCCACGCCGCCGCCGCCTATCTGGCCGACCATGTGAATGCCGGCGATGTCATTGCGCTGGGCTGGGGGCGGACGCTGAAATTCGCCATCAATGAGTTGCCAAGGCGGCCTATCGCCAGGACCACGGTGGTTTCGATGCTTGGCGGCCTGACCCATGCACAGCCGCTCAACCCGACAGAAAGCGCCTGGGATTTCGCCGAGAAGATCGGTGCGGAGTGCTTCCTGCTGCCGGTGCCGGTCTATGCCGACCGGCCGGAACAGCGCGACGCGTTCATGAGCCAGCGCAGCGTTCAGGACGTTGTCTTCCGTGCACGCCGGGCAAACATTGCCGTGCTCAGCGTCGGCTCGTTTTCCAACGACAGCCCGATCGCCAATTACGGCTTCATCAAGCCAAGCGAACTCGAGGAACTGCAGGCGGCCGGCGCCGTCGGCGATATTCTGTGTCATTTCATCGACGCCGAGGGCCGCCCGGTCGACCACGAGGTGAACCGCCGCGTCTGTGCCTATCCGCTGCAGGATCTGTCGGATATCCCGAGCATCATCCTGGTGTCGGGAGGGCAGGAAAAGATTGCCATCATGCGGGCAGCACTCGCCAACACCAAGGTATCGGTTCTGATCACCGACGAGGATGCGGCAAAGGGGCTGCTCAACCGCTAGTCGCGTTGAGAGCACTCAGCCGCACGTGGATATCGCGCGTCGCTTGATAGAGATCGCGGTAGATTGCCTTGCGGCCGCGATAGCCGGCAACAAGTCCATCGACCGGGTCGACATGCATGGTGGGAGCGGCAGCCATTGCCTTTGCGGCGGCTTCCGGCGAGGCAAACCAGCCGACCGCGGCGGCCGCCAGCATGGCGGCGCCGAGTGCGGCGGCTTCGTTGACCGGCGAAACCGAGATCGGCCGCTCGAGCACGCTTGCCATGATCTGCATGAGGAGTACGCAATTGGTGCCGCCGCCGGCGGCAATCATCGCCGCCTGTCCGCCGGCCTGGGCTTCCATGGCCTCGGTGGCAACGGCCTGCTCGAAGGCGATGCCTTCCAGGACAGCGCGGAAAAGATGCTCCGGCCGGTGGTCGAGCGACAGGCCGACAATGGCGCCACGCGCGGCACCATCCCAATAGGGGCTCATGACGCCGGCCCAATAGGGCATGACGAGCAGGCCCTCGCTGCCAGCGGCAACCTCCAGCGCCGCTTTCTCCAGTGCTGCCGCCGACGGCGAACCGGTCGTGCGGACAATCCAGTCGACCAGTTGCATGCCCGAACGCAGCACTGTCTCCAGCATGAAACCGGAACCGGTCGGCGAGACCAGCGTGCGAAAGGCGTCCGAGGTTTTCACCTTGCCGGAATAGCAGCCGCTGACCACGCCGGAGCCGAGCGAGAGATAGCTCTTGCCTTCGCCGTAGACGCCCATGCCGAGGCCCATCGCCTGGCCGTCCCCAGCGCCGGCAACGACCGGCGTGCCGGCCCTCAGGCCGGTCAGTTGCGCCGCGGTTGCGGAAAGCCCGCCGCAAATTGCGCCCGGCGCGACCAGGTCGGGCAATTGCTCCATCTGCAGTCCGGCGGCCGCAACGAGGCGGGGATGCCAGGTACCTCTCTCGACGTCGAGGAGCCCGAGCGGATCCGCACTTGCGGTGCTGGTGACCAATCGCCCGGTCAGCCGCTGGACGAAGAAACCGTGCACGTCGACCAGTGCCGCTGCCTGGTGAAGCACCTGAGGCTGGTGTTCGGCAAGCCAGGCGATGGCGTAGAGCGCCGGCGTCGGGTCCGGCGGCTTGCCGCTCCAGTCGCGGATCGCCTCGCGGCCGAGTTCGGCCGAAAGCCTGATAACCTGCGGCCGGGCGCGTTCGTCCAGCCACAGGATCGCCGGAATAAGTGGTTTGCCGGCGCTGTCGACCAGCGTGAAGGTCTCGCGCTGGTGGGCAATGGAGATCGCCGCCACGCGGAAAGCGCCGACCGCCTCAGTGACCTGCTTCAATGCGCCAAGCAGCGCCGTCCACCAATGTTCGGCGTCCTGCTCGAAATGGCTGGGCTTCGGATTTGAAAGCGGATAAGTCTCGCGCGCCTGGAACAGCTCCTCGCCGTCGCGGGTGAAGGCAATCGCCTTCACGGCCGTGGTCGAGGCGTCGATCCCGATTACGATATCGTCCATCAGGCGGAGATCCGGCGGGGTCAAGCCGCGTTGGTAGCGAACCGTCCGTCCGACTGATCGAGACGACGGCGGATCTGGGTTATCACCATCGAATCGTCGGGTACACAATTTTCATAGGTCAGGAAATCGCCGATCTTGAGCGGCTTGACCACCTTGGCCCGTTCGGCAAGGCCGAGCGGCAGCGCGCCCCGGGCGCGTGCATCTTCCCATGTCATGGCGAAGCCGCGATAGTCGTTCTCGCCGATCATGCCGAGCGACTGGCCGACGCCAAGATCGCTCTTGGCAACCGCCACCGCCTCGGCGACCGGACGGTCGAGCGGCTCCATGTCGGCCCGTTTGTAGACGACGGCGCGCGCCGCCGACAGCGGCACTTCCAGGCTGGTCAGATGATAGGGCCGGAAGATCGTGAAATAGGGGCCTTTGCCGACCTTGAGGTCGATCATGCGCTCCAGCACGCGCGGATGCTGGGTCTCGATGATGCAGAACACGCCGGGCGCCACGCCCTTGCCGATCGAATAATCGACCACGCCCTTGCGATGCAGCACGCCGCCATCCTCGCGCGGGCAGAGCACGCTGGCGAGCTCCTCCAGCGTTGCGGTTGGGCCGTGCATGCCCGGCACGTCGGGCACCAGGCCGGTGGCATTGGCGATCGCCACCATTTCGATGGCCGTCTTCGAGCCGTCGACGAATTCGACCAGCATGCGCGCATTCATGTTGCGCTCGGCCGCTTCTTTCTCGTAATCGGCCGGCATGGCGTCGATCTTCAGCGGATTGTTCTTGCCCTTGCCGGCGGCGATGATGTTGAAGCCGAGGCTTTTGGCAAAGCCGATGATCTCCAGCGTGCAGGCCGGCTCGTCGCCGGCGGCACCGGTATAGACGACGCCGGCCTTGCGTGCCTCGTCCTTGAGGAAGCGGCCGATCGTGATGTCGGCCTCGACATTGAGCATGACGATGTGCTTGCCGTTCTTCATCACTTCCAGCGCGAACAGCGTGCCGATATTGGGATTGCCCGTCGCGTCGATGATGACGTCGATCCGGCCGGCCGCCGCCAGCGCGTGCAAATCTTCGGTCACCGCAATCTTGCCGGCCTCGATGGCGCGGTCGATCGCCGCCGCATTGCCGGCCTGGACGATGTCGGAACGGTCGTGGCCAGCGAGCAGCGCCGCGTCGATCGCTGCCTGCGGCCTGACCTCGGAAATAGCGCCGATCCGCATGCCCGGCATCAGTGCCACCTGGACGACGATGTCGGTGCCCATCTGACCGGCGCCGGCAAGCCCGATGGTGATCGGCCCCTGCTGTTCAGCGCGCTGCAGAAGTTCCGCTGCAAATTGCGGATGGGACATGTCGCTTCCTCCAGTTCTTGACGCGCCGCAGCGTCCAAATCAACGTTTTGAACATTCCTATTTCCAAATGAAAAATATTTCAACCTGCAATTGGGACATTCCCGCTCTGGAATGGCCGATCGCTTGGGGTCAGCTGCCGGTCAGGGCACGACCTCTGCAGGTAGCCGGACGGCGCCGACCGATGCGGGTTGCTCGACGTTGCCTTGAGGTGGCGCGGTCTCTACCTCAGCTGCCGATCTCGAAGAAGGGCGCGCCGAGCAGGTCGGGAACGACATCGATGCCAAGTCCCGGCCCGTCCGGAATGCCCATGCGGCTGCCCGAGACCGGCGGCATATTGGATGCGGTGCGCACCGTCACCCATTCGTGGAAGGCGATGGCGTGCAGCCGGCGCTCCTCGGGCGTCGACAGCGACAGATGCGCCATGGCCGATGTGTCGATCTCGGCGCCGCCAGTGTCCTCGACGGTGATCATGAAGCCGAGATCGACGGCGAGGTCGCGGATTTGGCGCGTTTTGGTCACTCCTCCGAGCCGCGAGATCTTCAGCGTCAGCCCGTCGGCAGCGCGCTTGCGGTGGATGTCGAGCATGTCGTCCAGCGAGGCGACGGATTCGTCGAGCACCATCGGTTTGTCAAGCGAGCGGCGCACCGACATGCATTCGTCGATCGTCGTGCAGGGCTGTTCGAACGTGTAGTCGATGGTGCGCGTCGCATCCACGAACTGGCGTGCCTGGTAAGGCGTCCAGCCGGCATTGGCGTCGCAGAAGATGACGGTGCCCTTCGGCACCGCGGCGGCGACGGCTGTGACGCGTTCGATGTCGTCATGGACGTTGCCGCCGACCTTGACCTGCAGTCGATGAAAGCCGTCTTTGACGATGCGCTTGGCAAGTGCAGCCATCGCGTCGACCGTGCCATGGGTGACGACCTTGTAGAGTTCGGCCGTCTCGCTCTCGCGTCCGCCAAGCAACGTAACCAGCGGCACGTCGGCGGCGCGCGCCGCGAGATCCGAGCATGCCATGTCGAGCGCCGACTTGACGTAGGGATGGCCCTTGAACACCGTATCCATGAGCCTGTTGATCCCGGCAAGCCCGCGTGGGTCATGGCCCATGAGATGCGGCGCGATCTCGACGACGCCGGCGCGCGTGCCGGCGGCGAACGCCGGTGAATAAAAATTGCCGAGCGGCGCCATCTCGCCCCAGCCGGTGAGCCCGCTATCTGCGATGACGGCGACAATCACCGCGTCGAACGCATCGGCGACGCGCCCCTTGGACATACGATAAGGCCCGTCAACGAAGGGCTGCACGACATGGTAGGCTTTGATGGTTTTGATCTGCACGTTTTCTGTCCGTTGCCTATGTTCCGGGATGACCCGCCAAACTTGTCGGTTTCAACCGCCTTCGGGCCGGCCGCTACGATCGGCACCGGCGCCCTTTGAGCCGCGCTCTTCCAGCCCGCGCGCATAGGCGAGCAGTTCCTCGAAATCCAAATCGATATGCTCCTTGGCGTGGCGCTGGGCAGCGCGCATGTCGCTGCCCTGGAGCAACTGCACATAGGTTTCGTGAGCGTCTTCGGCAGGCACCGGCTCGTTGCGGGCCCGCTGGTGCAGCGCAAAATACATCTGCAGCCGGCTGGCCAGCCGCTGCCAGGTTTCCAGCAGCACCGAGTTGTCGGCCCATTCGTGGATCAGTCCATGCAGTTGCAGCGCCGTTTCGATCTGCCGCGTCGTGTCCAACTCGCGCGTCGCCTGCTTCACCGCCGCATGCCGCCGGTCGATCTCGTCGAAGAAGCGCTGGTCGCGAAGCGGCCAGGTCCGCTCGATGGCGAATTCGTCCAGCACCTTGTTGAGCGAATAGGCATCGTCGATGTCCTTGGCGGTAACGTCGATGACGAAGGTTCCGGCGTAGGGGATGCTGGTCAGGATGCCTTCCTGCACCAGCTCGCGCATCGCCTCACGCAGCGGCGCACGACTCACCCGCATCTGCTCGGAAATCCTGAGTTCGTTGAGTTTTTGTCCTGGCTCTAACTGGCCGGTCAGGATCGCGCGCCGGAGCAGCGCCACGATCTCGGCCCGGCGTGTCGTATCCGCGATCGGACTGAAATCCAGCTTCGCCATTCGGTGCTCCAGGAGACCAAAAGCTACACAAGCAGATTGTCGACAATCTAACAAGAGGGTAATTGCGGGTTCAGGTTCTCCGCTGGCCTGCAGCTTGCGGCAGATGGGTACGTCACGGCCCGCTCTATTTGCGCCTTGATGGCTCCTGCCAAGGCCGAGTGCGCCGATGAGGCCAATCTTGCCGACCCTGCTCAGCAAGAAAACGGCGCCCTCGGCGTGGGAGCCGAGGGCGCCGCGGGACCGGACCTGATGGGGGTTATCAGGTGGCCGGTTTCTGGGGTAGCGGCGAGACCGGCATTCCCGGGCCGATCTTCTGCAGATTGCCGGTGATCACCTGGTCGCCTTCGGCTACGCCGCTCAAGATGGCCACCTGATCGCCATTGGTCGGTCCGAGCGAAACGATGCGCTGGTCGACGGTGTTGTCCTTGCCGACGACATAGAGGTATTTGCCGAGCTGGCCTGAGCCGAGTGCCGTCTGCGGCACCATCAGCGCATCGGGCTGCTCTTTGACGTGCAGCCGGACGCGGACATACTGCCCGGGCAGCAGCGTGAATTTGCCGTTGCCGACCGTCGCCCGTGCCGTGATCGTGCCGGTCGAGCGATCGATTGTGTTGTCCATGAAGGTAAGATCGCCCTTCTGGCGCGGTTCGGTTTCACCGGGAAGCAGGACGTCGACACTGATCGGTCCCGCAGCCCGAGCTTCCTCGATCTGGGTCAGGTCCGTTTCGCTCGGATTGAAGGTGACGTAGATCGGATCGAGCTGCACCAGCGAGTTGAGCACCGTGCCGGCAACGCTGACCAGCGTTCCGACGGAAGCCTGGCTGCGTCCGATGCGTCCCGCGAACGGGGCACGGATTTCGGTATAGCTCAAATTGAGCTCGGCGGTCCGCAAGGCGGCTTGGTTCACGGCGAGCGAGGCCTGAGCCTCGCGCAAGGTGCTGGTGCGCTGGTCGAACACGTCCTTGGCGAGATAGCCGCTCTTGGCGAGCTCGCTGCCGCGCCCGAGATTGGAGCGCGCATAGTCGAGTGTTGCCGTGTCGCGCTGGATAAGCGCCTTCGCCTGCTCGAGGGCAGCCTGGAAATCCTCCGGGGCGATCTTGTAGAGAAGGTCGCCCTTCGCAACGTCGCTGCCGTCGGTGGCGACCTGCTCCTGTAGATAGCCCGGCACGCGCGCCTGCAGCGTGATGCTGCGGATCGGCTCCACCCGAGCGGCATAGTCGAGATAGATCGGGATCGTCTTCTTGACGACGCTCACCACCGGCACCGGCATGACAAAGGCTTCCGGCTTGGGTGTTGCCGCCCCGGCTGTGCCGGCGTTGAGGCTGAGACTGCCCATGTCGAGCAAGTGAACGCTCGCCATCGAAATCGCCCCAAGGGCGACGGCCGTTCCCAGCGCGATTTTCCATTTACGCATGATCGATTCTCCAGTCCTATTCAGCCGCTTCGGCCAATGGCTCGAAGGCGGGTTCGGCGGTTGGTTGTTCAGTCGTTTCGGAGACCGGTTCGCTCTCGCTGCGGCGCTCGCGCAGCTGCTCGATCACCGCATAGAAGACCGGCACGAACACCAGCGACAGAATGGTCGCCGCGACCATGCCGCCAAAGACGGTGGTGCCGATCGACTGCCGGCTTGCGGCACCCGCACCTGTGGCGAACATCAGCGGCAGCACGC
The DNA here is from genome assembly GCF_040320105.1 of Mesorhizobium sp. M0778. Taxonomy (NCBI): domain Bacteria; kingdom Pseudomonadati; phylum Pseudomonadota; class Alphaproteobacteria; order Hyphomicrobiales; family Phyllobacteriaceae; genus Mesorhizobium; species Mesorhizobium sp. M0778. Next base: position 56,947 of record NZ_JAMYPA010000003.1, on the reverse strand, counting down.
CGAGGATGAAGGCGAAGGCGGTCATCAGGATCGGCCGCAGCCGCAGCCGCGCCGCTTCCATCGCGGCGTCGACGATGCTGAGGCCTTCTTCGCGCCGGCGCCGGGCAAACTCGACGATCAGAATCGCGTTCTTGGCCGCCAGTCCGATCAGCATGACGAAGCCGATCTGCGAGTAGACGTCGATCTGCATGCCGCGCAGCCACAGCACGACGAACGCACCGAACAATGCGAGCGGCACCGCCAGCAGCACCATGAACGGCATCGCCCAGCTCTCATATTGCGCGGCAAGGATGAGGAAAACGAAGACGATGGCGAGGCCGAAGACGACGGATGCGATCGATCCCGCCTTGAGCTCCTGATAGGTGATGCCGGTCCATTCGTAGCCGAAATCTCTCGGCAACGCCGTGGCAGCGGCACGTTCCATTGCCGCCACCGCCTGACCGGACGAAAAGCCGGGGGCGGCGCCGCCATTGATCAGGGCCGACGCATTGTTGTTGTAGTGCGGCACGGTCTCGGGGCCGACGATGGGCACAAGCTTGCCCAGCGTGCTCAGCGGCACCATGCCACCCGACGCATTGCGGACATAGAGCCGCGAAATGTCGGCCGGACCGGCTCGAGAGTCCTTGTCGGCCTGGATCGTCACCCGGAAGGTGCGGCCAAACAGGTTGAAGTCGTTCACATAAAGCGAGCCGAGATAGATCTGCAGCGTGTTGAAGACGTCCGGCAGGTTGAGCCCGAGCAGCTTTGCCTTGGCGCGATCGAGATCGTAGTTGAACTGCGGCGTCGAGGTCGAGAACGACGAGAACAATTGCTGTGGGTTGAGCTCCGGCTGCTTGCGCGCCTCGGCAATCACAGCTTGCGTCGCATCGTTGAGCGCCACGCTGCCGCGGCCGGTCAGATCTTCGACCTGGAACTCGAAGCCACCGGTGGTGCCGATGCCCGGGATCGACGGCGGGTCGAAGCTCAGCGCAAAAGCCTCCGGAATTTGCAGCAGCTTGTTGCGCACGTCGGCGACGAGCTTCGAGGCGCTCTGGTCGGGACCGCGTTCGTCCCATGGCTTCAGGATGGCGAATTCGACCGCCGAGTTCGACTGCGCGGCACTGGTCAGGAAGTTCAAGCCGCTGATCGAGCCGACAATGTCGACGCCGGGCGTGTTCTGCAGGATGTCGCGTGCCTTTTGCGCCACTGCATCGGTGCGTTCCAGCGAGGCCCCGTCGGGGAGCTGGATAACGACGAAGAAGTAGCCCTGGTCCTCGACCGGAAGGAAGGTCGAGGGCAGGCGCTGCCAGACGAAATAGGTCGCGACAAGTCCGGCCGCGAACAGGCCAAGCATGATCCAGCGCAGACGGATGAGAATGCGCACGCCATTCGCATACGCATGCGACAGCCGTTCGAAGCCCATGTTGAACCAGCGGAACAGCACGAACTGCGTTTCAGGCCGGTGGCGCAGGAACGCCGCGCTGAGCGCCGGAGTAAGCGTGAGCGAGACAAAGGCCGAGATGCCGAAGGAGATCGCGACCGTCAGGGCAAACTGGTTGTAGAGCCGGCCGGAAACGCCGGGGATGAAGGCAACCGGCACAAACACGGCCATCAGCACGGCGGTCGTGGCGATGATCGGTCCGGTGACCTCGGCCATCGCCGTACGCGTGGCAGCCAGCGGTTTGAGGCCGGCCTCGAGCTGGCGTTCGACATTCTCGACGACGACGATAGCGTCGTCGACGACGAGGCCGATCGCCAGCACCATGCCGAGCAGGCTGAGCATGTTCAGGGAGAAGCCGAACATGTACATGACGACTAATGTCGACACCAGCGACACCGGAATCGCGATCGTCGGGATGATCGTGGTGCGCCAGCTTTGCAGGAAGATGAACACCACCGCGACGACCAGGACCAGCGCCTCGCCGAGCGTGATCAGCACGTCATGCATAGACGCCGATACGAAACGTGTCGTATCGTAATGCATGGCATAGCTGACCCCCTTCGGGAAGCGGGCCGACAGCTCCTGCATCTTGTCCTTGACGCGCTGCTGCAGATCGAGCGCGTTGGAGCCCGGCATCTGGTAGACCGCGAGCACCACCGTCGGGTCCTTGCCGAAGAAGGCCGACGACGAATATTGCAGCGCGCCGAGCTCGATGCGCGCAACGTCGCGGAGCCGCACCAACGAGCCGTTGGCGGTATTGGCCCGCACGACGATGTCGCCGAACTCCTTGGGGTCGCTCAGCCTGCCGACGGCGTTGACCTGCATCTCGAAAGCGGTGCCGGCCGGAGCCGGCGATTGCCCGATCTTGCCGGCCGCCACCTGGACGTTCTGCTCGGCGACGGCGTTCTGCACGTCGACGGCGGTGATGCCGAGATTGGCGAGCTTGTCGGGATCGAGCCAAACGCGCATCGAATAGCGCCGCTCGCCGAAGATCTGCACGTCGCCGACGCCAGGCAGGCGCTTCAGCGGATCGACCACCTGCAGGTAGGCGAGATTGCTCAAAGTGACTGGGTTGACGGAGCCGTCCGGGGAGGTGAGGTCGACGATCAGGACGAAGTTCGGGTTCTGTTTCTTGATCGTCACGCCGCCCTGGTTGACGATGGCCGGCAACGAGGAAGCCGCCTGCGAAACGCGGTTCTGGACGTCGACGGCGGCGGTGCTCAGGGAATAGCCGACCTCGAAAGTGATGGTGATCGTCGAGGAGCCGTCATTGGAGCTCGACGACGACATATAGGTCATGCCCTGAACGCCGTTGATCTGCTGTTCGAGCGGCGTCGTCACCGTGTCGGCGACAACCTGCGCGCTGGCGCCCGGGTAGTGTGCGCTGACCACGACCTGGGGCGGCGTGATGTCGGGAAACTGCGAGACGGGCAGCAGAAAATAACAAATGCCCCCGGCGAGCACCATGATGATGGCGATCGCCGACGCAAAGATCGGACGATGAATGAAGAAGTTTACCATGAGATGCACGCCTCGCCCGATGCTCTGGCCCGGCCAAAGGCCCTGGCCACCCTGGACAGTCGCCGGCTGCGCGTTGAGCCGGAATCTTCGAGAAAGCCGAAATCTTGCAGCGGGCGACGCGGCGCGTTGCGGCGCTCGGCCTGCTCGTCCGCCAGCGCACGCAGCATCGCCTCGAAAGACCGCGGGTCGACGCGGTCGGCCTTCATCAGCATGCGGATCATCGGATCCTTCACGACTTCATCGATCGTCAGATCATTGCGCTGCGACATCGAAGCGGCTCCTGGTTTTTGGCGATCCGCGGCAGGCCGCGGATCGGGTGTTCTCTTGCTCGCCGGCCGAGGCCGTAAGGTGCGGTTCGTCCCCTTGCCGATTGGGCGGGGCTGATGGCCGGCACTTGCGAGTTTGACATGATGCAATGCGGGTGTTACAGGTAAGTAACATCTCTAACGTTACAGACCGGTAACACCCTAGTCAAGAGGTGCACCGAGGGAATTTCGGGAAACGCAATCACGGAGGTTTTGATGACAGACGGTGTTGTGGAGCGTGTTCGCCCCCGGGACAGGATCCTGGAGACGGCACGGGACATGTTTCACAAGCATGGCATTCGCGGCGTCGGCATCGACGCCATCACCGAGGCCGCCGGTACCAACAAGATGACGCTCTACCGGCATTTCGAGTCCAAGGACGACCTGATCATCGAATGTCTGCGGGCGACCGCCTGCAGCGCCAACGCGATGTGGGAAAAGTTCGAGGCCGAGAATCCGGGCGACAAACTGGCGCAGCTGCACGCCTGGGTCCGGATGGCGGCCGATTGCCTGATGTCGGATCGTCGCGGTTGCGACATGGCCAACGCCGCCATCGAGCTGAGCGAGACCGATCATCCGGCAAGGCAAGTGATCAAGGAACTCAAGGAAGCGCAGCGCGAGCGGCTGGTCTCCCTGTGTCGCGATGCAGGCATCGGCCAGGCCGAACTTCTCGCCGACACGCTGTCGCTTCTGCTCGAGGGCGCCCGTGTCAGCCTGCAAAGCGTTGGCGCCGAGGGCCCGAGCGCGCAGTTCGTCCGCATGGCGGAAGGCCTGATCACTTCTTTCAGGGCCAGATAGTCTCGCAAGCGGCGAAACCATTGACAGCTCGTTGGTTACGAGCCGCGCCGCCGAGCGCTCTTTCGTCCCATTCGGATGTGTCGTCACCACACTTCTCCGTCTGCCGCCGCGCCATTCCTTGCGCGGCGTATTGCTTGTTGGTTGTGAGGCAAGATAGGGCCGGCAGCGAATTGGTGAGAGTGACAAGTGTGACAGGATTCCGCCCGGAAAAGCCGTGGCGATCTCAGCGAAGGCCCATCGATTCGCGGATCGATACTCGTCCCGGTGATGGCCCCAGCCTTGGCCGATACCTCGGAGCTGGAACGAAAAAAGCCCGCTGCCGGGAGGAGGTGGCAGCGGGCTCGATTTCGAATACGGCACGGGAGGAGGTGTACCGCACTCAGCGTCGGCATCGCATCTGGGAGGAGTAGATGGCCGACACCTCCGAAAGTATCGATTGCCCAATGATTCGGCAACCACAAAAGTTGCATAGCTGATGTGCAGATTTGCGGTATCAGCCGAATTTTAACGATCGAGGCCGAGCGAACATCGCCCTCGCGCGGCATCACTGCACCGGGACATTTTCCTTGAAGATCAGGCGCGGCTCGATGAATTTCCGCGTCAGATAGGGCGCCGACGAGGCAATCGAGCCGAGCAGGCGAATGACCGACTGTTCCGCGATCAGCCGCGCATTCTGGTCGATGACGACGTCGAGCAGATCGTCGACAAGATAGCCGCGCGTTTCGCGCGTCAGGTCATGGCAGATGAACACCGGCTTCTTCTGCGGCCTGGCTTCGAGCAATGCTTTTGCCACGCCCGAGCGCCCGGCGCCGATACAGTAGATGCCGAGCAGCTCCGGCTGGTTGTGCAGCGCCTTCATGGTCGCGGTATAACTGACCTCCGGCTCGTCGTTGATCTCGACGGCACTGGTGACGGTCAGATTGGGGAACTCCTCGCCGAGCACCGAGCGAAAGCCCATTTCACGTTCCTCGTGGCCGCGATAGGAACGTGAGCCGACCACCATCGCCAGATGGCCTTGGCGGCCGCCGAGGAACCGTCCCATCAGCAGCGCCGCGGTACGGCCGGCCACCCGGTTGTCGATGCCGACATAGGCCGAGCGGGGCGCGCCGGGAACGTCGGACACCAGCGTGACCAGGCGGATGCCGGCCTCGACGATCTCGCGCAAGATGTTGCGCGTTCTCGGATGATCGATGGCGATGACGCCGACACCGTTCGCCTTGAGCGAGAGGTTTTCGACGGCCCCTTGTAAGGCGCTCGGCGAGATCCCGGCGAGCTTGTGGATGCGGCAGGAGGCGACCAGCGGCAGGCGCGCCGCATAATCCTCGATGTGCCTGGCCAGATCGGCCATGAAGGCATTGCTGCCGATCGGCAGGAAGAATTCGAGATGTGCCGGCCGTGAGGGCAACGCGACCTGGTCGACAACCGGCAGATAGCCGAGCTGCTTGGCTGCCTCCATCACGCGCTGCCGGTTGGCGGCACTCGCCCCCGGCCGGTTGTTGAGCACACGGTCGACCGTCGCGGTCGACAGGCCGCAGCTCCTGGCAATATCCGAAACGGTGGCTTTCATCTCGCAACCATGTGGCGATGCGATCCAGTGCCTCGGCGGTCAGCCGGCGGTCAGTCGTGCCGCTTTGTGCGCTCGACCAGCGCGTCGTGGATCTCCTTGTCCGACATGCCGGTGATGACGCGTTCGACTTCGGCGACGCTGGTCTTCTTCGGGTCGATATCGTCGGCGACCACCTTGCCGCGGCGCATGACGACGATGCGGTCGACCACCTGGAAGACGTGGTGGATGTTGTGGGCGATGAAGATGCAGGAATGGCCGGAATCGCGGGCGCTGCGCACGAAGCTTAGAACGCCTTGCGTTTCGGCGACGCCGAGATTGTTGGTCGGCTCGTCGAGGATGATGAGGTCGCTGTCGAAATGCATGGCGCGTGCAATCGCCACCGCCTGCCGCTCGCCGCCGGAGAGCGAGCCGATCGGCGTCGTCGGCGGAATGTTCTTCGAGATGCCGACCTGCTTGAGCAGGTCGCGGGCAACCACGTTCATCGCCTCCTGGTCCATGCGGTTGAGGAAACGCGGCGGCTTGATCGGCTCGCGTCCAAGGAACAGGTTGCGGGCGATCGACAGTTGCGTCACCAGCGCCGAGTCCTGGTAGATCGTCTCGATGCCGTGGGCGATGGCGTCGCTGGTGCTGCGCAAATTTACCCTCTTGCCGCGGATGAAGATGTCGCCGCTGGTCAGCGGGACCGCGCCCGACAGCACCTTGATCAGCGTCGACTTGCCGGCGCCATTGTCGCCGAGCAGTCCGACGATCTCCCTTTCGTTGACATGGAAATTGGCATCAACCAGCGCCTGAACGCGGCCATAGGACTTGCGGATGTTCGTCATGCGGATCAGCGGCTCGACCATCGTCTCAAGTCCCTGCCTGATGCCGGCGTTCCAGCCAGGAGTGGAGCGCCATCATGCCGAGGATGATAGCGCCGATGAAGATGTTGTAGGCAAGGCCCGGCACACCGATCAGCACGATGCCGTTGCGCATCACGCGCAGGATCAGGATACCGAGCACTGTGCCGATGATGGTGCCGCGCCCGCCGGTCAGCGCCGTACCGCCGATCACCACCATGGCGATGACTTCGAGCTCGTAGCCGGTGCCGCTGTTGGGGTTGGCCGCCGAGGTGCGCAGCGAGCTGATGACGCCGGCAAGCGAGGCCAGGATCGACGACAGGATGAACAGGCCGATCTTGACGCCGCTGACATTGACGCCGCGCGCCCTTGCGGCACTCGGGTTGCCGCCGGCCGCCTGGATCCAGTTGCCGATCCGGCTCTGCGTCAGCACGTAGCCGAGCGCGACGGCGGCCGCGATGAACCAGAACAGCGACATATAGATACGGAACGGCCCGATGAAGAAATCGCCGACCAGGGCTTCCGCCAGCCAGCTCCCCTCGGCGCTCCAGGTCCGCTGCGGAAACCCGTTGGTGACGAACAAAGCGGTGCCGCGCACCACCAGCAGCATGCCCAGCGTCACCAGGAAGGACGGGATCTTGAGCTGCGTCACGAACCAGCCATTGACCAGCCCGATGAAGGCGGCAACCACCAGGGCAACGGCGAAGGCGGCTTCGAGCGAGGTGAGACCGCTGTTGAACAGCGTCCACATCAGGACCGGCGAGAAGCCGAACACCGAGCCGACCGAGAGGTCGAATTCGCCCGATGTCATCAGCAGTGTCATCGCCAGCGCGATCAGCCCGAGTTCGACCGTGAAGGCCAGCGTGTTCGAGATGTTCTGCGGCGACAGGAAGTCGTGATTGATGCCCCAGAACACGGCAATCTCGACGACAAGCAGCACGAAAGGCCCGAACTCTGGCCGCGCGATCGAGCGTTGGATAAGGGAACGATTTTCCACCTTGGACCCGCGATAGGATTGGAACTGGCCGAGACGGCAACCGGCTTCGGCGGAATGATGAGACAGTCACGGCCGCCGGAGCGGCCGTGACCAACTCGATCGCGGATTTATTTGCCGGACAGGATCTTGTCGTAGACTGCCGCGGTGTCCTTCTCGTACAGCGCGCCGGTGATCACGTCGAAGCCGGGCGGAATGCCGCTCGCCGCCATGTTGGCGAGCGAGAGCGCGACGTAGCTGGTCGCCTGCGGATCCTGCCACTGGCCGGCATTGACGTAGCCGTTCAGCACTTCCTGGGTGGTATCGAGCGAGTTGCCCCAGCCGACAACCGGGATTTCGCCCGGCTTGACGCCGACCTGGTCGAACACTCGCTTGATCGAACCGGTGACAAGGTCGCCGAGACCGATGACCGCCTTGACCTTGGCCCTGTTGGCGGTGAGGTAATCGACCATGCGGTTGATCACTTCGGCCTGGTCGAGCGTCGCTTCGGTGATTTCATAAGTGATGCCGAGCGGCTCGAAGACGCTCTTGATGCCTTCCTCTTCCTGGACGCCATAGGTGGCGCCGGGAATTTCGACCGGCATCCAGACGAAGTCGCCCTTCTTCACCAGGCCCTTGTCGACCAGATACTGCGCCCAATGCTTGCCGAAGGTGACGTTGTCGCCGCCGACATAGGCGTTGAAATCCGCCTTCGGGTCGGGCGTGTTGAAGTTGATGATCGGGATGTTCGCCGCCCGCGCTTCCTTGACGATCTCGACAAGGCTGCCCGGATCGGGGCTGGTGGTGGTGATGCCGTCGGCCTTGGCGGCGATTGCGGCGCGAACGGCTTCCTGCTGCGACGCCACGTCACCATTGTGGAACGAGGTGTTGACGGTATTGCCGGTGTCCGTCGCCCATTGCTTGGCGCCGGCAAGGAAGTAGGTCCAGACCGGATCGGCCGGGCCGCCATGCGAAATCCAGTAGAATGTCTTGGCCTGTGCCGCGGCCGGAATGGCCAGCGCCACCACCAAGCCAAGTACAAGCAGTCTTAGCCTCGTCAGCATTTGATTTCCTCCCATTTGAACCGAACTCCTCCTCCCACGACGATCGCGGCGAAAAACCGTGCGCGGCAAAAACCGCGATCGTATTCTGCCAGCGTCGACCTGGGTGCATCAGAGCATCCCCTTTTTCGATCGATGGCAAGCCTTCATCTGCCAGTGGTAGTTGGCGCATCCGCAGGCGCCATCAGCCCTACCATCAGATTGCATCAGTTTGCGTGATATTTTTCAGGCAGGCGATTCCTGGACTGCGTCGGCCGGATTGCTCCCGGCGCCCATCTACTCCAAACGACCATGACGTCCCTTGTCGTGGGCGCTGCGGGCCTGTTTGATACCGAAGACCTCAGATTCCGGATGTCAAGATCAGCCCTTGATCCAGGCCGGGTCGCGAAAATTGTCCCATGTGGCACCGATGCCTGCATCGACCGGAATGGCAGCGCCTGTAATGCCATTGGCTATGGGCGAGGCGACGAACGCAATCGCCGCTGCGATGTCACGCGGTGTCAGCACCCGGCCGAGCGGATGCCGCTCGGCGTAGGAGGCGAGGATCTCGTCACCATTCGGCAGCGCTGCCAGCCGTCCGGCCAGCAGCGGCGTATGGGTCACGCTCGGGCAGACGCAATTGACCGTGACCCGGTCCCGCGCCAGGTCGAGCGCCGCCGCGCGGGCAAGGTTGAGCAGCGCTCCCTTCGACACGCAGTAGGAGAACATGCCGTGCTCGGCCTGCAGCCCATCGAGGCTGGAGAGCAGCACGATGGCGCCGCTCTTTTGCTTGCGCATGCCCTTGGCCGCCTCGCGCACCACCAGGAATGAGCCTCGCACGTTGACGCCCATCACCTGCTCGAAATCCTCGACCGAGGTCTCGAACACCGGCCCGCCGACGCCGAGCACGCCGGCACAGGCCACGGCGACATCGATTTCGCCAAGCTGCTTGCGCGTCGCCGCAAAGGCATCGGCGACGGTCTTCTCATGACCGGCATCGCCTTCGAAGGCGATCGCTTTCCGACCGATGTGCTTGACCTGCCTGGCGGTGTCTGCAGCAGCGCCCGCGGTCCAGTCGAGGATGGCGACATCGGCGCCGAGATCGGCCAGTGTCAGCGCCGTCTCGCGGCCTATGCCCGAGCCGCCGCCGGTGATGAAGGCGACCTTGCCTTGATAGGAAAGTCCGGGAAACGGTTCGCGCGGGCTCATGCGCCCGCCTCCGCTGCCATTTTGATCGTGCCTTTGTAGGTCGGGGCGCCGCCGCCCGGCACTTTCAGCCGCCACAGGCGCCCGGCATAGGACGGTTTGTCGCTCGATGCCAGCACGCTGGCGTCGGTCACCCACAGCGTCTCGCCATCGAAGGCGAGATTGGTCGGCGCGCCGCCGCACTTGATGAAGCCCTTGATGGCGCCGTCGCGGGCGACGACATGGATGCCGCCGCCGACCAGATCCGTGACCAGCAGCGAACCGTCGGCGGCGATCGTCATGCCGTCGAGGATCGGGTTATCCCCCGGCATGCGGCCGAGATCCTCGATGCTGCCGTCGCCCTTCAGTCGCCTGACACGGCCGGTGTAAGATTCGTCCCAGACGATCGAGCCGTCGGCCTCGACGACGATGCCGTTCGGAAACACCGGTTCTGGGAAGGCCACCTTGATTGTCGCCTTGCCGTCCGGCGCCAGCGCAAAAATGTAGCTCGGGTCGGGACTGGCGGGATTATAGGTGCCGGGGTCGGTCCAGACCAGCGTACCATCCGGCGCAAAGACCAGATCGTTCGGGCCATTGAGTTTGACGCCCTCGACCTCGGTCACCAGAATTTCCGGCCCGGCGCCCGGCCGCACCCGCTGGATCGATGGCACGGTCATCTCAGGCGCGCGCCACGGACCGACGGTGCCGCCGTTCTGGCAGACATAGAGCGCGCCGTCGGAGCCAAGCACGCAGGAGTTCGGCGCGCCGGTGACATAGGCGAATTGCCTTGCCTTGTCGTCCTTGCCAACGATGGTCAGCTGGCTGCGGTAGCTTTCGACGAAGACCAGGCTGCCGTCCGGCATCACGGTCGGCCCTTCCGGCCATCCGAGATTGTCCGTCACCAGTTCCGGCGAAAGATCGTTCTTCATTTCACGGCCCCTGCGGTTAGTCCGCGCACGATGTAGCGCTGGACGAAAAGCGAGAAGAGGAGGATCGGGATGACAGTGACGACGCCGACCGTCGCGGCGATGTTCCAGTCGATCGGTCGCTGCGCGCTGACCAGGGTCGCGGCACCCAGCGATATGGTCTGGAAGGCACGGCTGTCGATGACGTAGAGTGCGACCAGGAACTCGTTCCAGATGAACAGCGCGCCGAACAGCGCTGCCGTCACCAGGCCCGGCCGCACGATCGGCAGCATGACGTGCCACAGCACACCGACGCGCGTGCAGCCGTCGATCATCGCCGCTTCATCGATCTCGCTCGGGATTTCGTCGAAGAAGCCGATCATGATCCACACCACGAGCGGCAGCGAAAAGGCGATATAGGGCAGGATCAGGCCCGGATAACTGTCCTGCAGGCCGGCCGTCTTGACCATCAGAAACAGCGGAATGGCGACCGCGATCGGCGGCATGAAGCGCATCGACAGGATGGTGCTTGCCAGCTGCTCGCTACGCTTGAAGCGCAGCCTTGAAAACGCATAGGCCGCCGGCGTGCCGATCAGAATCGCGGCTGCGGTTGCGATGCCGACCACGATGATGGAGTTGAGGGTGAAGGCCAGCATCCCCTGGCTGAACAGCACCTCATTGTAGTTCTTGACGATCTGCGTCCAGTTGAGGTTGAGCGTCGGTGGCACCTGCGCCAGGATCTCGATGCGCTTCTTGGTAGACAGCACCGCCAGATAGAGGAAGGGCGCGGCGCCGAAGATGCCGAGCACAATGAGGAAGAGGTAGGCGATGACCCGGCCCGGGCGGATACTCATCGCGAGTTCCCGGGCCGGATCTGGACGTATCTGAGCATCACTGTCGTGCCGACGGCGAGGATCAGAAGCATCATGTAGGCGACCGCCGCGGCATAGCCGTAATTCTGGAACTGGAAGCCGTTCTGGAACGAGAAAAAGGACAGCGTCGTCGTGCTGCGCGCTGGCCCGCCATAGCTCAGCCCGTAGATCAGGTCGAACGAACGGAAAGCATCGACGGCGCGGAACACGGCGGCGAAGACGATGGCCGGCGTCAGCATCGGCAGCGTGATGCGCCGGAAGGTGACGAATGGGCCGGCGCCGTCGACCTGGGCGGCTTCGAAGACGTCCTGCGACAGCGCCTGCAGGCGCGCAAAGACGATGATGAAGACGAATGGCGTCCATTGCCAGCAGTCGACGAGGATCACCGTGACCATCGACATGCCGACCGAGCCCAGCCAGTCGGGTGGCGTCAGTCCGATCTGCTTTATCGCCCAGTTGACCAGCCCCCAGTCCGGATTGAGCAGGGCGCGCCACATCACCCCGACGATGATCGGCGTCATCAGCATCGGCAGCAACAGGATGCCGCGCACGATCCAGGCGCCCTTCAGCTGCAGGTTGAAGAACATCGCCAGTGCGACGCCGAGCACGACCTGGATGGAAACCGAGAAAAACACCATGATGGCGCTGTTCATGGCGGCGTTCCAAAACAGCGGATCGACCAGCAGGGCACGGTAATTGGCGAGGCCGACGAAATTGCCGGTGCCGGTCGCGGCGGTCAAATCTGTAAGCGACAGGCGCAGGCTGTGGAACAGCGGATAAATGCTGAAGACGATCAGGTAAAGCAGGCACGGGCCGAGGAGCAGCCACACGGCTCTCCCCGGCTCGTCACGTGTGCCGAAGACGAATTTCGTCTGGGTGGCGGCGGTTGTCGCAAGGCTCATCGAAAATCACATCCACAGCGATCCGCGCGGGCACCGATCAGGCAAGGTGGCCTGCCTTCCGCAAGATCGCCTCCCACTGGGTCTGCACTTTTTCACAGGCAGTCTTGGCATCTTGCGTGCCGATCAGCGCCGCGTTGAACTCGACGTTCATGACATCGTTGAGTTGAAAGAATTCCGGGATCAGCGACGTCGGTATGGTGTCGGCCGTCTCGATCGCCGTCAGCGCGTCCTTGAGGTAGGGGAACTTCGCCACCAGCTCGGGATCTGTGAAAGCCGAGGTGCGGTTCGCATCGATGTTGTATTTCTCGATGGAATAGCGGTTCACCGCCTTGCTGGTGATCCAGGTCAGCGCCAGCCAGGCGGCGTCCTTCTTCGCCGGGTCGATATTCTTCGGGATGCCGACCCCCCAGCCGCCTTGGATTGCCCGCGGCGACTTGCCGTCGCCGGAAGGAACCGGGGTGGTCGCGGTGGTCTCGGCGACCATGGAATTCTCGCTGTTCAGGATCGGCCCGGCAATTGTAGACCAGAAGATCATCTGCGCGATCTTGCCGGTGGAGAAGCCGTCGACGTTTTCGGCAAAGCCGTATTTGGTCACATTCTTCGGCGCATAGGGCAGCAGGTCGATCAGCATCTGCAAGGCGCCGATGCCTTCCTTGGAATTGACCTGCGGCTTAAAATTCTTCTCCTTGGCGCTGCCGGTCATCAGCACGCCGCCAGTGGTGATGAAGCGAGTGTACCAGTCGACCGCGGCGAGCGAGAAATCGTTGGCGCCGATGAAGGAGCAACCGGCCACGTCGTCGGTGTTGAGCTTCTCGGCGGCAGCCTTGAACTCGTCCCAGGTCTTGGCCGGCTGCAGGCCTGCCGCGTCGAACAGGTCCTTGCGATAGAAATAGATGACCGACCCGGAATGCAGGCCGGGTATGCCGTAGACGTCCTTGCCTTTGCCAACCGTGCCGGAGGCCATGTCGAAAATGCCGACATTCTTCATCGCCGCCGGGATGAGATCGGCGAAATCCCAGTCCGGCGGCGTTTTTGCGGGATCGTCGATATAGGCGTTGAGCTGCTCGTAATAGCCGCCGCCGACCTGCTGGGTCGTCAGGAACCCAAGATACTCGATCAATTCGAACGAGGATTTGTCTGCCTTGAGGTTCTGCAATGTCTTTTCGATCAGCGCGCCGAGTGCCGGCGAGGTGATCTCCAGTTCCATGCCGGTCTCCTCGACGAATTTCGGCATCATGTCGGCGAGCGCGCGATGGTCGTTCTCATCGCCGGTCATCAGGATGTTGATTTTGGTGCCGGCGAACTTCTTCATGTCGAAACCGGCGGCGTAGAGCGGCACGGTGCCGCCAAGTCCTCCAAACGCCGTTGCCAGGCCCAGCATGCCGGCGCGCTGCATCAGGTCGCGGCGCGTCAGGCCGCCTGTATCCACGGCGGCGTTTTCGCCGGGCCGCGGGTGATCCGTCTGCTCTTTTCCGCTCATGTCTCACTCCCCAGTTTCTTCTTTGTTCTGCCGACGGGACTGCATCGGTCCGGACGGCAGATTGCATCCGGCGATCTAAATAGTCAATCGATTGCTTAATGATCGCTCAAACGATTGCTTGAACAAACACGTCGTGTTATCGATGCCGTGCTCTATGGGTGAAAATTGTCTCGGGCGCAGGCGCTTGACAGCTGTCGCGCACGGCCTCTACACGCTGGCAAACAACAATGTGCCAGGCGACTGAATGGCGGCCTTCCAGCGCATCCGAAGCCCGAACCGACAGGGAGGTCGTCGATGAGCCTGGGAAGCGTTGTCGTGACAGGTGCGGGCGACGGCATAGGACGCGCCATAGCGATCCGATTGGCCGCCGACGGCTGGAATGTCGTCGGCCTCGAACTTGACCGGGCGGCAGCCGAGGCGCTTGGCAAGACGCTTGGCAACGGCCATCATGCGGTGTGCGGCGACGCATCCGACCGCTCGGTGCTGAAAGCCGCCCGCGAGGCGGCGGAACAACTCGCGCCGTTGCGCGGATGGGTCAACAATGTCGGCATCGCCTTGATGGGCAATCTGCATGAACCCAATGAGCCCGAGGTCGAGCGTTTGTTCGCCGTCAACCTGATGTCGCATTTCTGGGGCTCGTCCGAAGCCATCCGGACGTGGGTTCGAGACCGGGCGACCGGTTCGATCGTCAATGTCTCCTCGGTGCATGGCCGCTCGGCCTTCAACATGTGGGCGGCCTATGATGTGGCCAAGGCCGGCATCGATGCGCTGACCCGCTATATCGCGGTCGAATACGGGCCGATCGGCATCCGCGCCAATGCGGTCGCGCCCGGCGCCGTCCGTACGGCGCTGGTGCAACGCGTGATCCGCGACAGCCCCGACAGCGCGGTGGCTGAAAAGGAAATGTCGATTCAGCATCCGCTCGAGCGCATCGGCGAGCCGGAGGAGATCGCGGCCGCCGTCTCGTGGCTGATTTCGTCCGAGGCCTCGTTCGTCACCGGCCAGTCGCTGGCCGTCGATGGCGGCTTGACCTCGCGCTGCTACCGCTATGCGCCCGACGCGCAACTGCTCGCCATGTACGGAAAGGGCTGAAGCCTTTGAAGCCAATCAGCCCGCCGGGGCGCGCCACGCTGAAGGACATTGCCCGCACTGTCGGCGTCGACGTTTCCACCGTTTCCAAGGTGCTCAACGACGGCGGCATCAGCGTGCGGCCGCAGACGCGCCAAGCAATCATCGACGAGGCAAGCCGGGTCAACTATCGCCCACATGCGCTTGCTCGCAACCTGCGCACCCAGCGCACCGGCGCACTCGGCATTCTGCTGCCCGACCTCACCAATCCAATCTATGCCGAGACGGTGCATGGTGCGATGCGCCAGGCCGAACGGTCCGGCTACGTCATGCTCATTGCCGAGGTTGCGGACGAGCGCACCTCCGCCGCCGCCTATATGCGGTTGGTCAGCGAACGCCGCATCGACGGGCTGATCATCGCCGTCAGCGCCGAAACCAGCGAGATGATCGCTGCCATCGAGAACAATCCGGTGCCGCACGTCTTCGTCAACCGCCGTTCCAGCATCGGCCGCAGCGTCACCGTCGACGACCAGGCTTCGGGACGGCTTGCCGCGCAGACCCTGATCGAGGCCGGCCATCGGCGCCTCGGCTTCATCGGCGCGTTGCCCGAACTCGACACCTCGCGACGCCGGCGCCATGGCTTCGTCGAAGTCTGCCAGGCTGCCGGCCTGCCAGCCGTCGTCGAAATCGCCGGCCCGGTCTCGCGCCGCGGTGGCTACGATGCCTTGCACAGGCTGCTCGATGAGGCGCAACGCCCGACCGGCGTCTTCGCCTTCAACATGCTGGTCGGCATCGGTGCGCTGGCGGCGGCCCGTGTGCGCGGCGTGCGCGTGCCGGACGATCTTTCGGTGGTCACGCTCGACGGCGAGGACGCCATCTTTACCGCGCCGCCGCTGACCGCCATCATTACCCCGCTCGCCGAAATGGGCGCGCGCGCCGTCGTCGAGCTCGAAGCCATGATCCAGGGGCGCGAACCGCAGGATGTCGTCATCGATATCCCGCCGAAGCTGGTTTACCGCGAATCCGTGGCGCCGCCGCCTCGCTAAAGCGGTTCATCGTTTCACGGAAACGCCGAACCGCTCTATCTCTTTGTTTCTACGCAATTTGGACGGAAAACCGTTTCACACCTTTCCTGGAATTGCGCTAAAGCCTTCGCGGCTCAAGCCGTCGCCGGACCGGCGACGATGCCGCGGTCGTGCAGGCTTCCGATCTCGCCGTCGCTCAACCCCAGTTCGGTCAGGATCTCGTCGGTGTGCTCGCCAAGTACGGGCGCGCGGACTGCAGGAAGCCGTTCCACCGAGGAGAAATCCAGTGGCGAAGTCGGCGTCAGCAGCGATCCGAGACCGGGGTGATCGACCTTTGCGAACATCGGGTTGTCCGTCGAGCAGCGCGGATCCTCGACCAACAATTGCCGGAATGTCTGGTAAGGCCCCCACGAGACGCCGGATGCCGTGAAGCTGCGCCGCACGTCGGCGAAGCTCCGTGCCGAAAACCACGGCGCCAGTAGGGCGGCGATCGCCTCGCGCGCCGCATAACGCCCGCCTTCGCTGTCGAGGTCGGCGCCGCTTGTTGCCGCGAGCTTTGCCGTGTCCAGCCCGGTCGCCTGCAGCAGTACGGCCCATTGCCGGCCGGTCAGCGCCATCACCATGACGCGGCGGTCGTCGGCGGTGAGGAAATCCCGCCCGAACGCACCATAGAGATAGTTGCCGTCCTTTTCGGCACTGCCTCCAAGTTCGGCCTGCGCCAGCCGACCGAGATTGCCGGTCATGGCCAGCGCTACGTCCGATAGCGCCAGTTTCACCAATGACCCGTTGCCGGTGCGGCTGCGGTGGCGGTCGGCGGCAAGCACGCCCACCGCCGCCATCTCGCCCATCGCGATGTCCCAGGCCGGCAGCACGCTATTGGTAGGCTCCGTGGCGCCGCGCGCGCCGGTGATTTCGGCAAAGCCGGTTGCCGCGTTGACGGTATAGTCGACCTCGCTGGTTCCATCATTGTTGCCGGTCAGCGCGATCATGATGACGTCGTTGCGCCGGTGCTTCAGGGCCTCGTAGGAGAGGGCGCCGCGCGCCGCAAAATTGGTCAGGAAGATGCCGTTGCCCGGCCCCGGTCTCGCGATCAGACTGGCCACGACGTCCTGCCCTTCGGGCGACTGCAGGTTGATCTGGATCGAACGCTTGCCCTTGTTCATGCCGGCCCAGAACAGGCTCTGGCCGTTGTCCGCCACTGGCCACCGGCCATGGTCGAGCCCACCGCCGATCTGGTCGTAGCGGATCACGTCGGCCCCCAATTGTGCCAGCGTCATGCCGCCAAGCGGTGCCGCCACGAAGGCCGAGCCCTCGACGATGCTAAGGCCGGCGAGAATGCCGCCGCTCATGCGAACAGCCCCACTGATCGCCAGTCGAGCACGTCGGAAATCCCGCCATCGGAAGCGGTCGCCCGCACCAGTGAGCGCAAATGCACCAGCCCACCGCCGCCGGGCAGAGGCTCGCAGTGCCCGATGCCGATTTCGGAGTGCAGCGTGTCGCCCTCGTGCACCGGCCCCAGATGATCGCAGTCCTGCCAGCCCAAAATGGTTACCAGCGACGGCAGTGCACGGGTCAACTGTGCCGCTGCCAGCCCGATCGTATGGCCGCCATAGACGAGGCGCTGCCCCGTCTGGGTGCGGTCATGGTGGATCGTCGCCAGGTTCATCGTCAGCCGCGCCAGCTCCGGCGCGCTGCTCACCACATCGCCGCCGGCAAGGCGATGGATGGTGCCGGCGCTGAGATCGTTGAAATGCGGGCCAGGCACCGCCTTGCGGTAAGCGTCGAGGTTCCATCCGCCGATCGCCGCCGGCGCTCCCATGAACTCGGATCGCGGCGGATCGGTTTCGCCCTGCGCGGCACCATCCCCTGCCTGTCTGGCCGGTAGTAGCGCGCACCGGCAGAAATCGAGTACCGGTCGGTCCTCCTGATCGCTGGTGGCGATCCGCATGGTGACCAGGCCGCGCGACGCACGCCCCGGCCTGGCGGCGGCGGACCGCAGCCCGATGATGGTGGTAACGGTCTTCAAACTGTCGCCGATCGCCGGCGCCCGGCGAAAGATCAGACCGCGGTAGAAGAGGTTGGCGATCGCCCGCTGCGTCACCAGCGTCGACTGGCCGATCGCCACGTCCCAGACCAGCGCCGGCGCGGCAAAAGGCTGCTTTAGTCCGGTCACGGATGCCGACAGTGCCGCATCGAAGGCCAGCCTCAGCCTGCCGCCGACGATTGTATGGTGGGCAGCGGCAAGGCCGTCGCTCAGCCGCATCACCGGCGCTCCGTCGAAGCGGTCGCCGATGCGGAGATCCTCGTAGAACGGACCGTCGATGCCTATTGCGGGTGGAGACGTGCTCACGCTGCTGATCCTTCGTCAGCTTCGGCCCGGATCAGAAGGATGCGCTGCCAGCGGCCGCACCACCACCTTCAGCCAGGGGTAGAACGGCAGCGACGCGATCGCCTCATGCAGCGCGGTCGCGTCGGGCGCCTCCCAGATGCCGAAATTCGCCCATCGGCCCGGCTGACGCCACAGCCGGCGCACGATGCCGGCCGCGGCCAATTCCTTGGCGCGACGGCCTTCTGCCGCGATCAGCTCCGCCTTTTGCCGGGGGTCGCCGTCGGGCGGGAAATTGACCTCTATTTCGACCAGAAATTCCATCTCTGGTCCCCTCCAGCCGAATGGGCGCCGACATGCGACAGGATTTCGCCGAGATCCGGCGCCGGTGAGTCCAGCACCTCCATTGTCGCCCGCTCCACGGCATCGCTTATGTCGGCCTTAAGCTGGTCGAGACCGCCCGGCGCCAATATTTTTTCGCCGGCCAGCCGCTCTGCCAGGATGTCGATAGGGTCACGCTTCAGCCAGGCATCGAGCTCGCCGGCCGGCCGATAGGTCGCCGGGTCCGAACGTGAATGGCCGGAATAGCGATAGGTCTTCATTTCGATCAGTGTCGGCCCTCCGCCGCGGCGGGCGCGGGCGACGGCGGTCGCCATCGCCTCCGCCACCTTGTCGACATCCTGCCCGTCGGCGACGACGCCCGGCATGTTGTAGCTCGCGGCACGTATGGCGATGTCCTCGACCGGCGTCGACAGCTGGATACGGGTGTATTCGCCGTAGAGATTGTTCTCGCAGACGAAGACCACCGGCAGCTTGCGGATCGCCGCGAAATTGAGCGACTCGTGGAAGGCGCCGATATTGGCCGAGCCGTCGCCGAAAATGGATACGGCGATGCGGTCCTTGCCGCGGGCGCGAGCCGCCATCGCCGCGCCGCAGGCGATCGGCAGGCCGGCGCCGACGATGGCGGCGGTCGGCAGCAGCCCGACCTCCGGCTCGACCAGATGCATGGAACCGCCGAGGCCACCGGCGCAACCGATGACGCGGCCGCAGATCTCGCCGATGACCGCCGTTGGCGACACGCCGAGCGCCAATGCATGGCCATGGCCGCGATAGGTGCAGGTGACGATGTCGTCGGGATCGATCGAGCGCGCGATGCCGAGCGAGACGGCCTCCTGTCCGCTGGCAAGATGCGTGCTGCCGCGGACGTGCCCTTCGGCGAAGAGTTTCTGGATGCGCTCCTCGACCGCGCGAATCTCGACCATGCGCGTGAGCTGCTCCAGCCTGTTCTTCAAGGCCTCGCGCCGCACGATCGGCACATTCGAATTGGAGAGCGTCATGCTGCGTTCCTCCACCACGGAAGGGGTGGCTTGTTGGTCGAGACAAGCGTTGCGATCTGTTCGGCCACATAGGCCGGGCTCGGCAGGAAACGGGCTTCGAGCGCGCCGCTATAAGGTACGGGCGCTTCGGGAAGCGTGATACGATGCGGCGGCGCCTTCAGCCGGCCGAACGCTTCGATGGCGATCGACGAGACGACATCGCCGCCCCAGCCGCTGCCGGCCGGCGCCTCTTCGAGCGTCACCAGGCGGCCTGTGCGCACAACCGATTCGGCAACGGTCCGGCGGTCCCATGGCCACAGCGTCAGAAGGTCGACGACCTCGATATTGGCGTGGCTGGTTTCCGCTGCCGCGAGCGCCACCCGCCGCATCGCGCCGCAGGTGACGAGCGTCACGTCGCTGCCGGGCCGCGCGATCTCGGCTTGGCCGAGCGGAATGCGGTAGTTGCGGTCGAATTCGTATTCCTCGCGCTCGGCGTAAAGCACGCGCGGTTCGAGCACCACCACCGGATCCGGATCTTCGATCGCCGACCGCAGCAGGCCATAGGTCGTGCGCGCATTGCTGGTCACCGCGACCTTGAGGCCGGGCGTGCCGCGGAACCAGTGGTCGAGCATCTGCGAATGCTGGCAGCCAAACCCCTGGCCGGCGCCGGCTGACGCGCGCACGACGAGCGGCGTCGTCAGCCGGCCGCGCGACAGATAGCGCATCGTTGCCGCCTGCGTCGTCAACTGGTCGAGCGCGACGCCGATGAATTCGATGAACATCATCTCGACCACCGGCTTCAGGCCGCAGACGGCAGCACCGACCGCGGCACCCATGAACGCCATTTCCGAAATCGGTGTGTCGATCACCCGTTCGGGGCCATGCGTGGCAAGCAGCCCCTCGGTCACCTTGAACGGACCCCCGGCGGCGGCGATGTCTTCACCCATGACGATGACGCTGGGGTCATCCGTCATCGCGTCGTCAAGTGCCCGCAGAACCGCTTGCCGTATCCAGATCTTAGCCAAGGTTCAGACCTCCCAATGCACTGCCCGGATCGTCGATAGCGTCGGCGAAATTATCGCAGCGGAAGAAATTTGGAACGTTTTTATCGGCACTGGCGTCATTCCGGTTTGTAGCTGCCGAAGGCTTGGGCACTTTCGATGAGCTCGACGCGGAAGCCGTCCGGGTCGATCATGTAAACCGCCTTGCCGCCCTTGTTCGGCCCGATCGTCGGTGTCACCGGCGGCGACACGGATTTGACGCCCATCGCCGTCAGTTTTTCGTAGAACGACATGAGGTCATCGACGTTGAAGGCGATGTGGCCATTGCCGACATTGCCGTTATGCATGTCGACGGGAATCTGCTCGACATTGCGGTATTCCAGAAGCTCGAGGCAGACGTCGGTACCGGGCAGGCGCAGGATGGCGCTGTGCAGGTCGACTTCCGGATAGCCGACCAATTCGCCGATATAGGGCGCACGCGGGTTCCATTGGAACGCCAGCTCGAATCCGAGCACGTCGCGATAGAACGCGATCGAGCGGTCGAGCGACCGCACGGTGAAGCCGGTGTGATGGGCTTTCGTGATCCTGGCCATTCCGTCTGCGCTCCTTTGGTCAGGCGTTCAGATAGCCGTCGTCGCACATGACGACATGGCCGGTGACCAGTTCCGAGGCGTCGCTGGCGAGGAACACCGCCGTGCCGATCAGTTCGCGCGGCAAGCCGAGTCGCGGCCGCGGCATGCGCGCCTTGATGAAATCGGCGGTGATCGAGCTTGTCGCTCCCGCCGCCCTGGTCAGCGGCGATTCCATCAGTGTCGGCCCGATGCCGTTGACCCTGACGCCGCGGTCGCGCCACTCGAGCGCCAGTGCGCGGGTGACCTGCAGGACGCCGCCCTTCGACGCGAGATAGGCGCTCGCCCAGGGATAGGCTTTGAACGAGCCGATCGAGGCGATGTTGATGATCGAGCCCTTGTTCTGGCCGAGCATCACTCCGCCAAAGGCCTGGCAGCAGAAATACGTGCCCTTCAGGTTGAGGTCGAGGATGAAGTTGAATTTGTCCTCGGGGAACTCCTCGGCCGGGCTGCGGAAGGCCGAGCCGGCGCTGTTGACCAGTATGTCGATATGGCCGTGACCGCGCTTGACCGCCTCGGCCAAGGCGAAGCACTGGTCGCGCTTGGTGACATCGAGGCTGGCGACCTCGGCTTTGCCACCCTGTTCGGCGATCGTTGCGCGCGTCGCTTCGGCGCCGGCCATGTTGATGTCGGCAACGATGACGGTGACGCCCAATTGCGCGTAGCCGATCGCGATCGCGGCACCCAGCCCGCTGCCGCCGCCGGTCACGACGGCGACGCGGCCGGAGAGGTCGAAAAGGCCCGCTGCATAATTGGCGGGAACGGTCTGGTCGTCGGTCATCGCTATGCCCGTGTCTAGGCCGCTCCGCGGCGGCTTTGGTCAGTCGAGAATGTGGTCGGGATCCTGGTGCGGTTGGCTCAGCGCCCATTCCCGGTTGATCATGTCGCCGAAGCCGGGTTTGGCAGGAAGCGGCTTCATCAGCCCGCCCTTGATGATTTCCGGTTGCACCAGGCTGTCCGCATAGGGGTCGACGCCGCTCCACGGCACGCCCCATTCGACCGGCTTGTCGGAAAAGCCCCAGGCGCTGAACACCTGGCTGTGCACATGCGCGAACATGTGCGGACCGAAATCGACGCCCGCGGCAAGGCACTCGTCGATGATGGCGCGGCCGCCGGTAATCCCACCCATGCAGGTCAGGTCGACGCGCACGCGGTCGACGGAGCCGGCCATGATCAGCGCTTCGGGATAGTAAGAGCCGCCCTGTTCGTCGCCTTGCCAGATCGGCATCGGCACGCGTTTGCGCAGCTCGGCGAGCTTCCTGGCGTTTCCCGGCGGGAAGATGTCTTCGATGCAGCCCATATTGAGATCGGCGAGGCGGTTGGCATAGGCGGCAGCCGCGTCGACGTCCGAGAACATCCAGACCAGATCGGTGCCGAGCCAGGCGTCCGGCGCGTTCCTGCGCGCGGCGCGCAGCCGCGCTTCGGATTCATCCAGCGTGACGCCCATTGGCGCCTTGAACCGGCGCCAGCCCGCGGCATAGAGCCCTTTCACCTGGTCGCCGATCTGCTGCGGGTTCATCAGCGCCGGCGGGTAGCCGACGATCGCGGTTGCCGGCATTGGCGCGGTTGTTCCGCCGAGGAACTCGGCGATCGACTTGTCGGCTATCTTTGCTGCCGCGTCCCATGCGGCGAGGTCGACCTGCGACAGCGCGCGCAAGCCGACACCGGCGCTGTGCGAACCGTAGCTGCGCCCCTTGGCTGTCTTGAAGGTCTTCACGCGGTCGCCAACGTCGGTACCGATATAAACTGGGGCGATGCTCTTGCGGATCTGCTCGGCGCAGGCGCCATCCCGCGTCAGCGTGAACGACCAGCCCTCATGGCCGGACTGCGTGCGCAGCCGCACGACCACGAATTCCCTTTGCTTCATCACCCAGTCGCCAAAGATCACCGGCGCCGGCAATTGGCCCTGTATGGCGGCGACGCTGATATCGACGATAGTTGAAGGACCAGGCATTCCATCCCCTCCCAAGGACCCCGGCCGACCCGGGAAAGCGGAGCAACCATAGCCCCGCGAGGCGGTTTGGTCAACCGATTGATCTGGTCTGGTCAAACGATTGACATAGATTCTCGAATTGCCTAGTCTCGCGCCACAATTTCTGGTGCGGGACCGCTTTTGTCGGCAGTCGCCAACGGTGCGAAATGCGCTCCTGCATCGCCCGCGCCTGGCTGCTTGCAGGCCGTTGCGCAGGGAAGGGTGTTGATGGGATCGATCAGCCTGCAGAAGGTCGGCAAGCTCTATGGCGCCGTTTCGGCGGTCCATGGCGTCGACCTTGAGGTCGAGGACGGCGAGTTCGTCGTCTTCGTCGGCCCGTCCGGCTGCGGCAAGTCGACATTGTTGCGCATGATCGCTGGGCTGGAATCCATCACCACCGGCAAGATCAGCATCAATGGCAAGGTGATGAACGAGGTGTCGCCGCGCGATCGCGACATTGCCATGGTCTTCCAGAACTATGCGCTCTATCCGCAAATGACGGTGCGCGAGAACATCGCCTTCGCGCTGCAGTTGCGTAAATTTGCCAAGGCCGAGATCGACCGCCGCGTCAGCGAAGCGGCGCGAATTCTCGACCTCGCCGATCTGCTTGACCGTAAGCCGCGCGAGCTCTCCGGCGGCCAGCGGCAGCGTGTCGCCATGGGCCGCGCCATTGTGCGCGATCCGGAGGCCTTTTTGCTCGACGAGCCGCTCTCCAATCTTGACGCGAAATTGCGCGTCCAGCTACGCGCCGAGCTCAGCCGCCTGCATGTGCGGCTCGGCGTCACCACAATCCATGTCACCCACGACCAGGTCGAAGCGATGACGCTCGGCAGCCGCGTCGCCGTCTTTTCGCGCGGCGCGCTGCAGCAGTACGACACGCCGCACGCGCTCTATCACGCGCCGTCCAACATTTTCGTTGCCGGTTTCATCGGCAGCCCGGCGATGAATTTCCTTGAGGCAACTGTAGTCGATGCCGGGCGCGGCAAGATGGTCGTGTCCATCGGCGACGGTCGGCTGGTTGTGACACCGAAGTCGGATGCCCACGACCTCCCGGCCGGCAGAACATTGCTGGCCGGCCTCCGGCCGGAGCACCTGTCATGGCGGCCTGCAGGCGAAGCTTCGGCCAGCGGGGGGGCAGCAAGCTGTCTGGCCGCCCGTGTCGAGCTGGTCGAACAGCTCGAACCTGAATCCTTCATCGCGGTGGCTCCAGCCAATCCCCAGGTCGTCATCCGCACCGCTGATGATTATTCGATCGGCACTCCCGCCGATCCGGCCGAGCTGGTGCGCCGGGATGCCCGCCTGATCGTGCTTCGCGTCAGCGCCGACAAGGTGCCGCGCCGCGACACGATGCTGGAACTCGTCATCGATGGTAGCCGCGCGCATCTCTTCGACGGCACCACGGGCAAGGCGCTGTGATGAGAACGCGTGCCGCCTCGAATTTCACCGAAGTCTTTGCGCTCGATCTTGGCGGGGGTCTTGTCGTCTGGCAACGAAGAAGTGGGTGTTTTCAAGCGCCCATCCGCCGCGAAGCCTGGCTGCCAGCCGGCGGACTTCCTTCAACCCTCGCCTTGCAGACGGAGAACTGACGATGCGTTCCACACTCAAGATGCCCAAGGTCGGCGATGCCGTCGATGAAGTCGTCATCAGCGAAATCCAGGCCAGCATCGGTGCCAAGATCACCGAGGGGCAAACCCTGTTCACGGTGGAGACCGACAAAACCCAGGTCGAGGTTCCCGCACCCTTCGCCGGAACCGTCATCGAGATATTGATCGCTGTCGGCGATGACGTGAGGACCGGCGCCCCGACCCTGGTGCTCGAGGTCTGACATGCCGAGGGTTCATTCGGCCCGCGACGAAAGGTTTGGCTCGTATCTCGACGACTACGAGATCGGCGACGTGTTCAAGCACTGGCCGGGCAAGACCGTTACCGAGGCCGATGACCACCTCTTTTGCCTGCTGACCATGGCGGCCAGCCCGCTCCACATCGACCGCCATTTCGCCGAGACCGAAATGGCGCAAGGCCGCAATGTCGTCGTCGGCACCTATGTCTACTCGCTGCTTCTCGGCATGAGCGTACCCGACATTTCCGGACGCGCGGTCGCCAATCTCGGCCTTAGCGAGCTGCGCCATCTCGCTCCGTTGTTCCATGGCGATACGCTCTATGGCGAGACCGAAATACTGGCGCAGCGTCCATCCGCCTCCAGGCAGGGCGAGGGGGTTTTGACCGTTCGCACGGATGGGTTCAACCAGGACCGGCTCAAAGTCTGCACATTCACGCGCTCGGTCCTGCTGCCGCTGCGCCCCGGGAAGGACGCGTGATGGACAAGCCGGCTCCGCCAGCGACCAAGACCGTGCCGAAGGCCGAAGCGTCGGGGCCGCTCGACGGCGTCCGCGTCATCGAGCTGGCCACCGTCGTAGCCGGGCCGGGTGCCGGCCGTTATCTTGCTGATTTCGGCGCGGAGGTCATCAAGGTCGAGGGGCCGGGTGGCGATCCGACCCGCCGCATGGGGTGGACCGGTCCGGGGGAAACGGATTCCTATTTCTGGAAACTGGTCAACCGAAACAAGCAGGTCATTGCGCTCGACCTCAAGACCGATACCGGCAAGGAAAATCTCTGGTCGCTGCTGCTCGACGCCAACGTACTGATCGAGAACATGCGGCCGGGCAAGCTCGAGGCGCTGGGTTTTGCGCCGGACGAACTGCTGCGCCGCAATCCCAGGCTGGTGATCCTGCGCATCACCGGTTTCGGCCAGGATGGTCCCTATGCCATGCATCCGGGCTTCGCCACGATTGCCGAGGCGATGAGTGGGTTTTCCGGGCTCCTCGGCGAGGCCGGGGGCCCGCCGCTGCTGCCGCCGATCGCCATGACCGACGAAGTCACCGCCCTTGTCGGCGCCTTTGCGGCGCTGGCGGCGCTGCGTCATGCCGAGCGGACAGGCGAAGGCCAGACAGTCGACGTCAATCTGCTCAACTCGATGTTCCAGATCATGGGGCCGTTACCGTCCGCCTATGCCCATCTCGGCTATCTGCAGCCGCGGCTCGGCTCCGGCATCCCCTACACCGTCCCGCGCGGCACCTATCGTTGCGCCGATGGCGTGTGGGTGGCGATTTCGAGCTCGTCCGATTCCGTCGCCCGCCGCGTCCTGGCCTTGATCGGTCACGGTGACGATCCCCGCTTTGCCGGCTTCCAGGCCCGCAGCCAGAACCGCGAGGCATTGGAGGCCTATGTCGCCGCCTGGGTCGCCGGCCGGCCATCCGAGGAGGTGCTGCGCGAGTTCCGCCGCGTCGATGCGGCAATCGCCAAGGTCCTCGACATGAGGGACATCTTTGACGACGAGCATTTCCGCGCCCGCGGTATGATCGCCGAAGTGGACGGCGTGGTGATGCAGAATGTCGTTGCCGGCATGTCGAAGACACCCGGCCGCCTGCGTCATCAGGGCCGTCCGTTCGACGCCGATACCGAGGCGGTGCTCGCCCGCTTCGCTGGGGGTCGGGGAGCCGCAAAGAAGCCGACGCAGAAGACCTGAACCACTTCAGTCCGGCGCGAGATTTCGGCGCAGCAATTTGCCGTTGGCGCTGCGCGGCAGGCTCGGCACGAAGAACACCTGTTTCGGCCGTTTGTAGGCGGCGAGCCTTTGCCCCGCCAGGGCGACGATATCTTCGGCGCTGACGCTGACGCCTGCCTTGCGCACGACATAGGCCGCGATGACCGAGACATCGTCGCGCACCCGGTGTTCGGCAACGGCGATCTCGGCGACGCTGGGGGAGGGCGCAAGCGCTGCCTCGACTTCCAGCGGCGAGACGCGGAAGTCGCCAGCATTCATCATGTCGCGTTCGATTTTCAGTTTCGCGACATGGAAAACCCGGATTCTGGCGGCGACAATACGCGACGTGGCGCGCGTTTCCGGCGTGTCCGTCGGAACCGTTTCGCGGAGCTTGAACGCGCCTGAGACTGTCAGGCCGGAGACGTTGGGGAAGGTACGCGCGGCAATCCAGTCGCTCGGCTTCCAGCCCGATTCGCGCGCCCAGAACATGCGCCGTCGAAACACCATGACGGTTGGTTTCGTCATCGACGACATTGCCAATCCCTGGCATGCCAGTTGCTTCAAGGCGGTGGACGCGGAAATGCGCCAGCGCGGCTATTCGCTTTACCTGATGAGCACCAACGGCCGCGCCACCGAGGAGGCGGCGGCGATCGACATGCTGCAGCATGGGCGGGCCGACGGCATGATCATGACCATCAACAACGAACAGGATGCGCGCACCATCAAGCGCTTGAAGGAGTTGCGGATTCCATCAGTACTGCTCGATCGCGACATTCCGCTCGAGATCGACGCGGTGCTGACCGAGCACGCCGCCGGGTTACGGCAGGCGACAAGCTATCTGATCGAACTCGGGCACCGTCGCATTGCCATCATCACGGCCGGCAGCGACATCAGGCCGGGCCGTGAACGGGGTGCGCGGCTTCGTCGAGGCGTTCCAGCGCAGCGGCCTGCCGGTGCCGCAGGACCTGATCCGCTCGCAAAGCCTCTCGGTGGACTTCGGTTTCCGCGAGGCCACCGGCCTGTTCCAGATGAAGGAGCGTCCAACCGCCATCATCGCCGCCGGCAACCGCATTCTGGTCGGCGTGCTGCGCGCCATCCAGCAGCAAGGCGTTTCGGTCCCGGGCGATATCTCGCTGATCGGCTGCGACAGGTCGGACGTCGCGCTGCTTTATCCCGGCCCGATCACGCTCATCGACCGGGCCGTCGAGGAGATCGGCCGCACCGCAGCACAGCTTCTGCTGGAGCGGCTCGGCCGCCAGAGCGAGCGGCCGGCGCAACGCATCGCCTTTCCGACCCATCTGATCCTCGGCGGCTCCTGCTTGCCCGTCCCGAAATAGAGGCGGTTCACGGCCTGGTTACTGCCGAATTGGATCGTTCTCTATTCAGATCAGGTCGGCTCTGGCGAGGTCGCGCATCAGATGGCTGGCGCCATAGGTCCAGTGCGGGCAGTCGGGTGACAGCCGCACGCGGTTGACCAAGGCGCCGAACTTCTCCGACGAGATGGTGACGATGTCGCCGACCTTGTGGGTAAAACCCTTGCCTTTTTCGCCGCGATCCTTCGACGGCACGAACATCGTGCCGAGATAGAGCGCGAGCCCGTCCGGGTACTGGTGGTGCGGCCCCATCGCGGCGGCGACCAACTCTTCCGGCGAACGGCTGATCTCGGCCATCGAACTGGCGCCCTCCAGCGAGAACCCGTCCTCGCCCTCGACCTTCAGCCGTACGACCGCCTTCTTCACGTCGCCGATGGAAAATGTCTCGTCGAACAGCCGGATAAAGGGGCCAAGTGCTGCCGAAGCGTTGTTGTCCTTGGCTTTGCCGAGCAGGAGCGCCGAGCGTCCCTCGACGTCGCGCAGATTGACGTCGTTGCCGATCGTCGCCCCGACAATCCTGCCGCTGCTGGCGGCAATCATGGCGATCTCCGGCTCCGGATTGTTCCATGTCGAAACCGGATGCAGGCCAACATCGGCGCCGAAGCCGACCGAGGCCATCGGCTGGCATTTGGTGAAGATCTCGGCATCGGGCCCGATGCCGACTTCCAGATATTGCGACCAGGCGCCGCGCGCGATCAGCTTGGCCTTGATCTCCATCGCTTCCGGCGAGCCGGGTTTGAGCTTCGACAGATCGTGGCCGATCAGCCCGGCGATGTCGGCTCGAATGGCGTCGGCCTTCTCCGCCGAGCCGCGCGCCTGTTCCTCGATGACGCGCTCGAGCAGGCTGACGACAAAGGTAACGCCAGACGCCTTGATCGCCTGCAGGTCGACGGGGGACAGCAGGTACGGCGTTCCCGGATCGCGCGCTGTCTCGAAACTGTTGGCGGCAATGGCTTCGAGCGGGCCGATCGGCCGCCACTTGGCCGAGCGGACGTGTCCTGCCGGATCCGGCAATTCGCAAATGTCGCGTACGGTCGGTGCCACATTTGACGTGATGTCGAAGACCGTGCCGTCGCGCACCGTGACCACCAGCGGATGGGAAGCATCGCTCGTCCGGGCGCGGCCTACGAAGAGGCCCTCGGCGGGCAAATGTGTGGCGTTCGTCATGACTTGCGTTTCCTGTTGTCTTGTCCTTTGGCCGCGGCACTTTCAACAAATTCCCGCCAAACGTCTATCCCGCTTCCAGGGTGAGCTTTGTCAATTCTTTCCAGCGGTCTTCGCATCGCTGGACCTTGATCGAGCCTGACGTGCGCCCATGGCCATGGAAAACGCTCTTTCAAAATAATGAAACCGTCGCTAGGGTTTTCACTTACTGAAATCTCCAGGTGACGCTTGCGCTTACGGTTTTCCGATCCAATCTGGCAAAAGCCGCGGACAGCAACCGCGTTCCAGTCGCTTTTTCCAGCCGGCCGACGCGTCGATGTCGTCATCGTCGGCGGCGGCATCATGGGGCTGTCGACGGCCTTGCACGCCGCCCGGCTCGGTCTTGCCGTCCAGGTGCTGGACGCCGGCGAAATCGGCAATGGCGCATCCGGCCTGAACGGCGGTCAGGTCATTCCCGGCCTGAAATACGATCCGGACTGGCTGCTGGAGCATTTTGGTCTGGAGCGCGGCGAAGCGCTCGTCAACTTTGCCGCCTCGACCGCTGACACCGTCTTCGAATTGATCCGCGACGAAGGACTGGCGGTGCCGTTCGTCCGTAATGGCTGGATCCAGGCGGCGCATACCGGGACCGCGCTAAAAGCGGCGGCAAACCGGGATCGGCAGTGGCGCGCCCGCGGCGCCGATGTCCGGCTGCTGAGCGCGACGGAGATTGCGACGATGACCGGCGCGCAAGGCTATCTCGGCGGCTGGCTCGATCGCCGCGCCGGTGTCATCGATCCGCTCGCCTACACGTCGGAACTGGCGCGCGTCGCTGCCGCGGCGGGCGTGAAGATCGCCGAACGCCAGAACGTGATGCAGATCAGCAAGGGTGCTGGCATTTGGCACGTTTCGGCGGAAAGCGGCGCCGAACTGAAGGCCAAGGCGGTCGTTCTGGCGACCAACGCCTATACCGGCGGCCTGCTTCGGGGCCTCGCCGAGACGATCGTTCCGCTGCATTCCTTCCAGATCGCGACAGCGCCGCTATCGTCCAATCTCGCCGCGGCGATCCTGCCGGAAGGGCAGCCGGTTTCGGATTCGCGCCGCATCCTCGTCTATTACCGCAAGAGTGCCGACGGCCGGCTGGTGCTCGGCGGGCGCGGCCGCATGGCTTTGCCGAACGGCCCGGCCGACTGGGCGCATCTTGAACGCGCGCTGCTGCGGCTTTATCCGGCGCTGTCAGACATTGCCATTGAAAAGCGGTGGTTCGGCCGGGTGGCAATGACGCCGGACCATCTCCCGCATATCCACGAGCCAGAGAAGGGTCTGCTGGCGGTCGTCGGCTGCCAGGGCCGCGGCATCGGCCTGATGACCGCGCTTGGCGAGCGCATCGCCTCCTATCTGTCGAGCGGCGACACCAGGCAATTGCCGTTCCCGATATCGCCGATCCGGCCGATCCCTTTTCACGCGTTTCGGCAGGTCGGCGTTGCCGCGACCATCGCCTGGTACCGGATGCTGGACGCGTTCGAACGCTGACTTGCATTCCCCAGCGTGAAACAGCTTGACAGTTTCACCAATATGAAAAAAGCTTAGTCGATTTCAAATTTCGACGGACAGTCAATGTCGACCATTGCCGCAACGCAGCCGCTGCCGGAAACCCGGTCTTCGCCAGGCTTCCGTTTCGCTATGCTGCTGCCCGGCGGGCTGGTCACCTTTCTGCTGATCCTTTTCGCCCTTGGCTTGGTGTTCTTCCTTGCCTTCCGCGGCAATGACGGCTCGCTGCTGGGGGCTGGTTTTACCCTTGCGAATTTCGTCACTGTGGCCACCGATCCACTGTACTGGACGGTGACGCTGCGCTCGCTGGGCATCGCCGGCCTGGTCACGCTCGCAACCGTCGTCACCGCCTATCCCGTCGCCTATTATCTGGCTTTCCATGCCGGGCGGCGGCGTGGGCTGCTGCTGTTCCTGCTGACCCTGCCGTTCTGGACCAGCTATCTCCTGCGCGTCTTCGCCTGGAAGATCGTGCTTGCCTATAATGGCGTGCTGAACTCGGCGCTGATTGAAAGCGGCATCTGGTCGGAGCCGACATTGGCGTTCTTGAATACGCCGGCAGCAGTCGTCGTCACGCTCGCCCACGCTTATGCGCCATTCGCTATCCTGCCCATCTACGTGGCGCTGGACACGATCCCGAAATCGCTGCTCGAAGCCGCTTCCGATCTCGGCGCAAAACCGTTCACCAGCTTCCGCCGCGTCGTGCTGCCCAATTCGATGCCCGGCGTGCTGGCTGCGGCCCTCGTCGTTTTTGTGCCGACCGTCGGCGACTACGTCACCCCGGCGCTGGTCGGCGGCCCTGCCAGCACGATGATCGGCACACTGATCCAGGCCGAGTTCGGCAAGGCCAATGACTGGCCGTTCGGCGCCGCACTCGCCGTCGCCGTCATGCTTGTCATTCTCGCCGTGGTGCTGGTGGTGCGCTTCGCCGACCGCCGATACCGCAGCCGCACATGAACACAGCGCGTATCGATGCAAGGCAGGGCGGCGGCTGGCTCGGTGCCTATGTCCTTGCCTATCTGGTGTTCCTGTATTTGCCGATATTGCTGATCCCGCTGTTTTCCTTCAACAATTCCGTCCAGGCGGCATTTCCCCTGCAAGGCTTTACGCTTGAATGGTACGGCACGCTGTTAGGCAATTCGGCGCTGTCCGGTGCGCTCGCCAACAGCCTCGTCATCGGCGCCATTGCCGCCACCGGCGCCACGCTCTGTGGCATCACGGTGTCCTACATGGACCTCTACGGACGCTCGCCGCTGGCCGCCACCATCAGTGCCATAGCGCGGCTGCCGATCCTGATCCCAGGCGTCATCGTCGGCATATCGCTGCTCATCCTCGTCAACCTCGCCGGCTTTGGGCCGTCGCGCATTGCCATTGTGCTCGGCCACATATTGGTGGCGCTGCCGGCGACGGTGGTGGTCATGCGCAGCCGCTTCGCCGCCATCCCGAAGACCATCCGTGAGGCAGCGCTCGACCTCGGCGCCTCCGACTGGACGACCTTCAGGCGGGTGATGCTGCCACTCAGCCTGCCCGCCATTATCTCGGCGTTCATGCTGGCCTTCCTGACCTCGTTCGACGAGTTCATCGTCGCCTTCTTCCTTGCCGGTACCGAGCCGACGCTGCCGCTTTATATCTGGAGCCAGCTGCGCTTCCCGAAATCGCTGCCGACCGTCATGGCGCTGGGCACGGCGATCTTGGCCGTGTCCTTCGTCACCGCCGCACTCGCCGAAATCCTGCGCCATCGCGGGCTTGCCGCCGCTCAGCGGCCAGCGACCGCCAGCCTGTCAAAACCAGAAGAAACCGAAAGAGGAGAACTGCAATGGCATTCGACCTGAAATCGATAACGACAAAGACAGCGAAAACCGGACTGGCCGCCTTCGCGCTGGCGCTTGCGTCGACTGTCGCTTTTGCCGGCGACAAGCTGCAATATTTCACCTGGTCGGGCTATGAGCTGCCCGACTTCAACAAGAGCTTCCTCGCCGCGCACCCGGATGGTGTCGAAGCCTCGATGTTCGGCGACGACGATGACGCTTTCACCAAGGTCAAGGCCGGCTTCCGCCCCGATGTCGCGCACCCATGCTATGACAAGGTGGCGCGCTGGAACAAGGAAGGCCTGCTGCAGCCGATCGACACCAAGCGCATCAAGAACTGGGATTCGATCTTCCCGGTCTTCAAGAACCTGCCCGACCTGCAGGCCGGCGACGGCAAGGTCTGGATGGTGCCGTGGGACTGGGGCAACACCTCGATTCTCTACCGCACCGATCTGGTGAAGAACCCGGAAGCGAGCTGGAACCTGCTCTGGGACAAGCAATATGCCGGGCGCATGGCGACCATCGATGCCGTCCACGACACTCCGGTGGTGGCGGCCCTTCTTGCCGGCGTCAATCCATTCGACATGACGGCGGAACAGAT
Organism: Mesorhizobium sp. M0778; assembly: GCF_040320105.1. NCBI lineage: Bacteria > Pseudomonadati > Pseudomonadota > Alphaproteobacteria > Hyphomicrobiales > Phyllobacteriaceae > Mesorhizobium > Mesorhizobium sp. M0778. Next base: position 23,786 of record NZ_JAMYPA010000003.1, on the reverse strand, counting down.
GGACAAGGTTGCGGAGAAACTGCGCGAGCAGCGCCCGCTGCTCTCAAACTACACCACAGACATGACATCGGTCGAACAGGCGCTGGCCAGCGGCCAGCTGGTCGCCGCCATGACCTGGAATGCCTCGGCCACGTCGCTGAAGAAGCAAGGCGTGCCTGTCGAGTTCATGAAGCCGAAGGAAGGCATGCTTACCTGGGCTTGCGGTTTCGTCATGCTCAAGGACGCCAAGAACGTCGACCTCGCCTATGACTTCATCAACAGCCGGCTGGAAACGGACTCGGGCAAATACCTGATCCAGGCCTATGGCTATGGCAGCTCGACCAGCTCGGCTTTCGCTGCCGTGCCGAAGGAGGAGCTGGAGAAATTGCAGCTGCCGTCCGATCCGGAAGTGATGTTGAAGACCACCATCTTCACCGGGCCGATGAAACAGAATGATGAACTCGCCAAGATGTTCGAGAAGGTCAAGGCGGGCGGCTGAGCCTGCTTCTTCCTTCTCCCGCAAGGGGAAGGGAAAGCATTGGCAAAAAGGACGAATGGATGGACATGCTGGACGAAGCGGCTGAGAAGCCGAAGGACGACGCCGACGTCAGGGTCGGCCGGCGCGTGCGGGCGCTCAGGCTGGAGCGTAATCTCTCGCTGGCCGAACTTGCAGCCAAAGCCGGCGTCTCGATCGGAGCGCTGAGCCAGATCGAGCGCGGCATGTCGTCATTGCGGGTCCGAGTGATCTGGCCGCTCGCCGCCGCCCTCGACATCGAGCCGTCCGCGCTGATCGCCGACGGCAACGACGCCGGCAACGATCTTTATTGTGTGCGCGCCAACAGCCGGCGTCAGATCCCGGTCAAGTCGGAAGGCATCGCCAAGTCGCTGCTGTCGCCGCCGGCTGCTGCGCTGACCGGCATGCTGGTGACGGTGGAGGCCGGTGGCGGCACCGCCGAAGCCTACGCCCATGCCGGCCATGAATTCGGGTTCGTCCTTTCGGGCGAGGTCGAGCTGGTGGTCGATTCGACCAGATACGGCCTGAAGGCCGGCGACAGCTTCGCCTTCAAGAGCACCTTGCTGCATGCTTTCCGCAATCCGGGCAGCGAGCGCTGCCAGATCCTGTGGGTCAACACGACCAAGCCGTCCGAGGTTCGCAATGGCACCTGATCCACTCGTCCGGCTGGACAAGGTCTCCAAGATATTCCCCGGCAGCATCGTCGGGCTCGATGCCGTCGATCTCGATATTTCGCGCGGCGAGTTCCTGACCCTGCTCGGACCATCCGGCTGCGGCAAGACCACCAGCCTGCGGGTCATCGCCGGCTTCGAAAGCCCGTCGAGCGGCAAGGTTCTGCTCGAAGGCCGCGACATCAGTGCGCTCAGGCCCTTCGACCGTCCGGTCAATACCGTATTCCAGGACTACGCGCTGTTCCCGCACATGAACGTCGCCGAAAATGTCGGCTTCGGCTTGTCGCTGCGCAAGCTCTCCGGTGCCGAACAGGCAAAGCGCGTCGGCGCAGCGCTCGACATGGTCGGCCTTGCTGAAAAGCTCGGCGCCCGCGTGTCCGAATTGTCGGGTGGCCAGCGCCAGCGCGTCGCGCTTGCCCGCGCCATCGTCTGCGAACCGCGCGTGCTGCTGCTCGACGAGCCGTTATCGGCGCTCGATGCGCATCTGCGCGAACAGATGCAGGTCGAATTGAAGCGACTGCAGTCGCGCCTCGGCACCACTTTCGTCATGGTCACGCACGACCAGACCGAGGCGCTGTCGATCTCTGATCGCATCGTCGTCATGAACAAAGGCCGCATCGAGCAGATTGCGCCGCCGGCGACCCTCTACGACCGGCCCGCCACCAAATTCGTTGCCAGCTTCATCGGCACGATGAACCTTCTGCAGTCGCGCTTCGTCGGCCGTGACGGCGAGCGCTTGCGGTTCGCCGCCGGCGCCCTGCCGCTGGAAGCGGTTTCGGAGACGGGCGAACTGCCTGGCGAGGGCACGGTGCGCACCATCGGCGTGCGTCCAGAGGATTTTTTGGCGACGACCGAAGCGGCGGCCGGCACTGTACCGGTGCGGGTGAACAGCATCGTCTTCCACGGCCGCACCTTGCGCCTTCATGCGGAGCTGGGGCAGGGGACACAGGTGGTGATCGACGCGCCGCGCCGGGCGGAGGGTTTTCAATTCAGCGTCGGCGACGTGGCGCATATCAGCCTGCGCCGTGGCGCCAACTGCCCTATGCTGTCCAGCTAGGCAACGGCCGCGAATACGCCGACCGGGCGATCCACGATTTCCTCGAGATCAAGGGCATCATCGGCGACGGCGCCTGAGCCATCAACATACGGCCGACCGAAATGTGGTTGCGAGCGTTGGTGCTGCCAGTACCGGCGCTCGTATCATTTTCGTTTGATTTGTTCCCTTTTTGTTCTATTCTGCTTGGCTGGGCGGGAATGGCTTTGAGAGGAGCAATGAACATGAATGAGCTGCCCGCATTCAGGATCACCGAAAACGGCCAAGCCGTGTTCAACTGGCAGGAGCTGGATCGGCGCTGGAATGACCGGCTGTTCTTCGCCATTCTTCTTGAAAGTACGATCGCCGTGCCGCTTGCACGCCGGGCCGCCGTCTGGCGGCGAGAATCGGGATTGCGAGGGCAAGTGTTTCCGGCGGAACGCCTGCACATCTCGCTTATTGGGCTCGGCGACTATGATGGACTGCCGGAGGAATTGGTCAAAATCGCCCGCCACGTCGCCTCGATGGTCCAGGCGAAACCGTTTGAGGTGTCGTTCGATCGGTTGTCGGCTTTCGGCGGCGGTGCGTTGGTGCTGCGTGGCAGCGACGGCGTCCCGCCGCTGCAAGCGTTCTGGCGCAATCTTACCGCCCTGATCGCCGACAGCCCGCTGAAGCCCTTTGTGGGGAGCTCCTTTGAACCTCATGTTACATTGCTTCGTGACAAATTGCGGGTTCAAAGGGTTCGAGAACGGGCGATCGAACCCATCAGCTGGACCGTACGTGACTTTGTGCTCATCCGCAGTCTGATCCGGCAAGGCCGGTACGAAGAGCTCGGGCGCTGGCGGTTGAACGGCCACGACGATTCCGTGGCCGCAATGTGAGCCAAGCCAGGGTCCCCTCAGATCGTCTTGACGTAGCCCGCCAACTGATCCGCCACCGTGCCCCAGCCGTCGTAAAAGCCCATCTCCTCGTGGCTGTTGCGCGTGGCTTCGTCGCGGTGGATAGCGGTCGCGGTGTAGCGCGTCGCCTCGCCCTGCGATTGCAGCGATATGACGGCTGTGATGAATGGGTCGCCTGACGGCCGGTAGCCGGGCAGCAGCGCATCGGTCCACACCAGCCGCTCGTTCTGGACGATCTCGAGGTAGCAGCAACGCCTGTCGTTGACCTCCTTGCCGTCGGGCGACTGCATGCGGGTGCGGAACAGACCGCCGGGCCGCAGGTCGATCTCGCAATCGGTGATGATCCACGGCTTCGGCGTGAACCATTGGCGGACATGCTGGGGCTTCGTCAAGGCCGTCCACAGCAGTTCTCGTGGCGCCTCGATCGTCCGTTCGAGCACGAGGTCGAGCTTCGGATCGGGTTGAAAAAACGCGACCATATTCATCTGTCTGTCTCCTTGAGTTTCAGCACGTAGTCGTCGAACTGGTCGAGACGGCGCTCCCACAGCTCACGCTGCTCGGCCAGCCAGCTTTCCGCGAGCTTCAGCGGCTCCGGCGCAAGCCGGTAGGTCCTGACGCGGCCGGCCTTCTCCGAACGCACCAGCCCGCAGCCTTCCAAAACCCTGAGATGCTCGATGAAGGATGGCAGGGCCATCTCGAACGGCTGGGCAAGCTCGCTGACCGAGGCGGGGCTTCGGTTCAGCCGCTCGACCACGCGCCGCCGGGTCGGATCGGCGAGCGCACGGAAAATGCCGTCGATCGGTGGGGGGCTTTCGGTCTGCAGGCTCGTCATGGTCATTTCCTTGCCTCGGCCATTCCGCGTGACCAAAATTAGCTCGGGACAATAGTTAGGAAAATTCCTTACTATTGGCAAGCGCAAAAATCACGGATGCCTGGCAAGGCAGCTGGAAAAGTGAGAGGCACGGTTTTAGGGTGCCATCAGATTCGACCGATCCGAGGAAGCGTTTTGACGATCACCATGTACGGCATCACCAATTGCGATACGGTCAAGAAGGCGCGTTCCTGGCTGGCGAGCCATGATGTTGCCTATCGCTTTCACGATTACAGGGCAGACGGGCTTGACGCGGATCGGCTGAACGGCTGGTCAGGCAAGGTCGGCTGGGAAATCCTGCTCAACAAGGCGAGCACGACGTTTCGCGAACTGTCGGAGGAGGACAGACTGGGTCTGGACGAGAACAAGGCCAAGGCGCTGATGCTGGCCAAACCGACGATGATAAAGCGACCGGTGCTGGAACTTGGCGACAGGGTTCTCGTTGGCTTCAAGCCTGATGTTTATCAGCAGGCGGTGAGTGGGAAATAGGACCGACCCGCCGCGATCCGTCGCGCCCCCTCTGTCCTGCCGGACATCTCCCACTCTAGTGGGGTGATTGGATGTCACTTCGGCGTTCGCTAGTCTCCAAAGAAGGGCGCTTTCGGCGAAGCTGCCAATCTCCCCCCCTTGGGGGCCCACGAGGGGGAGATGTCCGGCAGGACAGAGAGGGGTGCTGTCCCGCCGGCGTGACTAATTGTTCTCACGCAAATAGCTAGCCAGTGCCACCGCATTGTTGTGCGCCTCGTCATGGGCGCCGTAGAGCAGCGTCACCTTGCCTTCACGGAGCAAGGCGCGCAGTTCCGCCACCGCCTCGCCGTTCCGTTCGAGCTCATCGCGGTATCGCCGCTGGAACTCCGCCCAGCGCGCCGGCTCATGGCCGAACCATTTGCGCAACGCGTCGCTTGGCGCGATGTCCTTTAGCCAGGCCGTCAGCGCCGCGTCCTGCTTGGCGATGCCGCGCGGCCATATGCGATCGACGAGCACCCGCTGCCCGTCATCGGGCGCCGGCGGCTCATAGATGCGCTTGACCGCGAGCTCCATTGCCAACTCCGCATGGGCCAGCAGGCGCCGATGCTTGCTGGCCTTCGCTTAGCGATCCCGGGCCTAAACCCACTCGCCCTTGCGCATCACCGGCACGCGGCTGCCGTCCTTGTGGATGCCGTCTATGTCGATCTTGTCGGAGCCGATCATCCAGTCGATGTGGATGAAACTCTTGTTGCCGCCGCGCGCCGCGATCTCGTCCTGGCTGAGCGAGGCGCCGTCGACGAAGCACTTCGAGTAGCACTGGCCGAGCGCAATGTGGCAGGCGGCGTTCTCGTCGAACAGCGTGTTGAAAAACAGCAGCCCGCTCTTGGCGATCGGCGAGGAATGCGGCACCAGCGCCACCTCGCCGAGACGGCGCGAGCCTTCGTCGGTGTCCAGCACCTTTTGCAGCACATCCTCGCCCTTCGTGGCCTTGGCCTCGACAATGCGCCCCGCCTCGAAACGCACCGCAATGCCGTCGATCAGCGTGCCCTGGTAGGACAGCGGCTTGGTGCTGGTGACATGACCCTCGACGCGCCTTGCATGCGGCGTGGTGAAAACCTCTTCGGTCGGGATGTTGGGGTTGCAGGTGATGCCGTTCTTGGCGGTCGAGGCACCACCCATCCACTCGTGGCCTTCGGCCAGTCCGACGGTCAGGTCGGTGCCGGGGCCGGTGAAATGCAGTGCGTGGAAATTGTGGCCGTTCAGCCATTCGGTGCGGGTCTTCAACGCCGCATTGTGCGCCGTCCAGTTGCCGATCGGGTCTTCGACGTCCACCCGCGAGGCCGCAAAGATGGCGTCGGCTAGCTTGGCCACGGCGACGTCTTCGGCGTCGTCCGGGAAAACCTGCTTGGCCCAGGCCTGATCGGGATAGGCGACGATGTTCCAGTTGATATCGAAGCCGGTGATCTTCTCCAGCGCCGGCTGGTAAGCCATCGAATTCGCCTTGTTGGCACGCGCCACCTTTGCCGGGTCCTGAGAAGAAAGCAGCGACGGATCCTCGCCGCGCACGGCAAGCCTCGCCGCATTATTGGCGAAGGCTTTTGCCATGCCTTCAAAGAGCCAGCCGGCGGCGCGGTCGAAGCCGGCGTCGGCGCCGTAGCGGAAGCGCGCCAGCGTGATCTCGTCATCGTTGAAGATCGGCGTCACCAGGCCCGCACCTGCCTTGTAGGCGTGCTCGACGATCCGCCGCGTCAGAGGCAGCGCGGCGATAGACGAGGTCAGCACCAGATCCTGCCCCGGCTGCAATTGCAGCCCGACCTTGACGGCGACCTCCGCCAGCCTGTCGAGCTTTACCGGGTCGATGGTTGCGGAAACGCCGCGCGAATGTGTGGTCATGATCCTGCCTGCCGTGATTGGGGACTGTGTCTTACATAGACCGGCGCTACCGACCTTTCCACTCTGATGACGCCGGCAGCCCTAGGCCGTGAACTCATAAATTGGGGAAGACTGGGATCGGTGGGAAACGGACGCTCCGGACTTCCTGTACTGGGCGGCTTGGATAGGTGCCATGGTCGTCGAGGTCTGACGACCCTTATTTCAACCGCACTCAGTCGCGGTAGCGCAGCGTTTCCAGCACGAGTGCGAAAGCCGGCGAGTGTTGGCGCCGGCTTGGATAATACAGGTGATATCCCGGCCGAAGGGGGCACCAGTCCTCAAGAACACGCACCAGGCGACCCTGTTCGAGTGGGTAGGTCACCAGATCCTCGGGCAGATAGGCGAGCCCGAATCCTTCAAGGCTGGCCTGACAGATCATCGCGAGGGTGTTGAACGCGGCGTGTCCTTGAACGCGCACCTTCAACTCCCGCCCCTCCTTGCGAAACTCCCACGGTGCACAGCCGCCTGTGGGCAGTCGCAGGGGTATGCACGCATGATCGGCAAGGTCTTCAGGCGTGACCGGACGGGAGCGGCTTGCGAAGTATGAAGGCGCTACCACAACCGCCATGCGGAAGTCTGGCCCAACGCGCGCCGAGATCATGTCCTTGTCCACCTGTTCGCTAAGCCGTACACCCGCATCGAAGCGATCGGCCGCAATGTCTGCCAAGCCGTAGTCGTGGATAATCTCGACCCTGATGTCGGGATAGTCGCGCATGAGCCCGACCATGGCGGGCCAGATGATGGTCTCGCCGGCATGCTCCACGGTGGTGATCCGGACTGTGCCGGCCGGCTTGTCGCGCAGGGCGCTGAGGGCGGCAATCTCGCTTGCGATCTCATCTAACTTGGGAGCGATGCTTCGAAACAGGCGATCCCCCGCTTCGGTTAGCGAGACGCTGCGGGTCGTGCGGGTCAGCAGCCTAACGCCGAGGCGCTCTTCCATCGTCCGGATCGAATAGCTCAGAGCCGACTGCGACACGCCGAGCATGGCGGCCGCCTTGGTGAAGCTGCGCTCGCGGGCGACGGCGATGAAGGTCAGGAAGTCATCCAGGCTGTCGCGACGCATTCATCAATCCCCCTTCTAAGCTCATGCAAATTATACCATCTAATTGCATGCCGCTAAAGGAGCTAACTTCCTGACATCAAGGCCAGACGGTCAACCGGAGCAACTCTCCGCGCAATGCCTACCGTCCAACTGGCCCACTGAAGGAGAACAAAATGAAGAAGGTAATCGTGGGCGCGCTCACCGCTCTCACCATGATCGTGAGCCCGGCCGCCTTTGCTCAGGAAGCGACGGGCGCCGTCCCCCGCGCCTACATGATCGGCAGCTATGACATCAAGGATCAGGCGGTGTTTCAGCAGTACATCGAAGCCGCCTCGCCGCTCGTCACCCAGTATGGCGGCCGCGTGATCGTCTACAATCCTAATGTCACTGCCATCGAAGGAAGCTCGAGATCGGTGATCGCCATCGCCGAGTTCCCGAGCCTTGCTGACGCCAAGCGCTACTACAACTCGCCGGGATACACGGCGGCCCGGCAGTTTTTTACCAAGTCGACCGAAGGATTTCGCATCATCACCGAAGGCGCCGGCCTTCCGCAGTGATGCAGTCCGCTAGCGGATGGGTACCAGCATGGGACGTCAGCCCATGCTGGCCATCCGTCCGAATTCGAGGCCGAGCTGCGGCCTAGACAACAGGAGCCCAATATGAGTGTTTGGTTCATCACCGGCGCAGGCCGGGGCCTCGGTCTGGATATCGCCAAGGCCGCGTTGGCGGCGGGCCACAAGGTGGTGGCAACCGGCCGCAACACGGAAAAGGTCGCAAGGGCCGTCGGAAAGTCCGAGAACCTCCTTATCGTCAAGCTGGACGTGACGAGCGCGGCCGACGCCGAAGCCGCTGCCCAGGCAACGCTTGACCGGTTTGGCCGCATCGACGTGCTGGTCAACAATGCGGCGAGTTTCTTTGCCGGGTACTTCGAAGAGTTGACCGCCGAACAGATGCAACTGCAGCTCAGCACCAGCCTCGTCGGTCCCATGAAGGTGACGCGGGCCTTTCTGCCAGCGATGCGCAACCAGCGGTCCGGCAGGGTCATTTCGATCTCCTCGACGGCCGGGCTGATGGGTTTCGAGTTCTGCTCGGCCTATTCAGCCTCGAAGTTCGGCCTCGACGGCTGGATGGAGGCGCTGCAGACCGAAGTCGTGCCGTTCGGCATCGAGACGATGATCGTGAACCCCGGCTTCTTCCGCACCGAGCTTCTCACGGAAGAGTCGACCAACTATGCCGCGCCTTCCGTCGAGGACTACCATGAGCGGCGGACGGCGCAGATCGCTTTCTGGCGTTCTCAAAACGGCAAGCAAGGGGGTGACCCCGCCAAGCTTGCGCGCGCCCTGATCACGCTCGCGGCTGGGGACGTGCTGCCCCACCGTTTCCTTGCCGGTGCCGATGCCATTGCCACGGCAGAGCAGAAGATTGCCATTCTGCAGCAGCAGATCGATACCTATCGCGAGCTGTCGAGTTCCCTCGCCATCGACGACAACGGCCGCAACTAACGACCCCTGCGGAACGTCCGGACTTGCCGTGCTGGTGGCTGAACACCATTGGCACTGCAATTCCGAGGTCAAGACTTCGTGGCTGCGGCACTCCCAAGACCACCTGTGAATTGATCAAATACGTCCGCTAAGAGGTCGATTGTCGACTGGCGGCTTTCCTATTGCAGGGGAATCTGATTCCAGACTCTGCATGAGCCGATATGACCTGACCGACTTCGAATGGCACGTGATCAAGCCACTTTTGCCCAAAAAGGCCACGAGGTGTGCCGCGTGTCGATGATCGGCGCGTGCTATCACCAAAGTCCATGACGGCAAGGTGCAGATGATCGACACCTCTATTGTTCGCGTCCATCAGCAGGGCGCGACGGCAAAAAAGGGGGATCGAGATCATTGTCTCGGTCGTTCCCGAGGCGGGCTGACAACCAAAATCCATGCTCTTGTCGACGCCAAAGGCATGCCGATCAAACTGATGCTCACGGCAGGTCAGATGAGTGACATTACCTCGGCCGCGGACCTGATCACGGATTTGCCGGAGGGTGCCATGCTACTCGCCGACAAGGGCTATGATGCCGACGCCTTGCGCAATGCGGTCAGCGAGCGAAAAGCATGGGCCAACATCCCGCCCAAGGCCAACCGCAAGGACCCGATCTGCTTCAGCCCCTTCTTGTATAAGGCCCGCAACTTAGTTGAGCGCTTCTTCAACAAAGCGAAGCAATTCCGCCGCATCGCAACCCGCTACGACAAGCTGGCTGAGAACTATCTTACCGCGCTCAAACTCGTCGCAATCCGCATCTGGCTACGCGGTAATGAGTCTACGTCCTAGCTGGCCCTCTCGAGCGATCTGAACTGCGCCATCGTCGCCTCGATCTCTTCGCGCATCCAGGTCTTGAAATCCCTGACCTTGCGGCTTTCGCCCTTGCTGGCCGAAGTCACCAGCCAATAGCCGAGGCCGCTCTGCGCGCGTACGCCGAACGGCGCGACGAGCCGGCCGTCGGCCAGTGCGTCGGCGGCCAGCAACTGCCAGCCGAGCATGACGCCGTGACCGGCAATCGCCGATTCCAGGCACAGCATCGGATCGGTGAAGCGCGCGCCCTTCATGAAGGTGACCGGCTCCACCCCCGCCGCTTCGAACCAGCTCCCCCAGCTGATCATCGATCTTTCGTCGGTGATCGCACAGGTCAAAGCAAGGTCCTCGATCGATTTCAGCTTGCTGGCGATCACCGGTGCACAGACCGGAAACACCTCCTGCGCCAGCAGCAATTCTGCCCGCCCGCCCGGCCATTTGCCGTCGCCGAGCCGGATGGCGACGTCGATGTCCGAGCGATCGAGATCGGCAAGCCGCACCGAGGCATCGATGCGCAGGAGCACGTTCGGATGGCGGGCGAAATGCCGCGACAGCCGCGGCAGCAGCCATTTCGAGGCGAAAGCCGGCGCCACCGAAACCACCAGCGTGCACTCCGAGCTTTCATCGGCAAGCGCCATCGCCTGCGCAAGTTCGCGAAAGCCTGCGCTGAGCCGCGTTGTGAAGATGGCACCGAATTCGGTCGCCACGAGGCCAGCTGGCGTTCGTTCGAACAGCGTCCGGCCGAGCTGCTTTTCGGTCCGGTTGATCTGCTGGCTGACGGCGCTGACCGAGACGTTGAGCTCGCCGGCCGCCGCTGCAAGCGAGCCCAGGCGGGCGACGGCTTCGACGGCGCGCAGGCCGTTGAGATGGACACGGTTCAGCATAGCCATACAGTTTCTCTAAACTCGTACGGCTGAAACCTCAATTGCCAAGCGCTGCCGAATGCCGGATTCTAGGTGGGTTACTCAGAGTGAGGAGGCAAATCCGATGAAGATTTTATCATGGCTCGGCGCCTTTTCTCCGATTGGAATGCAGCCACACCGGCATGACAGCCAGGCCATCAATCGGGTGACCGATCCGTTGGCGCATCCGCTCCTCGATACCATGTCGGAGCGCGAACTCGCCGACATGCCGTTCAGGCTGACCGCGCGTCGCACTCATTATGAGACGGCCTCGACAAGGACCTGCTGCGACTGAGTCTCCTGAACGAAGCACTCAGGTGAGCCAGCCGCCGACGCGGCCGCGAACACTTCTGGCCCAATAAAAGGCGGATTGTCTCACCGGCAGGCGCACCTATGGTGCACCGCGATGAACATCGCTTCGCCCTTGCGCCTGGCAATCGCCGGCATGATCGCCCTGGCCGTCGCCATGGGCATCGGCCGCTTCGTCTATACGCCGATCCTGCCCGGAATGATGGAAGAGCTCGGCCTGTCGCCGGCCGATGCCGGCTGGATCGCATCGGCCAATTATCTCGGCTACCTCGTCGGCGCGCTTGCCGCCACCGACGGCTGGGCGCAAGGCCGCGAGCGCCACCTGATGCTGGCCGGCCTTGCCGCCACTGCGATCCTCGCCGGGCTGATGGGCCTGACCGGCACGATGCCCGCCTTTCTCCTCATCCGCTTTCTTGCTGGCCTCGCCAGCGCTTTCGTGCTGGTCTTCATGACCAGCATCGTTTTCGGTCATCTCGCCGCAGCCGGGCGAAGCGACCTGCAGGCGCTGTATTTCGGCGGAGTCGGCCTCGGCATCGCGGCGTCTTCGGCGCTGTTGGCAGTCCTCGTCACCGAACATGCCGGCTGGGCTGCGGGCTGGCTGTGGTCGGCGGTGATTTCAGCCTGCGGCTTTGCCGCCGTCGCCTTGCTGGCCGGCGGCACCTCGGCCGCGAACAGCACCACCGGGAGCGAGCCGGCATTGCCGACACACCAGTCGCTGGTGAAGATCATCGTCGCCTACGGCCTGTTCGGCTTCGGCTACATCGTCACGGCAACGTTCTTGGTCGCCATCGTCCGCCAGGGCGGCGGCAGCCGCGTCTTCGAGACTGTGGTCTGGATGGTCACCGGACTTGCCGGTTTTCCCTCGGTCTGGCTGTGGCAGAAGCTCGCGGCTAAAATCGGGCTCTATGCCACCTACGCCTTGGGGTGCCTGGTCGAGGTGGTCGGCGTCAGCGCCAGTGTCGTCATGGGCGGGTGCACCGGGCCGCTGCTCGGCGGCCTTCTTGTCGGCGGCACCTTCATTGCCATCACCGCGCTTGGCCTGCAGGCCGGCAGGCAGCTTGCTCCGCAAGCACCACGCCGGATGCTGGCGGTAATGACGGCCGCCTTCGGCCTTGGCCAGATCATCGGCCCGATCGTCGCCGGGCTGCTTGCGCAGGCCTCGGGTAACTTTTTCCTTGCCTCGATCGTGGCCGCCGCCGTCCTGCTAGCCTCCGGCGCGATCGCCTGGTCGGCTGCGCCAAAATCGCCATGATTATGGTCTTGCTCGGCACCGGGCGTCGGGTAGCGGGCATTTTCTTTCCCACTAATGTGTGACTTTATGCCCGCTGAACCCGCTGATTTGCGCATCGACCGAGGATTTTCCCACAGTGTTTGTATCGTTTTTTCCGCAGCCGAAGCTGTTTTTCACCTCGGCGGCCGTCTGGAGCCTTCTGCTCGTTGTTCTTTGGTTTTTCGGCGGCGAACACCTCGGCACGATGCTTGGCATGCCGCCAGTCGATCCGCAGGCAGCGCCTGTCATAAGCCCAGTGAGATTCCTGACGCCGTCATTCCTCTGGTTCTACGGATATTTCTTCGCTGGTATCGGCATATTTTACCTTTTTTGGGCGCTGTACGCCCCCCATCCCTGGCAGAATTGGTCGATCCTTGGTTCTGGTTTGGTTGTTTTTGTCACTAATTTCATCGTCCAGATAAGTGTGGCGCTGAACGATTGGCGTGGCATGTTCTACGACATGGTGCAGAGGGCCCTGACCACGCCCGGCTCTGTCACGCCTGCCGAGCTTTACTACGGAGTGTGGCAGTTCCTCTCTTTGGCGCTGGTCTATATGACCATCGCGGTTTTGAACGTCTTCTTCGTCAGGCACTATGTCTTCCGCTGGCGGACGGCCATGAACGACTATTTTACCGCCTATTGGCCGAGGCTACGTCATATCGAAGGGGCGTCGCAGCGCGTTCAGGACGACACGATGCGCTTCTCGAGCACAATGCAAGGGCTGGGAGTGAACTTCATCGATTCCGTTATGACCCTCATCGCATTCCTGCCCTTGCTGGCAGCTCTGTCTCGTCATGTCCCAACCCTTCCCATCGTCGGAGCGATTCCCTATCCACTGGTCATCGCCGCAATCGTGTGGTCGTTGTTCGGCACTGGGTTGTTGGCCGTGGTCGGGGTCAAGCTTCCTGGCCTGGAATTTCGGAATCAACGGGTTGAAGCCGCTCTGCGCAAGGAACTTGTCCTTGGTGAGGACGATATGGCAAGAGCGCAACCGCCAACCCTAGCTGAGCTGTTCGCGAATGTTCGGAAGAACTATTTCACCCTCTACGCTCATTATGTCTACTTCGACATGGTCAGGTATCTCTATCTCCAGGTAGACAATGTTTTCGCCACACTTATTCTTGTTCCGACTCTCGCTGTAGGCAAGATAAGCTTCGGCATTTTTCAGCAGGTCGTCTCCGCCTTTTCCCAAGTCGCCAGTTCGTTCCAGTATCTCGTCAATTCCTGGCCTACTATCGTCGAGTTGATTTCTATCTACAAACGTCTGCGCGCGTTCGAAGCGACCCTTGAAGGGGCACCGCTGCCGGTAATCGATCAGCACTATCTGGAACGGGAGCAAGCTGGCCTGCGCCCTGAGGATCAGCCAGCAAGCTAAGAAAATCGGGTGGAGGGCGCTGGGCGGCTCAGCCGCCCACCGCCGCCTGCTTTTCGCCTCGCCGCGCGACATAATCGTGAAAACTGATGCACTCGACGTCCGCTTTGACGCAGACCTCGCCGGCAAAGCGTTCCAGCGCATTCCAGTAGGCGCCGTCATTCATCAGCGTGAAGTGGAAGCCGAGCTCAAGCGGAATGCGCTTGTCCTGGTATTGCGCATCGAAGGCGGCGCGGAACGCGTGATAGGTCCGGTCAGCGAACTCTTCTGCCATGCTCGGCCGCTCGAAGCCGCCGGAATGTCTGACATAGAGATTGTAATCCATGGCGATCACGCGCCTTGAGCTCGGCCCTTCCGGGATCTGCGGCAGCGAAAAGCGCGTGATGCCGTTGACGGTCGGCGGCTCGACCGGCCCGCGCGAAACGCCGCTTGCGTCGAGCAGGAAACCGGCCGCGGGCAGCGCCTCGTAGAGCGCCTTGTTTGCCGACAGATAAGGCGCGCGGAAGCCGACCACTGCCTTGCCTGCGAAATCGCGCCAGCCCGTTGGTTCGGGCGCGATGCCGTTGATCGAATAGGCGTTTTGGAGAATGTGCTTGAACGAGCCGAACTCGCTCAGCCAGTCGGCTTTGCTCCAGTCCTTGCCGTCGAAATGGCCGCAGCCATGGCTGCCGATGTCGTGGCCTTCCCTGGCGGCGAGGTTGATCTGCTCGAGCCGCTCGGCGACTTCCTGTTTGGAAGCGGCAAAGCCGATATTCGATTTGCCTTCTGTCTTGCCGGGCGCGGTGTATTGCTTGCGTGTCTCGGGCGACAGCAGGAACACGCACGAGACGAAATAGGTGAAATGCGCGCCTGTGCGTGCGGCCAATGCCCGGCTGCGCTGCCACTGCGAAATGTCGCGGGCGCTGTCGAACGAGATGATGACGATCTGCTTCGGTTTTGCCGGCGCCGCCGGCGGGTCGGCAAAAGCCGCGCCGGTAGCAATCGAAAACGCAACAACGCGGGACAAACGGGACAAAGGCATCTGACCGGATTGAGGAATGTAGAAGCACCGCCTACCGGTGAAATATGGCACGGGTACGATCGACCTGCGCGGCCGCCGTTGGCGGTGGTTGCCTCGTGAATGGGCGATTTTCCTGCCGAACCCCTTCCATGCCGGCGAAATTTCGCTAAAACGCGGGCTCATCAACCGCCCCGGCCGGGGCATGAATGGTTTTGATCCATGTCGGACGACAGTTTTATCCGCGAAGTCAACGAAGAGATTCGTCGCGATCAGGCGCATGCGCTGTGGGACCGTTTCGGTCCCGCCGTGCTTGTGCTGGCCGTGCTGGTGGTGCTCGGCACCGCTGCTGTCGTCGGCTACCGCTATTGGGACGAGACCCGCGCCAACCGCTCGGGGGATGCCTTCTCGCAAGCGCTAAAGCTTGCCAATGAGGGCAAGAACGACGAGGCGCTTGCCGCTCTGGAGGGGCTTGAGAAGGACGGCTACGGCGCCTATCCGCTGCTCGCCCGCATGCGTGCGGCAACCGTCAAGGCGGACAAGGGCGACGTCGACGCCGCCGTCAAGGATTTCGACGAGGTCGCCGCCGACACCAAGATCCCCTCCGGCATTCGCGACATGGCGCGGCTCAGGGCAGCGCTGCTTCTGGTCGACCATGGCTCTTTCGCCGATGTCTCCAGCCGCGTCGAGGCGCTGACCGCCGACACCAACACGCTGCGCCATACGGCGCGCGAGGCGCTTGGCCTTGCCGCCTGGAAGGAAGGCAAGGCGGCGGATGCATTGAAGCTGTTCGACCAGATCGCCGCGGACGACGGCGCCCCGCGCAACACGCGCGAGCGGGCGACGTTGATGTCGGAGCTGATCCGCGGCTCGGGCGGTGTATCGTAATGCATGTCGCCCAAAAGTGCACAGCGGTTTTGGGGCAACGACATGCATAGCAGGGCCGGATGACCTTCAAAGTCGCCATCATCGGCCGGCCTAACGTCGGCAAATCGACCCTTTTCAATCGGCTGGTGGGAAGGAAGCTGGCGCTTGTCGACGATACGCCGGGCGTCACCCGCGATCGACGCGTCCATGCCGCAAAACTCTACGATCTGCATTTCGACGTCATCGACACCGCCGGCTTCGAGGATGCGGCCGCCTCGACGCTGCCCGGCCGCATGCGCGCCCAGACCGAGATCGCCATCCGCGAGGCCGACCTGATCTTTTTTACGATCGATGCCAAGTCCGGGCTGATGCCCGACGACAAGACGTTCGCCGAGATCGTGCGCAAGTCCGGCAAGCCGGTTGTCGTCGTTGCCAACAAGGCCGAGGCGCGCGGCGCCCAGGGCGGCATGCTGGAGGCCTGGGAGCTCGGCCTTGGCGAACCGATCCCGGTCTCGGCCGAACACGGCCAGGGCCTGCCCGATCTGCGCGACGCGGTGATCGCGGCACTTGGCGAGGCGCGCGCCTTCGGCGAGGACGAAGAGGCCGGCGAGGATGAGGTCGCCGCCAGCGAGGTGCTGATCGGCGAGGACATCACCGACCCGGACGCAGAGCCGAGCTATGACGACACCAAGCCGATGCGCATCGCCGTCGTCGGCCGTCCCAACGCCGGCAAGTCGACGCTGATCAACGCGCTGATCGGCGAGGAACGGCTGTTGACCGGCCCCGAGGCCGGCATCACCCGCGATTCCATCTCGGTCGACTGGGACTGGCATGGGCGCCGCTTAAAATTGTTCGACACCGCCGGCATGCGCCGCAAGGCCAGGATCCACGAAAAGCTCGAAGTGATGTCGGTGCAGGACGGCTTGCGCGCCATCCGGTTTGCCGAGATCGTCATCATCGTGCTCGACGCCACCATTCCCTTCGAGAAGCAGGATCTGCAGATCGCCGACCTGATCATCCGCGAGGGCCGTGCCCCGGTGATCGCCTTCAACAAATGGGACCTTATCGACCATCCCCAGGAGTTGCTGGCCGAGCTGCGCGAAAAAACCGAGCGGCTGCTGCCGCAGGCGCGCGGCATGCAGGCGGTGCCGGTGTCGGCCGAGACCGGGCGTGGCCTCGACAAGCTGATGGATGGCGTCATCAGGACGCATCGAGTTTGGAACAGCCGTGTGTCGACCGGCAAGCTCAACCGCTGGCTGGAAGGCATCCTGGCGCATCATCCGCCGCCCGCCGTCGCCGGGCGTCGGCTGAAGATCAAATATGTCACGCAGGCCAAGACGCGGCCGCCGGGCTTCGTCGTCTCCTGCTCACGGCCGGATGCGATGCCGCAATCCTACGTCCGCTATCTCTCGAACAGCCTGCGCGAGGCTTTCGACATGCCCGGCGTGCCGATCCGCATCGCCTTGCGCACCTCGGACAACCCGTTCGCCAGCAAGGCAAAGAAGCGCCACTGAGCGCCACTTCTCCTCTACGCCACGTTGCGCAGGACAGGCGCTGTTTGCGTCTGCGGCAACGCTTCCAGCGCCGCCTGCAGCAGGATGTCGCCAAGCCGCGCCGCCACCGGGTCGGGCTCGGCCTCCTTGCGGTGCAGGAACAGCGCCATCTTGGGCAAGGCGGGCAGTCCGGCGATCTCCGGCGTCATCGCCCTGACGGTGGCCGGCAGGCCGATATCGGTGCGGATCGTCAGTCCGAGCCCGGCGGCAACGGCCGCCCAGATGCCGCCAAGGCTCGGGCTGGAGAACGCCATCCGCCATGACAGGCCGGCGCGGTCGAGCGTTTCGGTCGCCACGCTGCGCAGCAGGCACGGCGCCTCAAGCGCCACCAGCGGCAATGGCTCGCTATCGCGCAGGCTGATCTCGATCGGTTTTGTCGGGCCGATCCAGCGCATCTGGACGTCGGCGACATGCCGGCTGTAAGGCAGCGTCGCGCCATTGTGCCAGGCAAGCGCGATATCCAGGCTGCCCGAAATGATCCGTTCGGCAAGCTCGTGGCTGCGTGCGATCCTGGCTTCGATCTTGACCTTGGGATGGGCGCGGGCGAAGCGCCCGAGCACCTCCGGCAGGACCGCCTCGCCGAAATCCTCCTGCAATCCAAGCCGCACCCAGCCCTCCAGCTCGACGTCGTGGATGGCGGACGCGGCCTCGTCGTTGAGCTCGATCAGCCGCCGCGCATAGCCCAGCATGGTCTCGCCTGCCTCGGTCAGCGCCAGGCTGCGCCCCGACTTTCGGAAGATCGGCGTCGCCGCCTGCTCCTCCAGTTTCTTCAATTGTGCGCTGATTGCCGAGGTCGAGCGGCCGAGCCGGTCGGCGGCCTTGGCGAAGCTGCCCAACTCCATACCGGTGACGAAGCTGCGCAGGACGTCGAGATGGAATGTCACGCGTCGGATGGCAATAATCCTGGTATTTGGGACATTACGTCAAAAACTTCCTGATATTCAGGACGAAGCTATGGCGATAGAGACAGCGCGTCAAGACCGAACGCAACCAGCCCATGCAGGAGCTGAACCATGTCTGCTGTCGCCACAGGACCAGATTGCAAACCGTTTCGCCCAGGCGCCGTTGCCGCCCCGTCGGAAGCGGCGGCACTTCGAGCCAATCATCGCTGGAAGGTGCTGGGCATCGGCGTCGCCGCCAATGCCTGCTTTTCCGCGACCTTCTCCGGCATTCCGGCGACGGCGGTGTTCCTGCGCTCGGGCTATCATCTCTCCAATGGCGAACTCGGCATGGCGCTTGGTCTTCTCGGCCTGGGCGTAGCGCTGAGCGAATTGCCGTGGGGACTGCTGACCGATCGCTGGGGCGACCGCCGCGTGCTGCTGACCGGGCTCGGCGCAACCGCGGTTTGGCTGCTTGTCATGGCCGCGCTGATCGTGCCGTCACCGGCCCACATTCCTGGCATCGCGCTTCTCGCCGCTGCCCTGCTGGTCACCGGATTGCTCGGCGGCAGCGTCAACGGCTCCAGCGGCCGTGCCATCATGGCCTGGTTCGGCGAAGGCGAGCGCGGCTTTGCCATGAGCATCAGGCAGACAGCGGTGCCGCTTGGCGGCGGGCTTGGCGCGCTCGTGCTGCCGTCGCTCGCTTCGGCCCATGGCTTCACGGCGGTCTTCGGACTTCTGGCGGCTGCATCCGCCGTCTCGACCTCTCTCGCCTGGCGCTGGCTGCATCAGCCACCGGTGCATGACGATACCAATTCGAGCAGCACGGCATTGCCGGCCGGCCCGGCGCCGCTGCGCAACCCGGCCGTCTGGCGCATCGCAACAGCCATCGGCCTGCTGTGCTTTCCGCAGGTGGCGGTGCTCACCTTTGCTTCCGTCTTCCTGCATGATTTCGCCGGCATGGGAACAGCCGTGATCAGCGCCAGCCTCGCCACCGTGCAGGTCGGCGCCATGGTCATGCGCGTCTGGAGCGGCCGCTACACCGACCGTCACGGCAACCGCCGGTCGTTTCTGCGTCTGTGCAGCCTGTTGAGCCTGATCGCCTTCACCGTGCTTGCGGCGCTCGTCTTGTTGGCGGCCCAATTCTTGTCAGGCCAAGTGCCGATGCTGTCGCCGGCGATCGTCGCGATGCTGGTCGTGGCCGGCATTTGCGTCTCCTCCTGGCATGGCGTCGCCTACACCGAGCTTGCGACGCTGGCCGGCGCGAGCCAGGCCGGAACGGCGCTCGGCCTCGCCAACAGCCTGGTCTTTATTGCCTTCTTCCTGGTGCCGATCGCCATTCCCGGACTTCTCGTGCTCTGCTCGTGGGCAGGCGTCTGGCTGGGTGCGGCTATTTGCGCACTGATCGCCTGGCCGATCTTTCTTCCGTCAAGCGATGGCCGCAAAAGCGCCTGACTTCGACATGAGATGGGAAAACAACGTTCTAAGCTGTTAACGCCCCATCAAGGTTAATGCATCATTGTAGCTCTCCAGTGGGGTCCGTTGCGTTTCTGGAGAGTTCCGTGCATCGACGTGTTTTGACGCGGCTTGTCGCCGCCGCCGGTGACAAAAAACGTTCCTTCCTGTCTCCGTTTATTATTGGCCTTGGCATCTGGATCGGCTTTCCGACGGTCGCTGCCTATCAGGACATGACAAGCCTGGTCTCCGGCCTTGAGGCGCCGAGCGTCCGCTGGAACGCCTATGTCGAGAAGTCCGTCGCCGGCTCCGTTCACGCCGCCGAAATGCCCTTCCTCGATTCCAGCAGCACCGGCTCGCTCTCCGGCTCCGGCGTCCAACTGCCCGGCATCGGCTCCGTCTCGTTTCGCGGCAAGGGCGGCATCGCCGGCACGACGCCGGACGAGAACCGTATCACGCGTGCCGACAAGAAGGGCCGCATCATCCAGGTCTCGCCCGTCTCGCCGCCGAAGAACTTCAACGCCGGCTCGATCTTCGAGCGCACCTCCTCACTGCTCCGCCCAAGCATGGACAGCGGCCTGAGGATGGCTTTCGCCAAGCCCGAGATCAAAGGCAAGGAAATCCAGATCGCCGCCGCCTTCCACACGCGCGTCGACAAGAAGCCGGATCCCGGCGTGCCGGCGATGCTTGCCGCGCTGGTCAACAACGATCATCCCGACGTGCTGGCAACCGCCTATGCCTCGTCGGCTCCCGACTATGCCAAGGCATCGCCTTTCGAGGCCTTGCTGCAGGACGAGGACCCGAACGATGGCCGCTTCATTCCACCGCTGAGCAAGGGCGATCATTCTTGGATGCAGACGCCGCTGCCGGCGAGCGTCTTTTCCAAACCGGAGCAGGCCTGTCTCGCCAACGGCATCTATTTCGAGGCGCGCGGCGAATCCGTGCGCGGCCAGGCCGCCGTCGCCCAGGTTATCCTCAACCGCGTCCGCAACCCGGCCTATCCGAACTCGATCTGCGGCGTCGTCTACCAGAACGACAACTGGTTCAACCGCTGCCAGTTTTCCTTCGCCTGCGACGGCAGGAAGAAGCGCATCGACAATCCCGCCGCCTACAAGACCGCCCAGGATGTCGCCATGGCCGTCACAGCCGGCAAGATATTCATTCCGGAAGTCGGCTCGTCGACCCATTATTACGCCAACTACGTCCATCCGGGCTGGGCGAGGACGATGAAGAAAATGACCAGGATCGGCCTGCATATCTTCTACCGCACCTATGGCGGCGGCTGGAGCTGAGTGCTCGGGCAGCCCTTGCATCTTTCGCGGGAGAGCGGCCGATCGAAGACCCGTCGTCGTGGGGATTCGGCCGCAGCCCGCCAGAGACCGCGTCGGGCACGATGTCGCACCCAAGCAAGTAGCTGATTTATAACGAAAAAATACTTGAGCTTGAACGTCCGCTCGTGGCTTGACGGGCGCGGACCCTCTAACTATGTTGCCGGCGACTTTAAGAAGCGGACGGACGGTGACGGTCTGACCGGGCAGGGGGGTTGCGTGGCCGACAAGAATGGGCCAGACGGAACCGGAAAAACCGGCCGCGGCAAGCAGCATGAAGCCGACATCCGCGACGACGATCTTGAGCGCCGTCGGCGCGACCTTGAAGCATCGCTTGCGACAAGGCGGCCGGACCGGCTCGAGGGGAAAGACGACGCGAAAGCGGGCAGTGTGGCCGGGTACGGCCAGGCGCTCAAGCTGTCCAGCGAGTTCATCGCCGGGATAGTGGTCGGCGCGGCTCTCGGCTGGTTTATCGATCGCGTGGCGGGGACATCGCCATGGGGTCTGATAGTCGGGCTGTTGCTGGGTTTTGGCGCCGGCGTGCTCAATGTCCTGCGTTCAGCCGGGCTTGTGTCGGAATTCGGAACGGGCGACAAACCGCGCGATCCGAAAGAATGAATTGAGGCGCCGCATGCCGGCGCATTGAACAGGATACTCAAGCCGTCTGCGGCTTCGATGGGGATTTAAAGTGGCTGCTGACAAGGTCGATCCGATCCACCAGTTCCAGATTCAGCCGATCATTCCGATTCACATCGGCGGCTACGACCTGTCTTTCACCAATTCGGCTCTGTTTATGCTTGCGACGGTTGCTGTTGCATCGGCGTTTCTCTACCTCAGCACGTCGAGCCGCAGCCTCGTTCCCGGCCGCCTTCAGTCGGTCTCGGAAATGGCCTATGAATTTGTCGGCAATATGCTGAGGGACGCCGCGGGCACGCAAGGCATGAAGTTCTTCCCCTTCGTGTTCTCGCTGTTCATGTTCGTGCTTGTCGCCAACCTGCTTGGCCTGTTCCCATATTTCTTCACCATCACCAGCCACATCATCGTCACCTTCGGCCTCGCTGCGCTGGTGATCGGAACGGTCGTCGTCTACGGCTTCACCAAGCACGGCTTTGGCTTCCTGAAGCTGTTCGTCCCGCATGGCGTGCCGGTCTACCTGCTGCCGCTGGTGGTGCTGATCGAGGTGATTTCCTTCGTCTCGCGTCCGGTCAGCCTCTCGGTTCGTCTGTTCGCCAACATGCTTGCCGGTCACATCACGCTGAAAGTGTTCTCGGGCTTTGTCGTCAGCCTGAGCGCGCTCGGCGCGGTCGGCGTGGCGGGCTCGGTTCTGCCGCTGGCGATGGCCGTGGCGCTGACGGCGCTGGAGCTGCTGGTCGCGTTCCTGCAGGCCTACGTCTTTGCCGTGCTGACTTGCATGTATCTCAACGACGCCCTGCATCCCGGGCACTAACAAGGTTTCCGGCATTGCCGCCGGATCGAATTTGCAACGGAATTTTAGATCCAAAGGAGTTGAACAAATGGACGCAGAAGCAGCAAAGTACATCGGCGCCGGCATCGCATGCCTCGGCATGGGCGGCGCGGGCATTGGCCTCGGCAACATATTCGGCAGCTATCTGGCGGGCGCGCTGCGCAACCCGTCGGCCGCCGACGGCCAGTTCGGCCGCCTGATTTTCGGCTTCGCCGTGACCGAAGCGCTGGGTATTTTCTCGCTTCTCATCGCGCTTCTCGCCCTGTTCGGCTGAATACTTGTTCGGCTGAACATTGGGAAGAATTGAACAGGCCGGCCGCGATCCTGCGGCGGGTCTGAATTTCGGGGATAGTCCATGTTCGTGACATCTGCCTTTGCGCAAGAGTCCGCGCCCGCCGCAACGGAAGGCGAAACGCACGCCGCCACCGGCGTGCCTGCCGAGGCGCACGGCACGTTCCCGCCATTCAATCCGGCGACGTACCCGTCACAGCTGCTGTGGCTGGCAATCACTTTCGGGCTGTTCTACCTCTTCTTGAAGCGGATAGTGATGCCGCGCGTCGGCGGCATCATCGACGTGCGCAACGACCGCATCACGCAGGATCTCGATCATGCTGCCCGGCTGAAAGGCGAGGCCGATGCCGCCGTTGCCGCCTATGAGCAGGAATTGGCGGAAGCCAAGGGCAAGGCCAATGCGATCGGCCAGCAGGCCAACGATGCGGCCAAGGCGGAAGCCGAGGCTGCCCGCAAGACGATCGAGGCAGCGCTTGACCAGAAGCTTGGCGAGGCCGAGGCGCGCATATCTTCCATCAAGGCCAATGCCATGAAGGAAGTCGGCACGATCGCCGAGGACACCGCTTCGGCCATCGTCGAGGCGCTGGTCGGCGGCAAGGCCAGCAAGGCCGAGATCGCGGCCGCGGTCAAATCCGTGGCCGGGTGAGGAGCGCATCATGGACGCCACATCTCTCGCGACGCTTTGGGCAACCGTTGCCCTCATAATCTTCCTCGGCATTGCCATCTACATCAAGGTGCCGGGCATGATCGCCAAGGCGCTCGATGCCCGTGCCGACAAGATCAGCAGCGAACTCGAGGAAGCGCGCCGGTTGCGCGAAGAGGCCCAGCAGTTGCTCGGCCAATATCAGCGCAAGCGCAAGGAAGCCGAGCAGGAGGCCGCGGCCATCGTCGCCGCCGCCAAGCGCGAAGCCGACATGCTCGCCGCCGAGGCGCACAAGAAGACCGAGGATTATGTCGCCCGGCGTACCGCCTTGGCAGAGCAGAAGATCGGCCAGGCCGAGCGCGAGGCGATCGGCGAAGTGCGCGCCAGCGCCGTCGACATCGCGGTCGAAGCCGCGCGCGCGCTGCTGGCCGGCAAGATCGACGCCAAGGCCGGCGCCGACCTTTTCAACGCCTCGCTGCAGGATTTGAAGTCGAAGCTGAATTAAGCGACGTCGTCGAGAAATTCATCCAAGGCCGCCTGGGAAACCTGGCGGCTTTTTTGTTAGCGAAAGCGGCTGAGCGCAAATCTCCCCCTGTAAGGCAGGGCTATCGCATATGAGTGATGGCATTGATGAGATAGTCGTCGTTCCAGGCGCATTTCTTGATGCGATGGCTGATGGGAACTTTGGCAGCATCGGCGGC